>CAMASI010000046.1 GCA_945861065.1 Klebsiella pneumoniae | reverse complement strand
TGTCGAGGACGCAACGCATCGGTCCGGTAAGGAGCAGCTCGATCGCGTCGTGGCGATGCTCGTAGCCTTGGCGAAGAAGCTCCAGAATGATCGCTGACGCTTCCAGGGGCGACGCCGGGAGCGGGGTCGGGAGCGGGACCGGGAGCGGGACCGGGAGCGGGTCGGGTCGGGTCGGGTCCGGCTTGTGGGGATCGCGCCCTCTACTCGTCGTCCAGGGCGTCGATGCGCTTGGCCGCCGCAGCCCAGGCTTCTTCTGCGCGGTCACGTGCCGCTTCGGTGACCAGCGTGGAGCGCGCTTGGAACGCTGTCGCAATGTGCATCGCGATCATCATTCCGACCAACAACCGAGCCAACCCGGGCAACGGGCTCACACCCGGAAGCCAAGGCCAAGCCGCAAGGCAAAGGATCAGCGATAGGTTGGCAGATACCATGATCCGAAAGCACAACGGCGATCCCACCAATCCCCGCGAGCGGTGAAAACTCTGGTTCAGCACAATGAGAACCACCAGAACCGCCATCCACGACAGGCTCATCCAGCCCCCAGCGCCAGGTTGTCGATCAAGCGTGTGCCCCCGATTTTCGCCGCCACGAGGACGCGACACGTTGGAGCGGCGTGAACGACTGGCGCCAAGGTTTGGCCGTCGACCACCTCGAAGTAGTCCACCGAATCCGCCTCCAAAACCGTGAGGCCCACAGCGACCAACGCCGACGGCGCCCGTTCACCGGCTCGAAATGCCTTCCCGCTCGCTGAGAGTGCCCGGTACAGCGTCCGCGCCCGAACACGCTCGGGAGCTGTCAGGTAGGCATTTCTACTCGACAAAGCGACACCGTCCTCATCGCGCACGAGGGCACCCGCCACAATTTCCACCGGCAACGCGAGGTCAGCAACCATCCTTCGAATCACCGCAAGTTGTTGCCAGTCTTTTTCGCCGAACGCCGCGATTTCGGCCCCCACCACGCCAAACAGGCGCGCGCATACTGTGGCCACGCCCTCAAAGTGGCCAGGCCGAGAAGGGCCTTCCAACCGATCGGAAACGCCGCCCACGCTCACTGCCGTCGAAAATCCGGTCGGGTAAAACGCTTCGGGCGAAAACACGACGTCCACGCCGTGCCTTTCACACAAGGCCGCGTCGCCTTCAGGGTCGCGCGGGTAGCGCGCCAAATCCTCCGAGGGGCCGAACTGGAGCGGATTGACAAATACGCTGACGACAAGTCGGTCACACCTCGGGCGGATCAGGTCCATCAAGCCGCTGTGCCCGCGATGAAGGAAACCCATGGTCGGGACGAGTCCAATCCGCGCGCCACTTTCCCTGGCACCGGACAGCCACGCGTTCATTTCCGGTAGCGACGACAACGTCCGCACGTCACACCAATCTGGCGACGACACGCGGTGCCGCCTTGCGAACAAACGAGTGTTCGAGATCGGGAAATGCGCCGGAACGAACGTCCTCCCCAAAGGAACGCATCGCCGTTGCAATCACCCCATCCAACGCTGCGTACCGTTTGACGAACTTCGGCTGAAACGTACTGTTCATGCCGAGCAGGTCGTTGCACACGAGGACCTGACCGTCGCAATGTGGTCCCGCGCCGATTCCGATCGTCGGTATCGTAAGACGCGCCGTGATTTCTGCCGCGACGTCCACGGGAATGCCCTCCAGTACGACGCAAAATGCGCCTGCCTCCTGTAGGGCGACCGCGTCGCGCACAATGCGAACACCCTCCTCCACGCCGCGGCCTTGCACACGAAATCCGCCCATCGCGTGAACCGACTGCGGTGTGAGGCCGACATGCCCCACCACTGGAATGCCGATCTCCACGAGACGAGCCACTGTCGGCGCCATCCGTTCCCCACCCTCCAACTTGACAGACTGGGCGCCGCCCTCTTGGATCACGCGTGTCGCGCTGCGCAGCGCGTCCTCCACTGAGATCTGGTAGCTGCCGAATGGAAGGTCGCCAGACACGTGGGCGCGCTCCACCACGCGAGTCACACAACGCGTGTGGTAGACCACTTGGTCGAGCGTCACGCTCAGCGTGTCCGCGTGGCCCTGAATGACCATGCCTAGGCTATCGCCGACGAGGATCATGTCCACGTCAGCTTTGTCGACCAGCCTAGCCATCGTGGCGTCGTAGGCGGTGACCATCACGATCTTGGTACTGTCGGCCTTCTTGCTGCGAAGGTCCAACGTCGTCAGACGGGTCATGATTTTCTCGTGGGTTCGCGCCGGAGCGGTTGCCCGCCACGCCTCCCGGTCCAAAGGGCGCGGATCCAGGGGTCTCGGTGCGGCCGGACGAAGCCAGCGGTGGAAACGATGTCGAAGCGGGCGCCCACCCCTTCGGCAACCACTCCCTAACGCATCGGGAACAGGGAGGCTTGAGGGTCGTCGCCCGTCACCCGTGAAGCAACTTCCCCGCCTAAGGCCAACGCTATTCGGCGGAACACTTCGTTGCGAGCGCTCCCATCCACCAGGATGTCGAGCCCGCGGTTGTCGATGCGCAGAATGGGGCAGGCCGTCCAACGCTCCAGCAGCGTTTCGTACCGGGCAGCGAGGTCTTCCAAGTACGTTGCCGTGATCGCGCGCTCCCCGGGGGCGTCTCGGTGGGCAATCCGTTTCATCACGATGGGAAGCGGGGCCTCCAGGTACACCAGCAGGTCGGGCGTCGGGGCCTTGGCGCCAAGCGAACGCGCCACTTGATCGTAGATGGTGACTTCGTCGTCGTCGAGCGTCTTCTCTGCGAACAGCCGGTCCTTCGCAAAGCAATAATCCGACACCACAAGGGGCCCGAACAGGTCGCCCTGGCGAATCCGATCTTGCTGCCGCCACCGCTGGAGCAGGTAGGTCAACTGAACGGGCAGCGCGTAGCGGCGAGGGTCCCCGTAAAACAGTTCGAGGAAGGGGTTGGTTTCTGCCGGTTCCAACACCAGCCGTGCGCCAAACTCAGTTTCCAGTGATCGGCACAGGCTCGTCTTGCCGACGCCAATGAGCCCCTCGATCACGATGAAGCCGCGCATCGGGACCTCTACCACGCCTTGCCCTGCACGGAAGGCGGCCGAAGCCACCAAACCAGCGCCGTAAGCGCCGCTAGAGGAAGCGCGCCCCACACCGACGCTTCACTTCCAATCCATCCGAATTCGAATCGAAACATCGAGATCGGTGCAAACAAATAATAACCTTGACCATGGTGATCCTGAATCAGATCGAGCGCCGTATGGGCACAGGTCCCCAAGCCTAGGGCGAACATCGCGCGCAATCGGTCTTTGGGAACGAACCGACCTGCGACGACCGCGCAAAGCAACAACGCGCCGATCGGCTCATGAAGTACGCCCCAGGGCCAAAACATCCACTCCGGGAGTGCCATGGCGCGGGCGTTCAGGGTTTCCAACAGAAGTGACGGGACGCGGGACGCCGCATCGGGAAGAACGACACCCACGGCCGCGAGACCCGTTCCGCGTGGACGGCGCAACAGCGCCGCCGGCAGCAGCACGGTAGCGAGGTGGGTAACGAGGTCAGCCACGGATCTCCCAGCCCAATGGCGTCCGCCGCACAACCCGAGGAATCCACAACGCCACTGCTGCCAGCCCGAGAAGAGAAAGGAGTTTTTTCCCTGTTCGCCCGTGGGCGACTTCGACCCACTCGGCCACAAACACACCGCTTTTCGCGTCAAACCTCCCGCCGACACTGACATCGTCGCCGACGGACACGTCCGCCGATGCCGGCGTTACCGTCAGGTCAACGCCTCCCTTGGACAGCCGCATCTGCCCCTTCCCAACTTCAATGACGCGGAACAATGACGCCACCCGCGCGACGCCGTCAAATGCGGATGGGTCCTGCTCGAACGCGCCCCAGCCTACCTCTCCGTTCGCATTGCGCACGCTCCAGACCACAAGCACCGCGAGCAGTGCAAGCGACG
Organism: Klebsiella pneumoniae; assembly: GCA_945861065.1. Classification (GTDB taxonomy): domain Bacteria; phylum Myxococcota_A; class UBA796; order UBA796; genus SXOB01. The sequence goes on along the minus strand of CAMASI010000046.1, from coordinate 32,425 downwards.
CAAACCGCGTCATTCCTTCTGCGATACCGCCTGCAATCCGTACACTTCTAACAAATCATTCATATCCGTCGTGCGCAGGTCCATTCCACCCCCGGCGGGTACGAAGACGATGCGTTTGCCTTGGAGCGCCTCGGCCACCTGCAGTTTTACCAGGTTTCGACCGCCTGCGCCTCCCAAGGCCCGAGCACGCGCTGCCAAACCCTCTGCACGCGCCCTTTTTTCGGCGAGAATCGCCGTGGCCTGCCGCTCCTTCTCGAAAAAGGAGGCATCGGCCTCCAACTGACGCTTACCCGCGCTTCCGCGCGCCTCGGCAACGACCTGTTGGACGCCACCCTTGGCCCTCTCCAAATCGCGCTTCATCTCTTCGCTGGCGGCCTCGGTTTCCGACAAAAGGCGCGCAGCCTCCTGTTCGGCTATTTTCTTGTCGCGAATGGTTTGCTCATAAGTGGTGTTGAACTGGTGCTCGCCAAGCAACACCTGTTCGACGCGCACGCCCTCCTGCCCCAGAATCTTGGAAAGGCGAGAGCTGGCAACTTCGCTGAGCTGAAAGCGCCTCTCCGCCCGATAATACTCTTCGCTCGTAAGTTCGTTCAACACGTCTCGCACGACGGCTCGCGTTACCGGGCGGACGAGCTTCTGCTCGACTTCCGCAGTGGTCCCGCCCACGAACTGGAGCAGGTACGGGGTACGCTCCGGGTCAATTGTCCAGGCAATTGTCACGTTCACAGAAATATCGTTTCCGTCCACCGTTTTGAATCGCACCGAGTCATCGCCAATACGATCGCCGACCTCAGACTCGCGCACCATCCTCAGGTTCTGAAGGCCAACGTCAAAAACGTCCCAGGAAGACAAGGCCCGAAGGAAAAAATAGGTTCCGCCAGGGGGATAAATCTCCCCCTGCACGCCGCGACTGCCGATCAGCGTGAAATGCACCGTGCGCACGCCAACCTCGGTGCTCCCGGTAGACGCTGTGCAGCCGAATAGAGAGGCGAATAGCGCCGCGGTTACCACCGGTTCACCATCGTTTCGAGGTCAAGGGGATTGGTTGCACCAGCGCCGGTCGTGGACACCACGATGACCTCCGCACCCTTCAGCGCGTCAGCCATGCGCAGGCCGACGATATTGCCGGCGCCACTTACCTCGAGCGCCGCGTTTTCCAAACGAGTGCCCTCCGCCTCTGCGAGGGCCACCAATTTATCACCCTCTGCTATTCGTTGCCGAGCATACAAATCTGCATCCGCCGCGATCAGGCGGACTTCTGTATCGCCCCGTTGCTTCTCGATCGCGATGGTCGCCTTGCCCTCGGCGATGACACGATTCTTTTCGGCCTCTCTGGACGCCGCCACGGCCTCCGCCTGATTCTTGAACACCTTTTGGTCCTGAACCTTGCGCTGCTCGATCGCCTCTTGGTACCGGGCATCGTACGTGTAGTCCCGAATCAGGATGCCCCACACTTGGATGCCCCAGGGCGCAAGGTCATCGACCAAAAGTCGACGGGCATTTTCTGCTTCAGCCATGCGGCGAGACTCGCTGTAAAAGTCTTCAGCGTCCAGGCGCCCCAGCGTTTGCCGAAGAATTTTGTCCGCTCGTCGCTCAACGACCGTGGACTCGTACAACCGACCGGCACCTACCTTTGTGAGCACCGTATGAGGGTCGATGACCCGGTACAAGAGGGTGATGTCCACGGTGACTTGGTAGCCCTCGGAGGTCTGAATCTTGAGAGACGGGCCAATGCGCACGTCTTCCGGCGTTCCGTGAGTCTTGGCATAGGCGACTTCGGCATCATTGAGGTCGAACAACTGCATGCCGCGCGGGAAGACGTGCAAGCGCTCATAGCCCGGGATCACCAGCCAAAGCCCTGGCCCGTAGACGGTCTCATGCACACCTTGCCCAGGACCGAAGTAGACTTGGCGAATCGCGAAATCGTCGGCGTCCACACGAACAGTCAACGACACGAATCCGAGCAAAACGACCAGCAGCCCCGCGACAACAGAAGCAACGGAGGCCGCAGCCGCCGTGCGACCCTTGAAAACAGAGGATGCCGGACGGACCAATTTGAGTGCCATGCCAGAGTGCTAACGCCGCCGGGCCACCTTGACGCGAGGTCCTGTCCCGTTACAAAGCGGGACCCGGGCGTGTAACTCAGCGGGAGAGTGCCACCTTCACACGGTGGAAGCCACAGGTTCGAATCCTGTCACGCCCACTTTTCTGGGCGATCGCCGGGCCAGCGAGGTCGGCGGCGGTGTCGCCGCGTCGGTCGCGTACCAGGAGGAGCGGTTGCCCGCGACACCGCGTCAACTTGGCCTTCCGCGTCAGTAAGGGTCCGCCGCGAAATAAACAGTGCGAGATCGCGTGTGGATGCGCCCGCTGGGCGAGGAACGGGGCGCAGCCTGACCGAGGAGTACCCGGCGTACTTCGCAGGGAGGGCGGGGTCCCCGTGACGAAGCCCAGCGGGATGCAGCCCCGCGCGAGATGCGCTGTTTATTTTGCGGCGGGCCCTAAGGGCCCGCGCAAAAATAAGTTGCTGCATCGAGGGCTCGATGGCGCCCGCCGCGCAAGGCGCGGGGTGCAGCCGAACCGAGGAGTACTTGGCGTACTTCGCAGGTTCGGCGGGGTCCCCGCAACGCAGCGCCGCGGGATGCCAGCGAGTCCGAATGCGCAAGTTATTTTTGCGCGGGCCCTATGGGTCAGCTCAGCTCGTCTGAACCGAGGCTCCCGTGGCGATCAGCTCGACGCCGGGCGTTGGCGCCGTGGTCGCACCTTCCGATCGGTAATGGGCCTCCGTTTCGGGATCGACCGGTTTGCTAACGACCGTGCCTTCGACTTGCGCCACCTTCCCGCCGTCGGTCGTTGCCACGCCGAACGCATGGTCCTTCATGGTGACGCGAAGGGTGTGACCCGCGTCGTCGGCCATCACGACCCAGCAACCCTTCTTCTGACACACCTCGGTCAGGCGTCCCTCCAACCGAAGTGTCTTGCCGATGGCCTCGGCCGGGCTTCCAAGGACAGCGGAGGCGAGCGTGATGTCGTTCACGGCAAACGGCGCGCCATAATGGGTCCAGGTGGCGACGGACGCATCAACCTGTACCGCTGCCGCCACGTCGACGGGCGCACTCGCGGATGGTGCCACTTCGGTCGTTGCACAAGCGAGCCAAATGTAGAACATTCACACCTCGACGCGGCGCTAACGCGACGCCGACACGGGCACGGCCACAAGGGTGTAGGCCCGCTCCACCGTTCCGGTCACCGTCAGCGTCACCCCTCCCGCGCTGACCACGCCGGACACCAACGTAGCGGTCGCTTCTGCCGCCACCGTGCTCTCACCGCTGCTGCTATATGCGGTGCCATCCCCTTCTTCGAAGGGTCCGCCCGTGCCGAAGACGTACACGACCCGGCTGCCATCGACGTCCTTAAGATCCAAGACCGTGTCCCCCGCGCCCTCGACCAGGGTGTCCGGAACGACCGCGAAGGTCGGCACGGTCGTACCGCTGGCAGCAAACACGGGAATGGTCCCCAATGGCGCATTCGCCAATCCGTCCGTCGCGGGTCGATGCGTCCACCAATCCACCCACCCAACGCCGTCGGGCAGGTCTACGTCTCGGCTCGTCGCGCCTGCCTGAACGACCGGGGCCACGAGGAGCGCGTCGCCAAGCATCCACGCATCGGTCCGGCCCCAATCGTCGCCGCCCCACACGAAGGCGGGCGGCAACAACATCGGGGTCCCTTGGTTCGCCGCCCGCGCAGCAAGCCCGTACCGGTACGGCCACAACCGCATCGCCTCGGTCGCCATTGCCGAGTGATGGGCGAGCGTGGCCTCATCCGTGTCGAACTGCCAATTGTCCAGGTCGTAGGCACCATGGTGGGTGCGGTACAGCGGCGACATTGCGCCGAGAGACGACCAGCGAAACCACAACTCCTGCGTGCTCGGGTCATTCCCGGTCGAACTATAGCCAGCGGTGTCGTGGCTGAACCACGGGATGCCGCTCACCGCTAGCCCAAGACCCATCGGGACGACGGTGGGGAGGCCGTCGTCGGCGTCAAAACTCGTCCGCTGGTCCCCAGCCCACACCATCGGAATCAGACCAGAACTGCCAAGCCAACCTGACCGCACGAAAAACGTAGCGTCCGATCCAGAAACAGCCTGTTGGTTGGTTTCTTGCCACCACCGCGGGTAGGCATTGTGGGCATCGAGCCCCGACTGTCCGTTCGCCATCACCGCGTCGTCCGGAAGCCACTCGCCGAAGTCTGCCATCCAGCCGTCAAAACCCAGCGCAAGGGCGCCTGAAAGGTACCCAACCGCCCAGTCCCGGCCAACGTCGGTGGACAAATCCACCTGCCCAGCCAAGGTCAGAGCCGGAGAAGCAAAGGTCAGGGGCTCGCCGTTGGAATTCAACACCAGCACACCGGCCGCGACCGCATCATCCCAGGTCACCGTATCTTGAAATACGAATGGGCTGAAATAAGCCAGCCAAGCAAAACCGTCGGCTTGCAGCGCTGCAGCGGTGTCGGAAGCGTTCGGGTACAACGATTCGTCCACAAACCATTCGCCCGTCAGGTGGTACCCAAGCGGGGTTTCTTCCGCGCCCTTCCAATCCTCGGTCCACACGGCAGACGAGGGTGCCCTCGACGCCCGGAGCGTGGCCGCGACCTCCTCGACCCTGCCCACACCGCGCACCGCGTCATTCCATCCGCCAAACACCCAGGGTTGCGGCAACGCGGGCCGACCGTTCAGCGAAGACAGCCCCTCCACCACACCACGGGGCGTTTCGTGAGCGACGAGTTGGAGATTGAACGCACCATCCCACGCCGTCCACCGGAATCGGTCAGGGTCATCGGCACAATTGTCCACCTCCACCCGACCGTCTGTAGAAAAAACAATTCCAGAGGGCTGCTGAGGACGAACCGCCACAGGCATCGGAAAACTCGACGCGTGCTGGGTGCCAACAATAGGCCATCCGTCGGGCAAGACGTCGTCGCTGCCTGATTTCCCGATGCCCGGTTCTTGCACCCACAGCGCAAAGGCCTCCCCTACGTGGTCGAGATCCTGCGCATGGGCGCCGAATCCCAAGAAATGGTCGTCGGCTTCACAATCCGCTTCAAATGCCACGCGATTCGCCGGCGGGGGGGTCCAACTCATCGCCAATGCCCCACCGACGTCCGTGAACTGAAGCAAACCGTCGCCATTCTCGCTCGCAGTTTCGACCAGAACGATCGACGTCCTACGACCGTGAACGCGACCGAAGTTCGTGACGGGGTCCAACGCCAGCGACTCCGAAAGCACCTCAAAGCTGCCGAACTGCATGTCCAGGTCGGCTGTGCCGTCGCCCGAAAACAATGTCAGTCCCTCAAGGCGGGCCCCGGACGGGTGTGACACGTCAATGTTGCCGGTCTTTCCGTCCAAGCTGACCGCAAAGGCCCCGATAGACAGGCTATTCTCCGCACAAGCCAACCAGAGCGTCCACATCACCATACCCCCGGAAGGAGGCGCGCCTTGTGCTCAAAATGCGCCCGCCAAATTGGGTTTCTGGACAGTTCGGCTTCTTCGTTTCGGATTCGGCGGACGAGCACGCCTGCATTGGCAACGGTCAGCGTTGCGCTCGTCAGCCATGCGCCGTGAAGGAGAGGCAATAGCGCGATCTCCAGAATGACGACCAGGTAATTCGGATGGCGAATCCATCGGTAAGGCCCTGTCGTCGCCACCCGTTCAGGCGGAAGAATGCGAACATTCCAGGCCCGGCCGATATGGCCCAAGGTCCATGCCCGAACGGCCGTGACGCACCCGAATGCAGTTCCGACAGCGAGGGCGAACCCCACGTCAAAACGCCGGTCGAGAACTACGACCTCCAAGATGGGAAGAACGACGAGGCCCACATGAACGCCCGCCATCGCAAGGAACAATCCGCCCTCTCCAACCACGTCTCCGGCTCGCTTTGCGGCCCGCCGATGGGACACTGCCAGTTCCGCAAGCCGCATCACGCCGGTCGCCACCAGCAGGCAGACGAACGGCACAAAAGGCGTCATTTGCCCAGCGAGACCTGAGACAGCACCTTCGACAGAATTCGCCGCCGGTCGGTGATGACGCGACCGTCGTTGCGCATCATCGACACGTCCATCGCGACGCCCATTTCCGCAAAACCCATGGCTTTGTACATCTCCATTGAAGGCGTATGCGCCGAACTGACGCGCAGGCAGACGTGGGTCCACCGGTCCGGGTCAACCCGCCGAAGGCGCTCGACAACCAGCGTTCGCCCTATTTCTTGGTTTCGGTGCTCCGGAAGAACCCCCAATTCGGCCAAATAAAACGTGTGATTGATCGGTATCAGACCGCCCAACTCGCGGGCGACGTCGCGTTTCGCCGCTAACGGAATTGCGATTCCAAACCCCAATACGCTGCCCCCGCGTGTCGCCAGCAAGGTGACGTTGTGGGGGGTCCCTGTGAGCTTTCGCCAGATCGCCTCGGCTTCGTCTGGATTCCACCGCTCATTGTACGGAAACCCTGAGAACACTGTCTGATACGCCCCAATAAAGGGCGCGCGCCATTCCTCCGCGTCGCCAGGATCGACGACCTGACGCAGCAGGGTCCCCCCGGTCAGCTCAGCGACGACCATGGCGCCCCCAGGGTGCAAGGCACCTCATGGATACATCCGTGCGAGCGCTAGGATTTCGTCAGGTGACGGCTCCGACCACACCACGTGAATGGCCTGTCCCCCTAAATCGGCGTGGCGTGTCAGTGCCTCACCAGCGAGTTCTACCCGAGCGTCGGCGTCCCCAATCGACAGGACAACAACGTCGCGCGGGTGGATGGCCATTCCGGTCCCAAGCACCTTAAGGACGGCTTCCTTGACGCACCAAATCACGGTTTCGCGAAGGGCATCGCCATGGCTCAAGTCGCGTTCGCTCTCCTGCAACCAGGTCTCTGCAAACGAGGGATCGCGCTCGGCCACCCGTTCGAGATCGACGCCGATGCGGCCGACCCGAACCGCAACCGCGACCGCGCGCCCTTCCACATGACTGATGCTGACGCGCACGCCTGCCGCACCCGACACCGTGGCAATCGGTTCGCCCGACGGCGCCGAGTCCACGCGGACCAAATCAGGGCTCGCGCCGGTCAACTGGCAAACAGCGCGCTTGGCGGCGAGCCGGCCCGCCACCCGATCGCGGAAGCGTCGCTCCGTTCCCCGCGCAGCAAGAATGGCAAGCTCCGCGTCCGTCAGCCAATCGGACATGTCTTCGTCCGCGGCGCCGTAGCCAAATGCTGCGTCGTCCAAACCAGGCTGCTCATTGACCAATGCGGGCCCTCGCCCACCCTCCGGAATCGGAAAATGCAGTGCCTCCGGCATTGGGCCCAAATCAGACATTTCGAATCCGCGCATCCGGAGCGCCGGACCGGAACTGCCGTCGACGTCAATGTCGTACACGCCGCTCGCCCGCCTGTGGACGCGGTTGCTCACCGCTTCTTCCGGCTCGCTTGTGCGCAACAAACTGAGCCTTTCGATTCGGGCTGGCAATGCCAGCACGCCCTCGGCAATCATTCGGTGCAGACCTGCAGCCTGAAACGCGCCTTCAATCGCCAACGGATCCAAACGCAGGTTCCTCGCGATTCGAGTGCTGTCGAGCACGCCCTCCGCCAGAAGGGCATCGGACGCCACGCCCGTGACGGACGACATCACCTGGAACCGCGGCCCATGGAAGAACCGACGGTAGATGGCGTCACCGGTCACGACTTCCGCAGGCAAAGAAAGGTCCGGCAACGGAGCGGGCACCTCAACCGCAACAAATACGAAAGTGGCCGCGAAATGTTCCGTCTGTTTGTCTCGGCCCGTTTTCAGCTGTCGAACAGACTGCAGGCTGGTACGGAACACACCGTCCGCGACGCGTTCCGCTTCCACAGTGACGTGCACCGGTTCGTTCGAGTGGATTTTGCAGGGATTGTCGAAGCTCGCGTCTAGGATTTCGACACAACGGGCACCAGACGCGGCCTGGGTGGCAACTGCGCACATGAGTTCGAGCCCAATCACCCCAGGGAGCACAGGTACCCCGTCGATGGCGTGATCGACGATCCAGCCGCACCGCTCCACGGTCAGTGTCAACTTCCCGCGGACGACGTCCCCGTCGAAATCCAGTGAATCGAGGAGCGGATGGCCCGCACCGGGGAGGAGTTCTCCCAGGCGTCCTGCCACAACCAGTTCCCCGGTCACTTTAGCCGCGATCAAGTCCACAGCAAGCGCCGCACCGGCGTCGGCCGGAAGCAGCTCAACGCCCCGCTCCGTCAGCACGTGCCGCATGCCACCGCGCACGGCCATCCCTACGTCGTCCCAGGCCGTCCAATCCACATGCAACGAGTTGGGCCGCGCCAAACACAAGCGGGCAAGCGCGTCATTCGCTGCCGAGTAGTCCACCTGGCCGACATTGCCGAAACGCCCGGCCACCGAGCCCATCGACAGGAAAAAGGCTTCCGGCGCAATGCCGGAGGCAAGTTTCGCGCCCCCGGCAGCTTTGGCATCAAAAACGCGATGGAAAGCGGCCAGGTCCTTCTCTTCGACGCGGCGGCTTTCTTCGACGCCGGCACCGTGTACGACGATGTCCACCGGGCCCAAGGCGCCTACCACGTCGGCAAGGAGGAACTGGACCGACTCAGGATTCGCCAAGTCCGCCTGGAAATATTCCACCACGGAACCCAACGCCTGTAGGGCCAACACCGTCTGCCGGATTTCCTCCGCCTGACGAAGAGGCTGGAGCAACCGAGAGATCTTGGCCGGTGTCGGTCTCTCCCCCAACGTTTCGAGTTCCGACACAATTCTCTTTTTCTCTGCGCCTTCGTCAAATGCGCGGGCCGGGTACGGAATCCGGCCCACAAGACCCAATTTGAGACGACCCCGCTTCGCCATCTCCACAGCGATCCGGGCCGTCACCCCACGCCCTCCGCCTGTGAGCAACACGACACTGTCTTCCAAAAGGCGGCCGGGAGGAGGCACCGCGACCGTCTGATAGGCGATCACGGAGCGCGCAGCGCCGTCGAAGAACACCTCCACGCTGTCATCCGTGTGCAATTCGTCGAGGACCCTCTGCGCCAGATCGGCATGACTGGCCATCAAGGGGACGTCGATGACCTTGGCCATCAGGCCCGTCCATTCTCGTCCCAGCGCTTTGGTGAATCCCGCACGCGCACCCTCGACAGCGCCGCGGTCTGGGCGGAAGCCCCCGGCCAACGCGCCTAACCGAGTGACCGTCACCCACGCAGACGGGCGCGACGTGACCAACCGCCGGGCCAATTCGAAGGACATCAGAACTTCGTCACCGAGGTCGATGACGACGTCAGGCGTAGAATCGACTTGTCCGCCCCGACGAATGACCTCTGCGCGCACGGCGGCGTGGGCCGGGCCCTGACCCACAACCCAGACCTTGCGCCCATTGAGCGTCGTCGAAGCCGGGTTGACGGGTCGCGGTGCCAAAACCGGGCGTCGCAGGCGAAAGGAGGCCGGAAGCGGCACGGCGTCGGCAATTGCGACCTCCGCATCCGAGAATGCGATGCTGAGATCGAATTGTTCCGCCACGAACGCGCGGTCCACAGAAACAACTGAAGCTGCGGGCTCGGCCTGTGCAGCTTCGCCACTCGGCGCGGTGGGGCCAGCGCCTTGCTGAGCGCGCCACTCATCAATGGCAGACGCAAGCGCACTCAGCGTCTTGTGGTCGGACAGACGGAACGATGCCTCTCCTCCGAGCCCATACCGAGACCGTAGGGCACTAACGATTTCGGCTTGTTTGACGGTATCGACGCCAAGGTCGGCCTCAAGTTCAAAGCCGGGATCCAACTCATGCGCCGCGTAGCCGGTGAGCTCCGCAACCACAGCAATCAACTCAGGGAGCGAATCCGTCGCCGCCGGGGGATCCATCGGATCTGCGGACGGGGCATCCACCTCTACGGTGAGCACCGCAGGTGTCGCCGGTACAACGGACACGGCGAGTACCGCGGGCTCCTCTTTGGCCCCATCGAAATCGAGATCGAGCTCGACGAGTCCTGTCTGGTCAAACAAGTCCGCGAAGAGGTCGTCGACCGGGAGTTCGACCTCAGAAGCAGGCGCCGCGTCGTCGTCCAAACGCTCCGAACTGATCGGCGTTGCGATATCGTCGGGTTCGGTCGAGAACGCCGCAAGTAGCGTCGTCGATAGCAGGTCTTCCGCTGTCGGCTCTGGCTCTGGCTCTGGCTCTGGTTCCGGCACGGGCACGGGTTCCGGCACGGGCTCGGGTTCCGGCACGGGCTCGGGTTCCTGCACGGGCTCGGGCTCCGGTTCTGGCTCGGGTTCCGGTTCTGGCTCGGGTTCGGGTTCGGGTTCCGGTGCTGGCTCGGGTTCGGGTTCGGGTTCGGGTTCGGGTTCGGGTTCGGGCTCGGGCTCTGCCACCAACTGTTGCCGCTTGCCATCCACATAGGACGCCAACGCACGAATGGTCGGGTAGTCCGGCAACCGAAAATGGTCATCGCGTTCAATGCCAAAACGAGTCCGAATTTCGGCAAGAATTTCGGCCTGTTTGACCGTATCGATTCCGAGGTCGGCCTCAAGCGCGTAGTCCGGGTCCAGTTCCCCGGATTCGTAGCCTGTGCGTTCCGCAATCAACGCGACCAGTTCGGGGAGCATGCCAGATTCGGCCACGACAACCACGGCCGGCTCGGGCGTCTGCGCCACCGGCGGCGGCGCCGCAATCACAGGAGCGGGCGCCGCAGCCACAGGAGCGGGCGCAGGCGTAGCCGCACCGCGATCAAAAGCCCGAAGCGTGCGAAACTCGATTCGTTCATCGACGTCGCCGAAACCCGTCATTTCTCTCAACCAGGCGTCCCGAACACCAACGTCGGTGACGCGATCATCCCCAATTGCCTCCTGCCGCCATGCGCTGATCGCCAGCTGCGAGCCAAACCCCGCGGCGAGTCGAAGTGCCCATCGGTAGGGCCGCTTCTCGCCTCGCGACAACCGGATCGCCCCTAAATCCGGGTCCGCTTCTTTGTGGTGGGGGACAGGCGGGGCCTGTCCATATTGAAGGGCCTTGACGGCAACGGTGTCTTCGAGCCCGGCGCCCATCGGGTGCCCCGTGTAGCCCTTGACGTTGGTGACCACGATGTCGGTCCACGCGTCGCCGAACGCTGCGCGAAGGCCGGCGATCTCGGCGCCCGCGGAACCCCCTCGGGCGGGCGTATAGGTCTCGTGAGACACGAAAACGCCCTGACGAGCGATGTCGGCCGGGGACACACCCTCGACGCGTGCCACACTCCGCACAAGGTCACTCATACAGGTGGCGATGTGGTTCGTGTCGAGTCGGGTGCCATGAAATGCGGAGTTGAGAACCGAGGTGCCCAAGAGTGTAGCGACCGGGCGAATCCCGCGACGCGCGGCAGCTTCGGCACTCTCAAGGATCAGGCCAGCGGCACCCATGCCGAGGATCAGGCCGTGGCGACGACGGTCGAACGGCAACGCGGCTTCTTCCAGCACGTCGTGGGTCGTCGCAGCGCCCGCCGCCATGAAACCGCTGCCCAACCACGGCAAAAGGCGCTCACTCGTGACGTCGTCGGCGCCGACCACGATGACACGCTCGGCGCGACCGACACGAATCCAATCCTCTGCAATCGCGAGTGCCTGGGTCGTGGATGCACATGCGGCGTTTACCGCAGTGTTTGGCCCACGGGCGCCGATATGTTGGGCCAGCTGGCTGTGGCCCATCGTTAGGATTTGGAACAAGAATCGGCGGTCGAAGTTTCCGTCAGGGCCCTTGCCACCCGCGTCGAGTTTCTCAACAAACCGGTCTAGCCCGGGAAAGGCCGAACCAAACACGACCGCGGTCCCATCGGCCAGAGCCTCCGGAAGCATCCAACCCGCCGGCATACGTTTGCCATTCGCCGCCACCTTGTAGCGGCGCACCAACGGAATCCCAGCATCACGGAGGGCCTCAATACACGCAGCGACGGCCAATTGGGTCGTAATATCCCAAGCCGCAATTGCCTCCGCGGACACGTCCCACTCGGTCAGGTCGAAATCACCGCGCAAACCCGCAAGACGAATGACCTGTGTCTCGTCAACCACGGGAAGAAACGAACCCTGACCCGTTTCCGGATCCTTGACGAGCCTTACCAAACCCTTGTCGAGGAAAGCGGTCGTGCGGCTCCCGATATGGGTGATGCCCTGACGCCCAGCGAGCATGTCGCGGACGCCCGTAGGGCTAAAGACATCTCCCGGTCCAGGCAGACCGAGGCTCGCCCCGGTGCACACCACCGCGCGGAGCGGGTCCGGCGGGTACAAACAGCCAGGGAGCACCGCATACGTCTGTAGCGTGGCCGTTGGCGCGGGCACGGTCACCGGCGGGGGCACGGCCACCGGCGGGGGCGGGATTGTGACAGCCCGAGCGGCCTCGAAGGCAGACTGGAGCAGCCCCCGAAGGGACGGCAATAAGGCACGTGCGAACGCTTCGGCGTCGGCCCCGACCAGACCGCTCTTGGCGGCTTCGGTGAGAAAAGATGCAAGCGCCGCGTCGCTACCCGCCACCGGGGAGGCCGGGACCGTGGTGGCAGGGGCGGCCGGGAGCGGCGCAACCGCCAGGGTCGTAGCGCCTACACGGCCCGCCACCCAGTTGATGACCGCACGGAGCGTGCGGTGTTTCGACAGGTCGAATCGGTCATCTGCCGGAATCGCATAGTGGGTGCGCACGGCGGCAAATACTTCCGCCTGCTTCACCGTATCGATGCCGAGGTCGGCCTCAAGCTCGTAGTCCGGGTCGAGTTCCGCTGTCGTATACCCGGTCGTTTTCGCAATAATTGCCAAAACGTCGGCTGTGACGTCAGACGTAGCGACGCTGACCCCACTCCGATTCGCGGCCCGACCCTCGATCGCTTCGGTCGTCGCAAGTCTCGGGGACCCTGGCGCCAACAGGTCCAGCGGGCCGAGCTGTGGTTTCGCCCGAACGGGAATTCCAAGCGCAATAAGCCCAGCCAGCGCATCTCGGAACGAAGCCACCCCACCCCGTTTCGGGTGGTTGGTATACAATGCGCGGTGTGGACGACGCTTGAAAATGGAAACCGTAAAGCCAGAAAGGGCACGTTTAGGGCCCACCTCCGCAAATAAACGCGCGCCATCGCCGTACATGCGCTCCATCTGCGCAATCCACTCAACAGGCGACGTGATTTGTCGGGCCAACAAATCAATTATTTTCGGGACCGCGTCAGGTCCCGTCGGGTACCACTCTCCCGTGACGTTGGTGGTGATCGGGCGCCTTGGCGGCTGCAAGCCCAAGCGCTGGAGAACACCCCTCAGAGGCGGGCTCGCAGGGGCGACGATATCGGAGTGGAATGCGTGGCTAACCGGGAGGGGGTACACCGTGACGCCACGAGCGCGAAAACGCTCTGTGGCCTCATCGACCGCGTCGGATGCCCCGGCAATCACGGTCTGCGTCGGACAATTCTTGTTCGCTGCGATCACGTAGCCGTCGATTTCTGCAAGCACCGCTTCGACGGATTCGGTCGTCGCAGCGATTCCGGCCATCTTTCCCGGGTCGTCGATGCGAATATTCGCCATCTCGCGGCCGCGCGCCGTCACAGCAATCAACGCATCCCGGAAGGTCATGATGCCTGCAGCAACCGCGGCGCCGTACTCGCCTAAACTATGTCCAGCCACCATATCCGGTGCGACACCATGGGCGGTTAGGAGGCGAAGAATCGCGACGTCAACCGTGAGCGTCGCAGGCTGGCTGTATTCCGTGCGACGGAGTTCTTCGTTTCTGGTTTCTTCGTCCTGGCCCGGCGCAAACCGGATGAGGTCGGTCACCGAGCGACCCAGCTCGGGAATCAACACGTCATCGGCCTCACGAAAGACGTCAGCCACCACGGAAGAAGAAGCCGCAAGGTCCAGACCCATGTCGAGATACTGACTTCCCTGACCGGTGAAGAGCAGGGCGAGCTTTCCATTGACAGGCGTATCTTCGTAGTGAATTCCTCGCGCTCGCAACAAGTCGGGATTTCCGCTTTTTGCCAGCACACCGATCGCACGCGCCACCTGATCGGCGCGCTCCGCCGCCGTATCGAAGGCCGCGACAAGTCGGATGGGAGACGACGGATGAAAGGGCTGTGGACGGCCGTCGCGCAACCCCTCTAAACGACTCCGAACCTCAGCGACATCTGCCCCGCTCACAGCCCAAATTCCGTCAGGAAGAGGCCAATCGGGTACCGGCTCGGGGGCAGCTTCCTGCGGCTGAACCGCGACCGGCACCGGCTCCGACAGGGGTGCCCGCAATGGCGCCGACACGACCTGTTGAGCCACCGGGGGTGCCGAGAAGGCCGCCTGCGGCAAACGCTGACCCGCCCACGACTCGAGTACAATATGGAAATTCGTTCCGCCAAACCCAAAGGCCGAAACGCCGGCGCGACGCAGGCCCGACTCTCCCACGGTCCACGGTTCGGGTTTCGTTTGGACCGTGAGAGGAACTACGTCGAAAGGCACGTCTTCGCGCGCTTTCTTGAAGTTAATCGACGGTGGATATACGCCGTGGTAAATCGCCAGCGCCGCTTTAATTGTGCTTGCGGCGCCAGCTGCGCTCTTCAGATGCCCGATCATCGATTTGACCGAGCCAATCCGCATAGGCCCGCGACCTTCGCGGCGCCCGCTCCCGACGACGGCGTTGAGGGCCTCGACCTCTACCTTGTCGCCGACGACCGTAGACGTCCCGTGGCATTCGACGAGGTCCACGTCCCACGGGGACAGGCCGGCAGAGGCATAGGCACGGTTCAACGCGCGAATTTGGCCCTGGATATTGGGCGCAGTGATTCCTTTCCCCTTTCCATCCGACGAAGCACCGATTCCGCGAATAACGGCGTACACTCGGTCGCCCTCACGAACGGCGTCTTCGAGACGTTTGAGTACGAGGATTCCGCATCCCTCGCCCATGACGAAACCATTGGCGGAGGCGTCAAAAGGCGCAGAATGGTCCGCACTGAGCGCGCCGATTTTCGAAAACTCGACGTACGTCTTCACATTCATCGAGCGGTCCGCGCCGCCCGTCAATGCGATGTCGAAATCGCCATCCTGCAGGCCCTTGACCGCCTGCTGCATGGCGGCCATCGACGACGCACAAGCGGCGTCCACTGTGAAGTTCGCTCCGCCAAGGTCGAATGCGTTGGCAATCCTGCCCGCGATAACGTTCGCCAATTCGCCAGGCATGCTGTCTTCATCGATCTCGGGCAACCCCTCCAGGTAGGCGAGTCGCAGGTCTTCCCGAATACGATCCTGCGCCTCCGGCGAAAGGCCACAAAACGACGGCAAGGCGTCGAGGCGCCGCTCGACCAGCGGCCAATACACACGAATCGCGTAATGGTCGCTGACTTCTCCGCCGAGGCTATTTCCAAGAATGACGGCGCAACGAGCGCGGTCGAAGGGCCGACCGTCATCCTTCGCATCGATCTTGAGGTTCGCATCCGCCAACGCATCGGCGACCGTCGCCAACGTGATTTGTTGCACGGGGTCGACCTGCCGCGCCACCCGCGGCGGAATGCGGAATCGTTTTCCGTCAAACTGAAAATCTTCGAGAAAGGCCCCGATTCGACTGTAGGTCCTGTCGACGGCGTCGGGGCTCGGATCCCAGAACAATGCGGGATCCCAGCGGTCCAGCGGGACATCGCGAATCGCGCTGCGCCCGTGAAGAATATTGTCCCAATATGAGGCGGCGTCGCTGGACCCGCCCGGAAACCGGCAACCGATACCGACGATCGCAATGGCCGGTGCCGCCACCGGCGCAGGAGGCCCGTCCGTCGGCGCGGGAAATGTTCTGGCCACGAGTTCCGCCGCAGCCCCCATCAGATTCGCATCGGCGACAACCGCGCCCCCGGTCGCCGCCGCTGCGAGAAGTGGACCCCCATCGATCGGGCGCCCCAACCACAGGGCTTCCTCCCACAACACGCCGCAACCTACGCCGCTGCCACTGCCAGCGACGGCGCCCGGTTCCGTCAACGCAGCGACCGAGTGAACGACTCGGCCGGCGGGCGCAGAGACCGCTACCGCCGTTGACTTTGCGAAGTCGCGAAAGCCTTGCACATAGGCGCGCAGAAGCTCAGTCAGCGTCCCATACCGGTCCGCGAGGCCCGCAGCGAGGGCGAGCCCCTGCCCGGCGAGCCACAGCGATAACGACGGGTCGCCCGTGATCCACAAATCGTCCGCCAGGGCGAACGGGTCCTCGCCCTGCGCGAGCCGTCGCAACACAGGCGCCGTCGCGGAGGCCGCCACCCGCACGCCGTTGACCAGCCGCGTGACCTCGTCGTCCGGGAGCGTCAACCGACGCGCAAGCCCTGGCGGCAACGCGAACTCAGGCATCCCGAGGTGCGTGTCCGAAACCCACACGCCAGCGGCACCTAAGGCAGCCGCGCAGGCCGCCGTGCGAGGCCCAAGCCCCGCGTCCAGGATCACCCGGTTGGGAGACGGGCATCGTTCCAGGGCGAGCAGGCCATCTTCGTCACCCGCAAAGCCAGACGCCTCACGCCCCTTGAGGATGAGTCCAACAAATCCCTGCGGGACGTCGCGAGGCACCGACGTTTCAAGCCAGGTGTCCCGGCCGTGTACTGGGGCGCCCAACTCCGCGAGCACCACGGGTCCAGTCCCGGGTGCAGGCCGCCCCGGTCGCGTCCGCACCCAGGCCCCAGCGGGCACATCGGGCACGACCGAACCCGTTGCGTCTACAACAGGCGTACACCCAGCCTCAAGTACCAACGGTACGAGGTGGGTGGCGGAAGAAGGAAGGAGGACGTGGATCTCACCCGGCATGCACGCTCCGGCCGCGCCCCCTAGCCGGAACCGGAGCGCCGTTCACCCCGTTGAACGCGTGCGCTCACATCGACAGGCTGCCCTTTCGGAAGTCACTCCGTCCAAGCCAAGCATTGACAAGCGTCGGAATACCGCCCCGAGACGCTACAACCGCCTTTGTGAGCGTGTCGGACAGGTCGGCCATGTCTTTGACGAGAAAACCCTTGCCGCCCAGGCCGTCCGCTACGGTGTGGTAGGCCGTGCGGGCGAGAACGGTGCCCACGTCGTCGCCGAGGATCGGAACCTGGTCCCGCATGATCTGGGTCCAGCCGCCGTCGTTGCCCACGACCGCCACAAATGGAAGCTGATGCCGCGCAGCGGTGTCCATTTCCAGCAAGCTGAATCCGGCCGCGCCATCGCCCCAGACAAGCCACACGTCGGACTCCGGATGTACGACCTTCGCGCCAAGCGCGAAACCTGCACCGACGCCCAAGGTGCCAAAAACACCCGGATCAAGCCACCCGAGCGGACGACGGGGTCGCGCGACATAGGACACGGAGGCGACGAAATCTCCTCCGTCCCCAACCAGAATGCTGTTGTCCGCCAACTGATCGTCCATGGCGGCCGCGAGTTGCAGCGGATTGAGCCATTCCCCGTCGGTTTGCGCCATCTCGCGAATCTCAGCGTCTCGCCCGGCGTCTCGCGCCAGCGTCTTCGCAAGCCAGGCAGACCGGTCGGGCTGCGTCGTCAGGCCACGACCAAGCGACACGAGGAAGTTGTGCGGATCTGCGAGGATGCCGAGGTCGGGCCTGCGGTTCTTCACGAGGTCGTCGCGGTCCAGGTTGACGGCGATGACTTTCGCCCGACTGAGCGGCGCGCCGTAGTCCAGCCGAAAGTCTGCCGGCACGCCACAGAGCACGACCACGTCCGCTTCTTTGAGGGCGTTGGCCCGTTTGTGGCGCCGTTGCAGGTCATGACCCGCGCCGAGCAAGCCGCGCCCCATCCCTGACAAATAGGTAGGTACGCCAATCCGCTCCACGGCGGACACCAGTTCCGGGATCCCGTCCGGGCGAAGCATCGTCTGACTGCCTACGACCAGGACCGGCCGTTCCGCCCCCTGAAGCATCGACACCGCCTTGGTGACCTGCCCCGACGAAGCCGTCGCAAACTCCGGCGGACGTGGCGGCGAAATCACCGGCGTCGAAGAAGAAGAAAAGACCCGCCACAGGTGGGCACGAAGTGCGGTGGCGACGGCGTGGTCCTTGAATTTCTTGTCCGGCTTGTCGGTCTTCGCTTTGTACCACTCTCGGACAATGGCCTCGTCGTACAGCAGATCGACGGCAAGTTCGACGAATACGGGGCCCGGCACCCCGTCTCGACAGGTATGCAACGCCTCATCCAGGGCGGGAATCAGGTCCTTGAGCCGATTGGGGCGCGCGACACTCTTCACGTGCGGAGCGATGAGCGAGACCTGGTCAATGTCCTGCAGCGAACCGCGTCCACGCAACACCGTGGCCGTGGCGCCGCCAAGCAGCACCACGGGCGACTGCGCCATCTGCGCGTTCTTAATCGCCGTGATCGTGTTCGCCACGCCGGGTCCAGCGGTCACGGCAGCGACGCCGGGAATTCCAGTGAGGCGAGCAAAAGCATCTGCGGCGAATACGGCATTGACCTCGTGCCGCACGTCCACGATGCGGATTCCGGCCCGCTTGGCGGCCACCAGGATCGGCGAGATGTGACCGCCGCACAGCGTAAAAAGCACTGGAACGTGGTGGGCCTTCAGAACGGCCGCGACCCGACTTCCACCGTCCATCCACGCTCCCAAGTTTGGGCGCCTAAAGGGGAAGTTCCTCCACCGCCACCCTGCCCAAGCCCACTGGGAAGTCGTCGATGCCCCCGGGCGGCGGCGCAGACAGTACCGCCGTGACCGCGAAACCGAGCAGCTGCAACTCGTACTTCACCAAAAAACCCTCAGCGCTGTACCAAAAGGTCGAACGGCCGTCCGCTGCGTCCCAGGCCCAGCCATGCACCGGAACGGTGTCACTAGCGACCTGCACGACTGCTTCACCCAAGTCCACCACCGGTCCCTGCAGGATCTCGCCAGTCTCGGCACTGAGGATACGAGCGCCTTCGCGAGAACCAAACCCAATCCGGCTGTCCGGATCGAACAGGTCGGCCGTGCTCAAGTCGATTCTGGCGGGGTCCACCGTCACCGTGCGCGACCGTCCATCCGCGACCGTGGTGACAAGCCAACCCGCCGGGGTCCACCGGACCTGGACCTCTCGTCCGCGTCCGTTCTCTTCGATGACGGACTGAAACGAGGCAGGGTCCCGCCCCTCAGCTGTGGCCGTCATCCGTTGGCGGTATTTGAGCCTGACGGGTCCAATCGCACCATCGAGTTCGGTCCACGATTCGACGATTCGACGGGTGCCCGGATCGCCATGAACATACTTCACGGTCACATCGCGATGGCCAATCGGCGCACCATTGACCGACAACTTCCACGACACCTGGTGTTGGAAATCGGTTGCGAACGCAGAAACGCACAGAAGGAGGGCGAGCATGGGCTCTCTGGTAACCCGCCACCGTGGCGCACCCTTCCCCAAGGCGGCGGCGGAATTGTCGCAGCTTAGGGCAACAGCCGCTGATCACGGCCAATGGACATGGCACACGATTCGCTTACGCAGGGCCCATGTGGCTATTGTGCTGCTTATTCCTCTCCACCAACGCGCTGGCTGACGACCGTTCCGAATACGTGCGGCTCGCGGGCGAAGTGGAGGTGTTGGCGAAGCGCCAAGCCTGGGTCGGCGTTGAGCGGGCCTACGTCGCTGCCGTGCGAACCGGCCAACCCGGCAGCTTTACCTTGCACCACGACGGCGCGGCGGCCTCGTGGGCTCGGGGAGACGCCACTGCCACCCTCATCCGTCTCCGGCGCGCGCACCATTTGCGCGAGGATCGCCACGTCGTAGAGTGGATGTACCGAATCGAGCACAACTTCGGCGAGGTTGAACTGCAACTAGAGCCCGGTCTCCAACTCACACGATTGGACGGGAAAGCCTTCGACCCAGAAGCCGTTCGTGTCGTGGACTCCGCCCGCGCCCAAATCGAGGCGACTGGCCGCTTCCAGGGCCTGATCCCAATGGGCACGTACACCGTAGGGGTTCACCAGTTCAAGGTCGGTTCCGAACCCGTCACACTGAATTGGGCCCCCGAAGAACGGCGGAAGCGCTAAGGGCCCGCCGAAGAATAAACGGCGCGAGATCGCGTGCGGATGCGCCCGCCGGGCGAGGAGCGAGGCATCGACTGACCGAGGAGTACGGGCGCGATGATCGAAAGCCGCTCCGCGATACTCCTGCCCGCACCCGATCCCGATCCCGATCCCCCTCCCGACCCGAGGCAGCGATGCCGTTCGACCATGAGAAGCTCGATGTGTATGCCGTCGCCTTGGACTTCCTGGTACTCGCCAACGGCGTCGTTGAGCGGTTGCCTCGGGGGCGCTCGCACATCGGTGATCAGCTGTCACGCGCCTCCTTGTCGATCGTACTCAATATCGCAGAAGGCGCGGGAAAGTACTCGCCCGGCGACAAGAGGCGGTACTACCTGTCGGCATCGGGCTCCGCCATTGAGTGCGCGGCGATCCTCGATGTGTGCCGGCGCCTCAACCTTGTCGAGGACGCAACGCATCGGTCCGGTAAGGAACAGCTCGATCGCGTCGTGGCGATGCTCGTAGCCTTGGCGAAGAAGCTCCAGAATGATCGCTGACGCTTCCAGGGGCGACGCCGGGAGCGGGACCGGGAGCGGGACCGGGAGCGGGACCGGGAGCGGGTCGGGTCGGGTCGGGTCGGGTCGGGTCCGGCTTGTGGGGCTCGCGCCCCTTGGCGATACGACGCATCGCCTCCTGCACCGGAGCCCGACGCATGAAGAACCTCCCGGCACGCTCAAGGACGTCGGACATCGACTGCGCCATAGCCAGGGTCTTTCAGACCGCCACGTCGTCTGCCGCTCCGTGACCCGACCCGTCACCCCGCCGGGTTGAGCGCAATCCACAACACCGTCAGCCCCACGATCAACGAGAAACCCGCCACCAGCAGCGTCGCGACCGCCATCCCGAGCCGCTCCGCCGCGCCCTTCGCACGCCAGGACCCAGGTGCCGGCTCAGTCGGCTCCACGTCCATCGCCAGCCCCCGGACCCACGCCCGCGCCCGGCCAAACCCGCCAGCGCCGAACGCGACCCCGAGCAGCACACCCGCAGCCCCGCCCATCCCCAGGAGGCTCTCCAACGACCAGATGGCGCCCAACGCAGCCGCCACCCCCGCAACCCTGCCCCTGAGTCCAACCGAAGGGGCATGCCGAAGCCCCCACAGGCCGACCGCTACCGCAGCACCCATGGCCAACAACCCAAACGGCGCCATCAACCACCCGCGAATCGCACCGAACCACACCTGCACCGGCCGGTCCGCGCCCACCCACGACCGCGCATAGCGCAGGACCGAATGCCCCCCTTCCTCGGACGCCCACAGGCCCTCTTGTTCGGCCACATCCCCGAACAACCGCGTGTACCGCCACGCCGCCGGCATGCGAACCTCCAGCGACGCTACAGCCACCGGAAGCTCCACGCGGGGCAGCTCCATCTCCCGGATGCCCACGACGCCAAGCGCGCCCACGTCGCCTTCCAGGCCCAGCGACAGCGTGAACGGACGCGGCCGATCCCCGCCCAGCGAGCGCTTGAGCGGCAGCAACACCGCACCGTCCGCGTCGATCGAGGGTGTCACCGCCGCCCCGTCGATAGAACTAGATCGAATCACCATCCCCTCGGGTAGACGGAGACGCAGACTGTGCCGGAGACGGTTTCGCAACGCGATCTGCACGTCCATCCGCGCCCGCCCCTCGGCAGACACCGTGGCCACGGCGCGCATGGCGTCCACCGAACCCGCAGCAGGTGCCCGCTCCGGGAGCCGTGTGGCGATGAGTCCGACCACCGGCGACGCCGCATGGTAGCGCCAACCCTTCAACACCGGACTCACTGCGTTGCCCACCAACTCCGCCGGAAGCTGCGCCACATCGACCGTGAGCGCGTCCTTCCGCGGCCCTTCGTCGAGTTGCACCGGGCCCAACACCTCCACCCCAAGCCAACCGTGTTCGCGCTCCACCCCCATCGCCACCGGCGGAATCACTTCGAGCGGCACACCGCTTTCCCACGTACGCGACAAACGCAGCGACACCTCGTAATTGTCCTTCACCGGAAAGGCTGTCTGCCCGTGCAGGACCATGCCGTCGGCCACCGTCTCCACGGTGTAGCGAAAGGCACCCGCGCCGTCCGCCGACACCACGGTCAGGCCTGACGGCACCCGAATGTCGAACTCGCGGCTACCCCCCTGTAAAATAGTATATTTCAGGACGGAAAACAAATCGGCGCTGCGTTCGTCGAGAGACAGCAGCGAAACAGTCTCGACGTAGCGGCGAGCCGTCTGATCCTCGGTATCCCCCAAGTCACGGAAACCCACGAGGTGAATACGCGACGTCGGTTCGAGCCAGGCAGACAGGCGCGTACCTACGCCCTCACGGGTCATTTCGGCGCGCACCGTCTGCTCCAGACGCGGTTCGAGCCCCTCCTCGGGAAACAAACAATCCACCCGCGTGACTGGCGTGCGGGCGACGAGGAAATCATATTCCATCGACCCGCGCGGACCGCGGGCCGGCACCACGACGTCGAGATCGAGCGTGACCTCGCCCACCGTGTCGGTCACCCAGACCTGGTACCCATTCTGGTTGGTCAACGCGATGGGCGCGCCGTTCACCATCGCGCGCACCACCGCCACCTCCTCCCCCACCAACGGTACGGCCTTCCAGAAACCAGGCCCGCGCAGGGTCGTGGACTGTTTCAGGTGCAGTTGCAGACCCCCGGGCGCCGACCGACCGGTCCACGTCGCCGCACCGAGCACCACGCGGGACGTGTAGGTCTGTGCCGCCTCTTCCTCGGCGGCTTGGATAGCGTCCCAAACCTCCTCGAAACGCGACAGGGGCACGACGACCTCGCCGTCGAGCACCGAAGGAGGCGAAACGGGCGGCCTGCCCGCAGAAACCTCCCCGTCCCCCGACGAGTAGCCCAGGCTCTCCGGTGCCGCGCGCGCCGAGGACGGCGCCCTTGTTACGTCATTCTGCTCCATGACCGCATCAAAGGCCGCGTCGGCGTTGCTGTTGTCCACCGCCCACGCCGCCGTCCACATCGCCCACAGGAACGCGCTCATCATGCACCCCGCCGAACGGCCACGGCCAACACCACGAAGGCCACAGACGACCAAGCCATCGGGAACCACGTCAGCACCAGCACCACCGCCGCCGCTCGGGCAAGCCGCCCCACGGAACCCCAAGTCCAGCGGTCGAGCAATCCCGTCCAGGTCAGCCCCGACGACCACGTCGCCAACGACCCGCTCGCCGACCGCAGCAACACCCACAATAGCCCTGCGTCCACACCCCACAGCAGCCGTCGGTGCAAGCCCTCCACATACCAAGCCGCAACAAGCAGGCCCAATGCGCCCACGGCCACGGCTGTGCGCCGACGCCTGTCCCCAGCAACAAACGACAAAGTCAGCGCCCCAGCACCGAGAAAACCGGCAAGCCGCGCGCCCGGCAGCAGATCCCTCGCCACCCACAGCACCGACACCTGAGGCACCTCTCGGCCGGCGAACAAGCGTTCAAAACGATAACGCTCCCCCACCATCGGGAAACTCCCCGTGGCCTCCACCGCCTCAGCACTACGCCGCGACTCCGCCGCGTAAATGGTTTTGCGGCGCTCGAGAATATTGAAATATTCGTCGCTGGCCCACGCGCTCCGCACGTCGAATACAAGGTCGAGAAAGCCTCGAATTCGCCGAAAATGGTCGTAACGGATATGGGAATACGGCGTCAGATTCCCCGTGAACCGAAGCGGCTCCACGGAAGTCGGCAGGTACACATGCCAGGTGACCTCCGACACGTCCGCGTCCACGGCCGGCAACGTCAGCGACCGCGATCCGAACAGACCCATCGGATCGACCTCCCGTGTCCACGCCAGATCGATGACGAAGCGGCGCACGGGCGCGACGCCGGAAATCCGAATCACCTGCCCGACGTACAGCTGCGACGCGTCCACCAGCGTGCCAGGATTGTCCGCGAGGATGCGTCCCCACTTGCTCGGGTCTCCGAAGAACCGGTCGGCGATGTCACCCAGCGTCTCGTCGGCCTGCACGGTCCAGGTCGTGGACCCAGTCGCCGTCTCGCTCGCCACCAGCGGCAGCAGAATGGCATCCCCCGCGGGCGCCGCAGCCGGACGAACCGGTCTGCCGTCAATACGCGCCGCCGTGAGCACCGCGCCCGGCGGCAACGTCACGGACAGGTATTGCCGGGTCTGGTTGCGAACGTGGAACTGCGCCTTGGTGACTTCCGTGCCATCCTCGACCACGACAGTGGAGGCCTCCATCTCGTCCACGGCGGTGTCGACCAGCACCACGTCGGCGTTCTTTGTGAGTTCAACCGCGACGTCGGGATCGTCGGTGAACGTGAACCCAAGCAGCAGCGGATTGGGCGTGAGTGCCGCAAGACCGGGCGGGAGATCGCGGAGTGGCTCGGTCCCCGTCGCCGAGACGACCCGCGCGACCAGTCCCACTGGACCCACGACGCCCAAGGCGCCCGTGGGCTTGTCCTGGCCGTCTGGGATGGGCACACGCAAGTGAATCGGACCGTCGCTCGCAACCGGGAGTTGAAAGTCCACGCGAACCGACGTGCGGTCGGCGACAAGGTAGCGCAGCAGGACCTCCAGGCGCCCACCGTCAGCGCGCCACTGCAACACGGCGTCGCCGGACACGTTCACAACCTCTAGGCCCTCTGCAAGCTTGAGGGTGAGCCGGTCCGTCTCGCCCTCCAGTACAGTGCTGTCTACGACCAGCACCCCCTTCACCAACGACTCGTGCAGGGTGAACAACGCGTTCGAGGTGGATTCCACACGGGCCGGCGTCTCGTGTCCGGTGGGGCGGCTGGTCCACGTGAAGTCGAGCACGCCGCGGCCGTCGAGCTGACCTTCGACCCGGGTGCCGCCAGCCTCGGAGCGCCGCGACGTTACAGCGCCGCCCACCAACGTCGCTTCAATGTCGGCCTCGGGCACGAACAAAGACAGGCGCGTTGGGCCCGAGGGAGGGAGGCCAAAGGCGAGCCGGCGGGCGAATCGATCGTCCTCGCGACCCAGGAAGAACTCGACGCGGACGACGTGATCGCCGGGTCCGTTCACACCCACGCTGTAGTGTTGTCCGTCGGCGAGCAGGCTGGTGGTCTTGCCGTCGATCGATACGCTGGCGATCGACGCAGCGGCGTCGAGCACCGGCACCCGCGCAGTGTCCCAGCCTTCCGCGACCCGCACGCGCGCCACCAAGACCCCGGTGAAGACCCCGCGACGGAAACTGCCTTCGAGACTGCGATCGACCTGCGCGACGCCGACCGGGGCGATCGCAGGGTCGTTGCTGACGTCCAATTCGAGCAGCATCTGCTGCCAATGGGTCCAAGGCAGTTTGACGGTGCCGTCGTCTGCGTGGGCCAGCGCGAACAAGAGAAGGAGGAGGAGGGGCATGGCGCCGAACGTAGCCCAGCGCAAGCGCTTACGGTGCACCCTCGATTAGCCCACCGCCCCCAGCCGCCCGGCAACCGCCGCCAGCCGTCGCGCTTCGCCCATCACCTCAGCCTCGTCCCGCCCACCCCACCGAACGGCGCTCCACAACAGCGCCAACTCGCATAAGGCCTCGGCGGCTTCCGCGTCGGAAGCGCGTCGCGCGACGATTCGGGCCGAAGTCCACGCCGGAACGTCGGGCGATACCCGCCAACCTCCGGCCTCCAACCGGCGCACCACCGTCCCCCATAGACGCCCGATTTCCGTCGAATCCACTGGTCGACGGGCCTGGGCACGGCGGCGCCTCGTTCCCAACCACGCGGCAAGCGCCGCCGCCGCCACGATCAGCACGACCCCTGCACGTTCGGCAAGGTCTGGCGCCGCCGGCTCGGGCGCGGGCACGTCGGGCACCGCGGGTGTTGCGTCCACAACTGTCCACCCTTTGCCGTCCAGCCACACCTCGACCCAGGCATGCGCGTCGGCACCGCGCGCGACCCACACGCCCGGCGACTCCGGCACCGCTCGGTACCCGGTGACGACGCGCGCAGGCACGCCCGACGCCCGAGCCAACACGGCGAACCCGCTCGCGAACCACGCACAATGGCCCTCGCGAGAGCGGGTGAGGAAGTCCACGACGTCAGCGGGTTGCTCCGCAGGTGCCAACAACGACCAACGGAATCCGGAGAAATGCGACGAGATCCACGCGACGCGGGCGGCGTCGGGCAAGTCGGACGGCGCCACGAGGCTAGAAAGCGAAGCGACCAGCCCGGCCGGAACCGCCAAGTGTCGCGTAGCCGGCGGTTCGGCGTCCACGACAGCACCTTCTCCAAAAGGTGGATGGGCGGAGAACTGCCAGTGTTTTACCGGCGTATCGACGACCAACGCGTGTTCCGCATCGCGGTAGGTGTCCGCCGTCACGGTCACGCCCGTGGCCGTTCCCACCGTGAACAGGGCCGCAGACGGACGCAGGGCCGACACTTGGAAGGTTTCCCCGTCACCCACGGTGGGGGGCTCGGCCCACACGCCGGACTCCGCCCGCCAGTTGGCCCCGTCGAACTCGGCCAACGCCGCCCCGCGCAAGTAGAGCGGCCCTTTCCAGTCCGCAGGGCCCATGACCCGCAACTCCTCGGCGTCGATTCGATTCCCCACCGGCGGACGGCCCGGCGTCAACACGTCGGCGAAACCCACGGCGTTCACCTCCGGAGGGGGCAACTCCCGGCGCGGGGCCACGGACCACAACGACGCGGCCACACAAAGCACCGCAAACCAAGGCCCGGCGACGCCGATGGGTCCCTTCGCCAATGCGCCGATCGCCGCAAGTGACCAAAAGCCTGCCGCTACCCACCAACCCGCGTCTCCAGCCGTAGACGCCGCTAACAGCAGGCCCGCCAGCCATACGATTCCCCTGATGTCGCCCGACGGTGCAAGCAGCCGTGCCAACAACAATGCAAAGAGCAGCGTCGCCAACGCTACGCGCGGCGTTTCGCCCGCCCACAGGACACCCAAAGCCGGCAGGCCAGCGCTCAGTCCCACCCACTGAGCAAGCCGCGCACGAATCGGCAGGGGAAGCCGCCGCCCCACCAAACTCAAACCCAATACGGCGGCGGCCAGCACGGGGAGCGCACCCCCGTCCCGCGCCACCGCGACGGCGCCCGCAGCTGCGGCAAGCCAACCCCACATTAGGGTTTACCGTCCCAGCGCGCCAACGCTGCCAACAGGTTGCGTTGCCATGCCGACCCGGACCGGGACGGCATCCGTCGTCCCCCAAGCCGGAGACCGACCCGGCGCCCACTTCGAGCGGCCTCGATGACGGCGCCCGTGGCGTCCGACACCGCACGCTCCAGCGCTTCACCCCGCAACGCCCCGACCGTGACTTCGACGGGCCCTTGTTCGTCCACCCGGTCCGCAGCGATGAGTTTGCCGCGCCGCAACGAAGCCCGCCACGCAATTCGGCTGACCCTCTCGCCCACCCGCCACAGCCGCAACCCGACCAAATCGTCGGTTCCCGGCTCCGGCCCGCCTCCGGCAACGCCGTGACCTGGCGTCGCCCACACAACGACTGCGTCCACCAGCCCGACACTGCGTCGGTGGGTGATGAGGCCAAACGGGGAAGCCGTCGTCAAATACAGGCCGTCCAACCTGTGGTCGCCGCGGTCCGGTGCATTCCACAAGGCGGGAAGCTGCGTTTCCCCTCTGACGTCACCGCCCGCAGCCCCCGAACCATCCCACTCTCGGACCGACACACGAAGGGCGCGCTTAGCTCGCACGACATAGCGCCCCCGCGCCCGATCACCGGCCCACAACTCGGCGGGCAACCGCCTCTCCGCCACCACGCCGGCCAAGCGACTGCGACCATCCACGAGCGACACGACGAGGAGCGCCAAACCCACCGCGCCCAACACGACCAAGCGCTCGTCGCCCCCGATTGCACCGACAAATCCCAGCGCGATGGCGATCGCCCCCACTGCGATCCCCTCGCGTGTGGGCCGGCTGCGCGCCCCTCGCCATGCCCGGTCGTCGGTCGTCACGACGGAGACGGCAAACTGTCCACCAGGTCGCGGATCACACGGGCAGCGACTTCGTCGTCTTCCGCCCAGTCCCGCGCCACCACGCGGTGCGCCATGACCGGTACTGCCAGGTCGCGTACGTCATCCGGAATGACGAAGTCGCGACCCCGAACCACCGCCAGCGCGCGCGCCGCAGCGTGCAGGGCCGCCGCACCTCTCGGGGACACGCCGCGAAGCAGCCGACGATCGTCCCGCGTCGCCCTTACGATGTCGAGCAGCCAGTCCTCGACGGGCGTCGCCATGCGTGTGTCCACCGCCGCACCTTGCAACGCTGCCAACGTCGACGCGTCCACCGCCGGCTCCTGGAGCACCGGTTCGCCGTTGCGCAACACACGCCGCTCCGTCTCTCGATCTGGGTAGCCGATCGATACGCGGATGAGAAAACGATCGAGTTGGCTGTCGGGCAACGGCCAGGCGCCATGGGCGTCCCACGGGTTCTGCGTTGCGATCACGAAGAAGGGGCGCGGCAAGGGGTAGGTCTTGCCGTCCACAGACACCTGCCGCTCCGCCATCGCCTCCAACAATGCGGATTGGGTCCGCGGGGACGTGCGATTGACTTCGTCTGCGAGCACAACCTCCGCGAACAGGGGACCGGGCCGAAAGGTAAACTCACCAGAACCGTCGGGAACACTGACCCCAACAACGTCGGCCGGGAGCAGGTCCGCGGTGAACTGAATGCGCGCGAACCGGGCGCCGATGCTGCGGGCCAGTGCCGCCGCAAAGGTCGTCTTGCCTACGCCGGGCACATCGTGAAGCAACAGGTGGCCCTGTGCCAACAAGGCGACAATGCCCAGTTCGACGACCTCCGGCTTTCCAAACAGCACACGCTCCAGTGACCCTTTCCAGCGGGCCACCGCAGCGGCGAACGGAGATGGCCCCCGGTGGAGGGCCGCGCTCACTGAATCGTCTCCAGGTACACACCCTCGGCCGAGGACGTGTACGTGCAGCCCGGGCGTAGCGAAGGATCCTCGCTAGTGATGATCTCAAAAGTTTCTTCGCCGAGCCAATCCAAGCCACCTTCGAGCGGGCATCCTTGGGCGCCCCCGAGGTTCACGACCGCGAATCCGGCAATCTGCCAGGACACACGAAAATCGTTTCGTTCTTCCGTCCACACGACCGACGTGTAGGAGATGTCGCAGCCGTTCGCCGTTCCTGTCGCGAACACATCGGGCCCTACGGCAACTTCGACGCCTTGGCCTTCGACGATCACGCGGTATTCAAGCGTCTCGTCGAAGAGTGCGGGGCCTCCCGAACACTCGTCCGTGACTCCTTTGAAGGTCACATCAAAGTAGTCGCCACGCACATCATCGGCAGAGCAGCCAACGACCAGCAACGATATCGTCAGAACTTGTCGAGGCACAGAGGGCTCCGCCTTTGCGCGAGGGCGCACCGTCCGTATATACCGGGCCCCCGCGGCCGTCCGTCAGGGGGCTGTCCACCCTGCGCCCGCGTTTGGAGTCTTCGTGTCTGAGGATCGTGCCCTGTTCATCGCTCGGGAAGCCGACGTCGCCGCGCTGCGTACCCATTGGGACGCCGCCCGAACCGGAAGCCCCGCGACGGTTCGTTTGACCGCACCTTTTGGCGGTGGACGCCGCGCGGTGGTGTCTGAGATGGTGCGCGATCTCGGCACCGACGACGCGCTTGTGTGGCGGGTCCTGTGCCTCGACCAGGAAAATGGGCTCCAATGGCTGATCCGCATGTACGGCTCGCTGGTCGCCACCATCGGCAACGACGCGTTGCGCCGCGGCCGCGTGGAAATGGCCCTCAACAGCCAGATCACGTCGCAGCCGAAGCGCGTTCAGGGCTGGTACCAGCAATTTGTCACGTCTCTGAAAGAAGCGAAGACCGACCGCGAAAAGGGCGCCGTCCAGCTTCGCCTGCCGACCGACAACCCGCTTGTCGGCCTGATCGAAGTCATCATCGGCGTCGCCCGACGGATCCCGATCGTCCTGGAAATTCAAAATCCCGCAGCCGTTCACTCGGTGGCGTTCGCGACGTTCTTGGAAGCCCTTTCAGACGAATCCAAGAGCCAGAAGGCGCGTTTGTTGGTCATCCTGCACGACGAGCCGTCTTCTGAGCCCAACGACGCGAGTTGGCCCGTTCCCTTGCTCGACCTGTACAAACGTCGCGCGGACCAGTTCCCCGTCCTAACGATCGCCCCTTGGGGCACTTCGGACGTGGCTCGTTACCTGGAAAGCCGCGACGTGAAGACCGATGCGGCAGCGATTGCCACCATCTGCGGCGGCCGCCCTGGCTTCGCCGCCGAGCTGGTCGACGTGCTCACGGAGCGGGGCCAGATCGCGGGCGACTTGTCTGAAGTCACGCTCGCTTCGTTGGTGCCCTTGGCCGTGGATGAGTCCGAATTGGACATCCCGTCAGAGCCGCCCGCCGAAGGCAAACGCAAACATGCGGGTCCGGCAGACGCGGCGCAGGTCGCTTTTTTCGCCGCGCTGCTCGGTCAGGCCTTCCCCGCCAGCCTCGTCGCCGACATGGGCGGGTGGGACCGCGAGAGTGTGGACGACCTTCTCGACGCCATGGGCGACCTGTTCGAAGAGGTCCAGTTCAGCCAAGAGTTGGGTACCTGGTTGTACCGCTTCAAGCGCGGCGGATACCGCGAAGGGATCATGGCCCGCAACGACAACGAAGCCGGGCACGACCTCGCTCGACGCGTCGGACTGTTCATGGAACGTTTCCTCGTGCCCCGCGGCTACGGGTTCGTGACGCGCACCTCTCGGGTCTACGCCGAGCATGGGGCTCGCGGCCGCGCCAGCGCGTTGCGCGCCAATGCGTTGGGTGCGGACGCGCCGGACGTGTGGGGCCTCGCCCACGACACCACCCATTATTTCGACGAAATCGCGTGGCCGGACCCGATGCGTCGTGTGGTGCTGCAGAACCTGCTCGATCGCGTGGTGGCAGGCGGCGCCATTCAAACGGCCGAGACCCTGTACAAAGAAGCCGAAGCATTCGCGACTCGCACGGAAGACCGTGAGTTGACCGCTTGGCTGCTGTTCGCCGGCAGCCGTTTGGACGCCCGTCGCGCCGACTTGTTCCGGGCCCGCGACCGCGCCCGCGACGCCATCAAGATGTACGAAGCGTTGGAGAACAACGCCCGCATTGCCGAGATCCACAACCATATCGCCGGCATCGAGTTGCAGGACGGCAACCCCAACGCGGCGCTGGAGCAGGCCAACCTCGCCGTGGTGGCAGGTAAAGTCAAGGGTGCCGATGGGCAGGAGGGCGTGCTCCCCGGCGTTTTCGCGAACGCCGAGCACGTTCGTGCGCTCGTGTCCCGCGGCGCCAAGAAACTCGACGACGCCATCAAACACTTCCGTCAATCGAACGAAGTGGCGAGCCAAGCGGGGCTTCCCGCCTTGGCGTTGGACGCGGGCATCGGGTTTGGCGAAGCGCTGTTGGCCAACGACAACCCCCAGGAGGCCCGCGACGCGCTCGACCGCTGCGTGCAGATCGCCAAACAGTTGCGAAACGGCGCACGGGAGCGCAACGCCTCTGAGTTGCTCGCCCAGGCCGAAGGACGGCTCGGCCATCCCGAGAAAGCGCTTCCGCTGGCTGCTCGCGTGCTTGAGCTCAGTCAGACGCTGAAGCTTGAAGGGGCGCTGGTCTTCGACCTATACCACCTCGGATTCTTCTACCTGCTCAACAAGAAGCCGTCAGAAGCGTTGGTGTTCTTCCGCCGCGCCGAAGAGCGGCTTTCCACGGTGCCGGCGGGCCACCCCATGCTCCGCGAGCTGCATTACCACCGGGGCGTGTCCCACTTGCAGATCGGTGAAGAGCAAGACGGCGTCGAGAGCCTGCGGAAGGCCATCAAGCCCCTTCAAGAAGCGAAGGACTGGCGTAAGGTGTGCAACGTGCTCGAAAACCTCGGTGCCGTCGAAAAACGCAACGGTCGGATCGACGCGGCTCGGAAGCTGCTCACCCAGGCCGAAGACGTCGCTGACAAAGCCGGCATGAAAGACGAGCGCAAAGCTATTCGCAAGAAGCTGGAAGACCTCGACACGCCGACAGCCTGATCACAACTGGTCCTAGTGCGGCGGATCGGAAGTCTCTCCCTGGTTCGGCCGAGCCATTGGCTGTTAGCCGTTAGCTGTTAGTTTCTGATGGAAGGACCTAAACATTTTCTTCACCTCGTTGACACGGCTGTTCGGGTCGGCGTACGGCTCCGGCCCGAGGTAGCCGAGATCGCGCGCCAGCAGAAGGTGGTACTCCGTCTCGGACGCCGATCCCGCGGCGATGGCGATGAAGCGCGCCAGCTCCAGCTCCCCGTCGCGGCCGCAGCCCTCCGCCACATTCGCGGGGACCGACGCCGCCGAGCGCCGAAGCTGAGCGATCAGGCCGAACCGCTCATCGCTGGGGAAATCCTTGGTCACCCGGTAGACATCGAGCGTCAGGCGGTGAGCCTTCTGCCAGACCTGCAGGTCTCGGAAGTCACGCATCTGGTCGGT
>CAMASI010000045.1 GCA_945861065.1 Klebsiella pneumoniae | reverse complement strand
TGTTGGCGGCGGCGACTGCCCGTCGCGCCTTGGGGGACCCAGACGGTGCGCGTGCGCTCGGCCGGTCGGTGCTCCAGATGTCGAGTAGCCGAGGGCTGCGGATGATCAGCTTGGGGGCGAGGGCGCTGCTCGCGGCGTTGACGTCGGGAGAGGAGCAAAAAACGCACGCGACGGTGGCGCTGGAGCTGGCGATGGACTTTGCGCAGTCGTTGGGTCCGGAGATGAAGCGGAGCTTCCTAGCGCGGCCATTCCTTGTGGGGATCGCGCCGGGCTAGTGCTAAACAGATTCACGTTGGTGCGCGATCATCTTTGCGGAATCCCCAGAAGCCGGTTCCTACCGCTCCCGCTCCCGATGCGAGCCGACCATGCTGCCGACCACGAGAAACTCGACGTGTGCGCCGTCGTCTTTGACTTCCGGGTACCCGCCAACGGCGTCGCTGAGCGTTGCCCCGAGGCCGCTCTCACGTCAGGGATCAGCCGTGCCGCGGCTGCCGGTCAACGTAGAGGTCCGGCGAGGAACAGCGGGAACGGGTTGTCGCAATGTCGTGGCCCTGGCGAACAAGCTCCACAACGATCCGTGAGCCCCACCGCCGCGAACCGGGAAAGGGAACCGGAGCGGGAGCGGGAGCGGGAGCGGGAGCGGGAGCGGGAGCGGGAGCGGGAGCGGGAGCGGGAGCGGGAGCGGGTACCTAGCTAGCGCACCACCGGCAAGGGCCGCATCGCTTCTCGAACCACGTTCATATGCGGCCCCATCTGCTCCCGACCCCACCGAATGGCGTTGAACGCATCTTGCACGGAAGGCACCAACTGGGTGGGCGACAGCGTGCGCGTCAAAGGCACATATAAGTGGCAATACCGCCGGTCCGCATCCACATTGGCCGCGCGAACGGCCTGTTGTAACGGGAACCACGCCAACCGGGACGCATCCGGGGCAAAACAATCGAGCGCGAGTACAAACGCATTTCGACGGCCGAGACGTCCATTCTGCACCGCCTCCCACGCCGCCCGAGCCGGAACATTCTGAACGATTCCGCCTTCGCCCATGCGCGCCACGCCGTACCGCGCGTACACGTCGTCCAGCACGCGCTTCATCCGCGGATCGTCCCGTAAAACATCGTAATGAATAATCCCCGGGATGGACGAGCTGAATCCACAGGCATCCAGCGCATCGAAGTCTTCGGTACCGGGCTGCGAACCCAGCGCCAAATCAACCAATGAATCCCGCTTTGACAGAAACTCCCGCAGAATACTGAACGCCTTGAACATCCCTCGGACCGTGCCCATCACGCCGCGTCGGACTTCGTCGTCTAGCAGATGTTCGTACCAAGCGAGGTCATGCTTGAGGGCATCCAATGTAATCCCAGTGACGACGACGATGCTCGGAATCTCGAGATCGCTCAACCACAATGGGCGGCCATCCGGGTGCTGAAACAAAGGACCGAGTGTGGAGCGCAAATACAGCCGAAGCGTGGCGGGCATGCCGTAGCGGTTTTCGACGTCCAGAACTCGAAACACACCCCCCCATGTAAGCCGACGGGCCGCCGCTATCATCGAGCCCATATCCCATGCCTTCGATTTGGCCCGAAACAGGCCCATCAGGCTGCCAATTGACGTTCCCGCCATCAACCCAGGAACCATGCCGGCATTGTCGAGTACCTCGTAGCAACCAGGGTAAACGTAGCCGGCACCTCCACCGCCGCCCGAGGCGACGACCAGGGCCCGCGTCGTGACTTCCGCCTCCAACGACTCCCGGTCCAGCGGATGGTGTTCCAGCAGACCCTGGCGCAACTCCACGACGCGGCGGTTGAGGTCGACCAGCTCCGCGGTCAGGTCCCTCGGATCCTCGAGCCCCTCCAGCCGAAAAACGAACTCGTCGCCTACCCAGGCTCGAAAGCGCGCGAGGTAAGGCCCCACATCGACGTCTTCGCCGTCTTTGTTGCGGACAAGCCCCAACTTGGCGAAGTTCAGGGCGTATCGAACCGGATCCGCAGCGGACCGAGCTTGCGGCCCTGCGGCCACCACGCCCCGGACGAGCCCCATTTCAGCCGCTTCTATTCGCAGTCTGGTGATGCTCACGCTGTTCCTCTCAACACGGCGGCCGGGTCATCGGCGACCTCGATTCGCCAACTTGGCGGCAACAATTCAGCGACTTCGCGCCAACGAAAGCGCCGGTCGATCAACACCACCGTCCCCTTGTCCTCTTCTCGCCGAACCAAACGCCCCGCCGCCTGCACCACCCGTGTCAAACCCGGAACAAGGCTCGCGTACCGGAAGCCTTTTCCCCACCGCTGTTCGTAATAATCCCGCAACAAATCGCGCTCCAAACCCACAGGCGGGAATGCAGGTCCAACCACAATGACCGCCGCCAACGCACCCGGGGGCGGGTCGATCCCCTCGGCAAACAGGCCTCCGAGCACGGCGGCCGCCAATACAGGGGGCCCTCCGCCACCCAGTTTCGCGAGCCAGCTGTCTCTCTGGGTTTCGGTCATCCCAGAGACCTGAATGAGGCGTGGCCGGGTCGTGGTGAGACGTCCCACCAAATCCTCCAGCATTTCAAAGCTCGGGAAATATACAATCACATTTCCCTTCACGGCGTCGAGCAATTCGTCGATCAACTTGGCGGTCGAGGGCGCATGAGCCACACGATCCCGAAAGGCAGTGGACACCCGAGGCGCCACCAAGACCCGGAGGTTTTCCGGGTCAAAAGGACTGGGCGCGGACACCAATTCCAAGCGTTCCTCGTCAAGCCCAAGATTGTCGCGAAAAAACTCGGTCGGCCTCAACGTGGCGCTCACACCTACGAATCCGCCAAGCGATTGAATGAACGGACCCAACAGCGGGGCAGGATCTAAACAAACCAGGCGAACGAACTCCCCCCCCGGCGCTCCGCACCCTACAGCCACCCGATGTGCACCAATGCCTTCCGTGAGCGCCTCGTGCAAGCGCAATACGGCGCGCGCCGTCACCAACCAGAAGTCGCGTTCCCCCGGCGAAAACCGCGGAGACTCGACCTTGGCCCACGCGTACGGCAGCGCCAAATCCCCGATTTGTTTCGCCAGGTCCGCAAAACTCTCCCGCGGCAACGCGATCGGCGCCTCCCGAACGGTGGAAGCCAGCGCACACACCCGGTCCGCGACCGCGCGGGCAAGCGCCACGATCGGCCCGTAGCGAAACGAATCGCCTTCCAGCCTTGCGACAGCCAAACGCGCCATGGCGGCGTCGACGCGAGGGCTGAGAAACCCCCTCGCTCGCTCGACCAACTGGTGAACCTCATCGACAACGACCACCCACTCGCGGGCGGTTTCGTCGCCGAAAATCGAACGCATTCGAACGGAGGGGTCAAATACGTATCCGTAGTCCCCAACAGCCACGTCACGGGCCGGCAATACGTCCAGCGCGAGCTGATAGGGGCAGACCTCCACCGCACGCGCCGCGTACCCAACCCCCTCCCGCCGATGAACCCCTGCTTTTTCCTGAAGCGTGACCGCGAGCCCCGTCGCACGCAATTTATCGTGGTAGTTCGCCGAATAGGGGCAGGTATCCGGTCGACAGGCGACGACGCCATTGAGACAGGCCTTTTCCTTCGCGGTGATCTGCACGCCTCGCACCGGTAGGTCCGCGTCCACCAAACGGTCCAACGCCCTACAAATTGGATCCTGCTGGGTTGTACGCGCTGTGGCCCAAAACACCTGTCGGTCCGTCGCAAACCCGTGTCCGAGCGCACCGTGCAGCACCGCTGCTGTTTTCCCAGCGCCTGTCGGGGCCTCGACCAACACGGGCCGACCCTCATCGAGCGCCCACCGCACCGCCTCGGCCACCTCGCGCTGGCCCCTACGCCAGCTTCCAAACGTCCACGGCACACCCCGGGACCGTCGCTCCGTCATCCAGACGATGCGACGGTCTCGGGCTGCACACAACTCAGCGACCCGCCCGCGCACCGTCGCCCCAACCGCGGGCCCATCCAGCGGCACGACGAGCACATGGCGAGACCCGTCGGTCAATGACACGAAGACCAGCCTTCCGACGGGATCCGGGAAACGCGCTTCCCCGAGCATCCACAAATACACTTCGAGTTGGGCCACATATTCTGGCCAGTCCGTACTGACGGTGGGGAGGAGTCGGCTCGCATCGAGCAGCGTGCTCTTGATCTCTTCGACAACGGTGTGCTCACTGTCGGCCACCAGACCGTCTACCCGGCCCGACAACTCCACCGTCCACTCTCCAACCCCCATCAGGTGCCGAACCCGCACCTCCGCCCGATAGGTTGCGTCCTCCTCCGCCCGCTCTGATTGAACGAGGACATGCAGATCCCGACCCGCCGCCATCCGGTCCGTGTCTGCGCGCACACCCTCCAAAACGAGGTGGCCCGTTCGTGCCCCGAGCTCGACAAGGTCGCGCACCGACAGCGACAGGGTGCGAGCACCGTCATCGAACCGCATGGACGCGGGCGCCTAACCGACCGGCGTCGCGCAGGCCGCCCCACTCACCGCTCGACGCTAAACTCCGACATCATGCCATTTTCCCCGTGCTGGAAAATATGGCAATGGCGCATCCATCGTCCAAGCGCTTCCCCGTCCCCAACGGGGTCCAATAGCGGCATCGCGACAAACAGCGAGGTCCGACTCGGAAGCCGTGTTGTGTCCACCCATTCATCCCAGCCCACAGACCAAGTCGTGGCCGTGCCTGCCAATTCGTCCTCGGACCGAAACGACAACATCTGGTACGAAAACCCGTGAATATGCACGGGATGGGACATGTCGCTTTCGTTGCGCACTTCCCACAACAACGTTTCGCCCAATTTCGCCGTAAACGACGTAGGTGAAAGCGGTGTCGTCGGGCCCGAATGTTGTTCCGGTAACCACGACTGACCATCGACATACAACGCAGTAGACATTTGCCAAATTCCATTGGCATCCAACGACATGTCCATCAACTCGGAGAATACCATTGCGTCTTCTCCGACACGATTGACGGCGCCATCAATGCTCGGCCGTCCTACCGTTCGACCGACGGCTCCGAGCACGGGGTCACCTTCGGTGAGTTTCCAGGGCTCGGTTGGCCTGTCTACGAGACGGAAGGTCGCCACCGTTTCGCCAAGGCGCGCGCCGTCATCGTCGGCATCCCCCATGACCATCGTATCGCCGGCCATCCACATTCCGTGACGACCTCGTGCGACATCCTCCCACCGCAATTCCAGCTCGTCGCCGACTACGCCATTCGGCACCAAAACGAGGTCTGCGCGCTCTGCGGGCGCCAATACGATTTCGCCCCTCGGAAATCCAAGGGGGACCTCCACCGACCCCAAATCCGCGCCGTCCGCCAACGACACGACCTGCCCTGTGCTTGTGCCACCTTCCACCCGAACGGCATCGAGCAGGCCCCCTTGACCGCCCACCCGATACAGGGTGTGGCCGGGCACCGACAAACGCCAGAATCGCACGATCGACGCGTTCAGTACCAACAGGCGAACCGCACCACCGGCCGCGATCTCGAAGACCGGATCCTCCACACCATTGACCAGAAGGCGGCTGCCCTCCGTCCCGTTCATGATTTCCATCGCATTGTCGGTCTCGACCGAAAACGGCACACCGCCGGCCTCCGACACGTCTGCCAACACCAAAACGCGAGCGTCTGACGGCAACACGCCCGCGGCAACGAGCTCGGCCTCATCTGCGTCCTGCACCCACAACGGCCCGTAAGAACCGTTGAATACCCCTTGCGCCCCGCGGTGGTGCGGGTGGTACCAATACAACCCCGGCCGAGTGACTCGGAAATCATAGACAAAGGACCCGCCCGGGTGCACATGCGACTGGGTGACACCCGTGCCGTCGGCGGCGTTGTTGCCCTCGATGCCATGCCAATGAACGGTGTCTTCCCAATCCGCTGCGTTGTCGTTGACGAAGGTCACCGACACGTCCGAACCCACGGCAACCCGAATCAGCGGGCCCGGTACAGTACCATTGTAGGCGTTCCCTTGTACAAACACGCCAGGGGACGGCTCCCAGGTGCTTGGCGCTACGCGCAGCGTGCCGACAAACCGATTTTCATCGGGATCCGTGTCGGCGAGCAGTGGAGGCGCTGGATCAAGCCACGGGTCGGAGTCGGGCGTCGACGGGATTTCGCCGACGACCGCAGGGCCGCAACCCGCCAGCCAAACCCAGCCAAAAAGCGTCACTGGACTTCCATATGGAAATTGCACCCGCTTCCACACACGGCATCGAGGGTGGTTCCATCGGTCGTTCCAACACAATCGTTCCAACCAGCACCGGTCAATGTCACGTCGGAGCCCGTCACGACGCCGCCTTCGGGCGCGTCCATCGACATATTCCAATTGGAAAACGTGAACTCGCAGCCTTCCGCGTCCAGCGTGAGATCGGCATCCATGCCCATCCCGAAACAATTCTCACTCGACGAGGCCCAACGCCCTTCGACCAACGCCGTGCAGGCGACGGGCGGCTCCGTCGTAGAATCGGTGTCCGTTGGTGTGGTCGCGTCTGTGGTCCCGTCGGGCGAACCACCGCAGGCCACTGCAAAAAACAACGCACCAATCGCTGCACGCATACCCACCTCCGCGGTGCACATAGCACCCCATTCGTCCAGTTACCGGTTCCGTCGTTACATCGCGGACACGGTCCACAATACGGCCGCCGCCAACGCGAGTCCAGAGAGAATCACCACGCGCCTAGGATCCTCGACAGGCCAAATCATCGCTCTGACGCCGAGAAACGTCAACGCAATCCCGGACCAGGGATGACTCGGTGGCCAACCGCCTTTCATCCAGGCCATGGCATACATGCTCACGACAAGTGCGAGCACGATTCCACCCGAAATTCGGCTCCACGTCGACGGACTGGGCATTTGTACCCCCTTCTCCAGAACGACTATCCTCCGGTACGCCCGCTTCGACGCGCACCCGCGTTCAGTTAGGCCCCCGCATGCGCGCCATCGTCACGGCGGGTGGTTCGGCCGAGCCCATCGACGACGTCCGAGTGCTGGGCAATCGCTCCACTGGGCGACTCGCGTTTGCGTTGACGGAAGCGCTGGCGGAACACGGGGTCGCGGTCACCCTGCTCACGAGCGCGCCGGCCCCGGTCACGATTCCGGCGGAGATTCGGACCTGGAAAACGGCGGACGACCTCGACCGGGAACTGGCGCTGGCTTTCGCCGACGGACCCGTAGATTGGCTGTTCATGGCCGCCGCCGTTGCAGACTATCGGCCCGAGCGCACGGCGGGAAAACGCCGATCTGACGAGGAGACCGTGACGGTGACGCTGCACCGCCGAGCGAAGATCCTCCCAACGCTCCGCCAGCGTCTCGGCCCATCGTGCAAAATCGTCGGATTCAAGCTGTTGTCCGGAAGTGACACAACTACGCTCGATAAAGCTGCCCGGGCCCAGTTGGCCCAGGCGCAGGTGGATTGGGTGGTAGCCAACGACCACGGCAACCTCACCGACGACCGCCACCCCGTGCGGATCGTCAGCCCGTCCGACGTCGTCGCCCTCGATGGCGCTCGAACCGCGGTCGCCCATCAGATCATCGATCACATTGTCGGGCCGGGATGGGTTGGACCGGCCATGACGCCCCTTCCAGACGGACGCAGCCACCTCCGCGGCCCCGTGTTCAATCTAACGCGTGTGGCCTCCGTCCAGGACGCCAGCGTCGACAGAAAGCTCCGTGCCTTACACGGGAAAGGGCCCCGAGATCTGGCCGTACCGGACGGAGCGATCCTGCACAACGCCCCGACCGTCCGAGCTTCGGACGGCACGCACCCGGTCTGCAGCGACGGAAAGGTGGTCGGCTGGATTGACCCGACCACCTGGGCTGCGAGCATCGACCCCAAACACCAAGGCAAAGGCTATGGGACCTCCCTCGCGGAATGGCTGGATGCGCGGGGACGGGTCGTACACCGACCCGACGTGCTGCCTTTCTTGACCCAACGGGGCTGGACACACAAACACGGTGCCCACCTGCCGCCTTCGAGGAGGACGGACCTCCATGAAGCAGGCAGCGCCTGCGTGATCGACCTGTCCAAAGGCGCCGTACTGCTGACCCGACGCCCTTCGGGTGCACTGGCTTTCCCTGGCGGTGCCGTCGAGCCTGACGAAAGCCCGGTAGACGCGATGCGCCGCGAACTGTACGAAGAAACCGGACTGGTCGTAGACAGCGCGCCCGTCGGGCGATTCGTCGCCTACGCGGCTGATCGGGGGAAAGCGTGGCGAATCCACTGCGGTGCCTGGGTGGTCGATCACGCGCCGAATCCGACCGGTGGTTTGTGGGTCGAATTGCCCAGGGTCTCGGCCACGCCAGGGGTGCTTCCCGGTGTGCGCCGCGTGTTGCGGTCACTCCTGTCATGACGCGGACAGCGAGGTGGACGCAGCGCTTGTCCGACGTCCGCAGCGCCGGCCGTTGGCGTGCGCCCCGACCGCTCACACCGACCGGACCGGTGACCGGCACCCTCGATGGCCGCGAGGTGATCGTCGCGTGCAGCAATGACTACCTGGGCCTGGCCTGGGAGGTCGGCGGTCCGGCAGCCGGGGGTGGCTCAGGATCGAGTCGACTCATCTCAGGATCCCGCCCCATCCACCACCAGCTCGAAGATGCCGTAGGCGCGTGGTTTGACGGGGAGGCTGTGCTCTTTCCGTCTGGCTGGCAGGCGAATGTCGGCGT
Source organism: Klebsiella pneumoniae (assembly GCA_945861065.1). Classification (GTDB taxonomy): domain Bacteria; phylum Myxococcota_A; class UBA796; order UBA796; genus SXOB01. The sequence continues at coordinate 28,241 of CAMASI010000045.1, read as the reverse complement.
GCTCTCGACCCTACCGGAATCCGCAGACGTTGTGGCCTCCGACGCCCTCAACCACGCCTCCATCATCGACGGCCTTCGGCTCAGCAAGGCGCAACGCCATGTCATCCCGCATTGTCGCCCGGATGCGGTGCCTTCGACGGCCACACTGATTGTTCTTGAGGGCCTCTACTCCATGGACGGCGACGTTCCGCCGTTCGCCGCCTACCCGCCCGCACCGCTGCTCATCGTGGACGAGGCCCACGCGGTTGGATGCCTCGGTCCACGCGGACGGGGTGCTGCCGCCGCCGCGGGTGTGCGTCCCGACGTCGTCATCGGTACCTTCGGCAAGGCCTTTGGGGCGGCCGGCGCGTTTGCCGTTGGGTCACCCCCCTTGCGCGACCTGCTCCAAAACCTCGCGCGCTCGTACATTTTCACGACCGCCGCCCCTGAACCCGTCGTCGCTATGGCGCTCACGGGCTTCCGACGGGCCACGGAAGACCCCACACTTCAGCAACGCCTCGCTACGGTTGCACACCGGTTGCGCACAGGCCTCCGTCAGCTCGGTTGGACCGTGGTCGGCGACCACCACGTGCTCGGCGTCGTGCTGGGCAACAACGCGCTGGCATGCGCCGCACGTTTGCTCGAGCGTGGCGTGTGGGCCGCACCTATCCGTTGGCCCACCGTACCCCAAGGCTCCGAACGAATTCGCCTGGGGGCGTCGGCAGCCATGACCAACGAGCAGGTCGACCGCGTATTGGACGCCTTCGGAGTCTGCGCCGCTACCGATCCGCCGCCATTGACCCCAACATCGCGTGCAGGGCCTTGATGACGTCGGTGGTCGTCGCCACACGCACGACGCGCCCATTCGGGTCGAGCAACGCCACACACCCGACGCGGGTGTCGTAGATTCGTTTTGCGATTTCTTTGGCGCTCAGCCCATCGGGCCCCACCACCGCAACGCTGGTCGCTCCCAAGTCCGCAAGCCGCACCTGCGGGTGGCCAAACGCATCTTCTTTCAGCAAGTCACGACGCGACACCGTGCCCACGACCTCGCCATTGAGCACCACCGGGATGTGCCGGACCCGGTACGTGTCCATCAACCGCAACACCTCACCCGCCCGATCGGAAGGGGAAACCAGCAGGGGCGCAGTTTGTGCGAGGTCCACGGGGCGTCCAGCGGGAAGGACGCGCACAGCAATCCGAATCGCGTCCCGCTCGGTGAAGAGGCCGATGGGGCGCTTGAACGCGTCGATCGCGATGACCAACCTGTGGCGGTCCGCCAGCAAACGCTGCAGCGCTCCGGGTAGCGACAGATCCGGAAGCACCCGAAGCGGGTCCGTGATCGACACGTCGCGCGCGCGCATCCAGTTGTTTCCAGCGGTGTTCCACGCCCACACCCCGGCCGCCGTCAACCGACCGGCCTTGTACAGGTCCATGTCGGTCAAGACCCCGGTCATTCGCCCCTTCGGATCGACGACTGGCAAATGCCGAATTTGTTTGTCGGCGAGCAACCGTGCGACGTCGGAAAGCGCAGCTTGTTGGTCCGCCGTAATGACCGGCTGTGTGAAAAAGGGGGACACGTAGACTCCCAAACCCGCCGCTGGTGATCTCTTGGCACGATAACGGCCCGCGTGCACGAAAATCTCGCCGCCCTCGATCAAGCCCACCTGTGGCACCCCTTCACGCAGCATGCCGAGTGGAATGCCGTCGAGCCGCTGATCATCCACCGCGCGGAGGGCTGTTGGCTCATCGACAGCGCGGGAAAACGGTACCTCGACGGCGTGTCGAGCTTGTGGACGAATGTGCACGGCCACCGGGTTCCGGAACTCGACGCCGCGCTCCTCGAACAGCTCGGCAACATGGCTCACAGCACCCTGCTTGGGCTGAGTCATCCACCAGCGATTCGACTGGCCGCCCGCCTCGCCGCGCTCGCACCGTCTGCCCTTTCGAAAGTATTTTATAGCGACAACGGGTCCACAGCGGTGGAAGTCGCCCTCAAGATGGCCTTCCAATTCCACCAACAAACGGGCGCTTCCCGCCGCACCCGCTTCGCGACCCTCAGCGGCGCCTACCATGGCGATACCGTTGGCGCGGTGTCGGTCGGCGCCATCCCGCTCTTTCACGAGGTGTATCGACCTCTGTTGTTTCAGTGCGTCGTGCTCCCGGCTCCCAGGACGGCCGGCGGGGAGGAAGAGGCCGAATGCCTCGCCCAGGCCCTAACGATGCTGGAAGAACATGGGGAAACGCTGGCCGCGCTGGTCATGGAACCGCTGTGCCAGGGGGCCGCAGGATTGAAAATGCACTCCCCGGAGTTCGCACGTACCCTGGCACAACGAGCAAGGGACCTGGGCGTGCTGGTCGTGTTTGACGAAGTTGCCGTCGGGTTCGGTAGAACCGGATCCATGTTTGCCACGGAGATCGTCGGCATTACACCTGACTTTCTCTGCTTAGCCAAAGGGCTTTCTGGAGGCTACCTTCCGCTGGCGGCGACGCTCACCACAACCCGGATTTATGATGCCTTCCTCGGTCCCTTTGACGCATGGCGCCAGCTCTTCCATGGCCACACGTTTACCGGAAACCCCCTGGCCTGCGCCGTGGCCCTAGCCAGCCTCGACCGATTCGAGCACGTGCACCTGCTGGACCACGTGCGCGAGGTGTCGAAAACCCTGGCCGACGGCGTCGCGCGCCTTGTCGATCCCCACGTATTCGCCACACGTCAGCTCGGCCTGATGGTCGGAATCGACCTGCAACGCCGTGACGGGACCCCTTACGCTCCCGCCGACCGCGCGGGCCACCGGGCCGCCATGGAGACGCGGCAACACGGCGCCATCGTACGACCGCTCGGCGATACCCTCGTGCTCAACCCGCCCCTCGCGATCACCCACGACGAGGTCAATCACCTCATGAACGCCGTTTCTCTCGGCTTGCGCGCGCTGCCATGACGGGCACACCCCGGCGTTCGCGGACGCGGTCATTTGGTTTGGACGCCCTTCGCCCCGCAGAAGGGCCCATCGGCTTGGACTGGTTGATTCGGCTCCGTTGGGTCGCCATGATCGCCCAGGTGCTGACCGTCGCGTTCGCACTCCCGATGCTGCACGCGCCGATTGTGACGGTTCCGCTGTTGACGTTGGTGGTCCTTGTGCTCGCCGCAGCCAATGTCGTCGCGACCAACGTCCGGGACCAGGAGGTCGACGCGGACCACAGACTTCTGACCCACCTCGCCATCGATGTCATCGCACTGTCCGCGTTCTTTGAACTCGCCGGGGGTGGCGAAAATCCCTTCACGTCCTTGTTCTTGATCCACGTAGCGATGGGTGCCATTGTGCTGTCGCCCAGGCGGGCCGTGACGCTTGGCGGCATCGTCGTTGGCTGCTACGCCGTCGTTTCGCTCGTCCATCTGCCGCTGCACTGGGAAGCGCACCCGATCGACGAATCCACGCTCCGGCAGGGCGGCCAACTGCTCGCCTTCTGCCTGACGGTCGCCGCCGTCGGCACGTTTGCGCTTGGCTTGGCCCAGAGCTTGCGCGACCACCGACAGCAGCTTCTTGTGGCACGCGACCAAACGGCGCGCACCGACCGGCTCCGGTCTGTCGGCACCCTCGCGGCCGGTGCAGCGCACGAGCTGAACACACCGCTGTCGACCATCCAGATGCGTGTGAGTCGATTGATGCGTCGACACGGCGACGTGTCGAAAGCCGATCTGGACGTCATCCGAGAACAACTCGATCGGTGCAAACGGGTCGTCGAGCAGCTTCTTGTCGGCGCCGGAGACCCCTCGGCGTCGGGTCTGGATCGCACCGTTTTGGCAGAACTCGTTGTGGACGCTGTCGACCTGTGGCAACACGGCTCGGACGCCGAGGTCACCTTGGTCGACGAAAGCGGCGGCGCGCAGGCCGACGTGCCGAGGGTCGCCTTCACCCTCGGCCTGATCAACCTGTTGGAGAACGCCCGGGAGGCCCAAACTGAGAGCGGCGTGACCGCGCGTCTGCGGGTCAGCTTGGTCCGAGACAAAGGCGCCGTCAAGGTGGAGGTCGCCGACCAGGGAATCGGGTTGCCCAGTGCCGCAGATCAAGTCGGAGAGCCTTTCTTCACGACCAAAGACAGCGGAACGGGTCTCGGCGTTTATGTGGCGCGCGCCGTCGCCGAGGGGTCTGGAGGCGGGTTGACCTACCGCGCGAACGACACCGCCGGAACCGTGGCCTCCTGGTGGTTCCCCATCGCAGCAGGATAGGCTTGGCGGCCACGGAGCCGCAATGACGCCACCCCGCCGTCTACTCGTCGTTGACGATGACGACGCATTTCGAGAGTCCCTCGTGCTCGAGTTCGAGGACCGCGGCTACACGGTTGTAGGCGCAGCGGACCACCGACAAGCACTTTCCGCAGCCGCTTCGCACCGGCCCCATTTCGCGGTCGTAGACCTCAAACTCGGCGGGGACCGGGGCTTAGAGGTGCTCAAGGACCTCGTTGAGCGCCTGCCCGGCCTCTGTGCCGTCGTTCTTACCGGCTACGCGTCCGTCGCCACTGCCGTGGAAGCCGTCAAACTGGGCGCGCGCCACTACCTCACGAAACCTTGCGACCCCGATGACATCGAAGCCGCTTTCGCCAGACGCGAGGGAGACCCCACGGTAGAGATTGCTGATCAACCGCTCAGTCTCGCTCGACACGAACGCGAATACATCGAGTACATGTTGTCGCAGAGCGGCGGGAACATCTCCGAAGCCGCACGCCGGCTCGGTCTCCACCGTCAAAGCCTGCAACGCAAGCTCCGGAAATACCCCCCGCGCCGCTGATCGGTCACTCGAACGACGGTTCTGCCGCACGAAGCGGCATCAGCAGTTCTGCCCCTACGACATCCGGGCGCGTGTCCACGATGTGGAACGAGCGGCCAACACGGCCGAAAGGCTGCGTCCCATCGACGCGGAGACCCGCATCGACGAGGTCGGTAAGCACCGTCCAGCTCGACGAGAGTGCACCGGACCAAACCCAGGCCCGGCCTGCGTCATACCCATTCCCACCCACTTGCAAGTCTGGCGCGCCCAACACCAGGTCGTCCAAGCCGTCGCCATCGAGATCCCCTGCGCCCAAACCCCGCCCGAGGTGCAGGGGCAACAGGTCCGCCGCTTGAAACCGAGCCAGCGGTTTGGCGGTAGACTCTCCAGCGAGGCTCGTCGCGGACCACACCCACACGGACCCGCGACCATCGACTTCGCCTGGCGCAGCCACCACCAGCGCAGGACCGGTCGGCAGCTCGATTCCAACCATCGCTTCGCCGAACCATGCGTTGGATTCCCCACCCTCCAAAACCCGCGTGGCCACGCCTGGAAGCGTGCCAGACACGAGCGAAGCGCTGTCCACGACCATCACGCGACCCGCGTCGGGCAACGGCGACGACCCGAGCCCGGCGAATGGCGCGCTGATCACGGGGTCAGGAACACCATCCCCGGTCAGGTCATGGCGACACGCCAACGCGGTTCCCAGCGATTCGCCCTCCTCCGTCCCTGTCCATTCCGCCGACGCCACCTCGTTCACGACGTGCGCCCCTCCTTCCGCGAGAATCGCGCCGTCGAGCAAATAGGCGGCCCCGACCAACGCTGTGCCTTCTTCACTCGCCGCCCGCGGCGCCCCGACAAGCAAGTCCGGAACGGCGTCTCCACTCAGATCCCCGCACAACACCAAAGCGGCCCCAAACTCGTCGCCGAGGACCGCGCCTGAGATCACAAGATCGGCGCCCTCCTCTGTGACGTCGGTCGGGCCCTGCGCCGCGTCCCGAAACAAGAACACGGCGCCGCGTCCATCGTCGCGTTCCGGAGCGCTCACCACCAAATCCCACGCCCCGTCTCCGTCGACGTCCCCGACCACGACAGAAGAACCAAAGCCCGTTCCCGGGACCGACCAGCTTTGAAGCGGCGTCACAGGACCGGAACCGTCCCGAAAGCCTACCCGAACGACAAATCCAGGCTCGGGCTGACCGAACAACAGGCTGTCTTCGGTGGCGGATACCGTCCAATCGCTGCCTTCCTCCGCGGTGCCCAACCATTCACCGACGGCGTCTACGTCTACGTCCACGGCACCGAACAACGGGGCCGCGCCCACCGAAACGACCCGGGCGGCAGACCAGGCCGATTCGCATCCGGGCCCCTTACAAACGCCTGTACAGGCCGGCGCTGCCAACAGCATCAAACAGCTCAATCGGCGCCAACCGTTCATGCACACCTACACTAGCCTTGGCGGGTCGCCATCGTGCTAGCTTCGTCGCGGAGGCGCGGTGGCCACCCTTTCCGGACGCACAATGACGGTGGTGCTCGGCGGCGGCCGCGGTACCCGACTTCACCCGCTCACCGCGATGCGGGCGAAGCCGGCCGTGCCGCTAGGCGCGAAGTACCGTCTCATCGACATTCCGATCAGCAACGCAATCAATTCAGGTTTGCGCGAGATCTTCGTGCTGACGCAATTCAACTCTGCGTCCCTCAACACACACTTGTCCCGAACATACCGCTTCGATCCGTTCACGAACGGTTTCGTCGAGGTGCTGGCCGCCGAACAGACCGACAACTCCGGCGATTGGTTTCAAGGCACCGCAGACGCCGTGCTCAAGCACATCCACCGCCTCCAACGCGACGGCGTCGAAAACGTGCTCATCCTGTCCGGCGACCACCTGTACCGCATGGACTACCGCGACCTGATCCGTCGCCACGACGACATGGGCGCGGACATCACCGTCTCCGTGCTTCCGGTCAAACGTGCGGATTGTAGCGGGCTCGGCGTCCTTTCAACGGATCCCGCCGGCTACATCCGGGATTTCGTCGAAAAGCCAGCGAACGACGTAGACCTGTCCGCCCTGCGCATCCCGCCCGAGTTGGCGCGCCATCACAATACCGGCGACCGCGAACACTTCGCTTCGATGGGCGTGTATGTGTTCGACATTGCGGTCCTTGCCCAGGTCTTGGCCGAGCCGGGGATGACCGATTTCGGCCGTGACATCCTTCCGGGCGCCATCCGGTCCGGTCGGCCGGTCGCGGCGCATGTGTTTGACGGCTACTGGGAAGACATCGGTACGATCGGCGCGTTTTACAACGCGAACATGTTGTTGTGCCAAGATGACAGTCCCTTCAAGTTCTACGATCCCGCGGCGCCGATCTACACCCGGCCGCGATTCTTGCCCCCGTCCATTCTCCGCAACTGCCAGGTCGAGAACGCGCTCATTGCGGAGGGTTGCCTGCTCAACGGCGCTGTGCTTCGCCGTTGTGTGGTCGGGTTGCGTTCCCACGTCGGCTCGGGCGCGCTCATCGAAGACACCGTGCTGATGGGCGCGGATTTCTACGAAGTGGACGAGAAACGCGAAGCTGTCCGCAAAGAACGTGGGCTTCCTCCCGTCGGTGTCGGCCCGAATGCGTCCATCCGGCGGGCCATCATCGACAAGAACGCCCGAATCGGCGCCGGCGCCGTGATTCACGGGTCACCCGACCGGCCCGACGAGGTGCACCGCGATTTTGTCGTCCGCGACGGCATCGTCATCGTATGCAAGGGAGCCCATATTCCCGCAGGGGCCGTGATCTGAGTTAGGGATCTCGCGGAGGGTGCCATGCCCACACTTGCTGCAATCGGCGGAATCGGCGCGATGGAGCTCGTGATCATCCTCGTGATCGTGCTCGTCCTGTTTGGGGCCGGCCGACTCCCGCAGGTGTTTGCGTCGTTCGGACAAGGGCTCAAGGCCTTCAAGGACGCGCAAAAGGATGATGCGATCGACGTCACCGCAACTGCAAATGCCAGGCTCGCAGAAGACCGTCACGCAGACGAAGTGGCGCGGCCCGTCGTCGAGGTCGAAACGACCCACAAGTCCTAATGGACGTTGTCGTTCGAGACGTGCCCGTTTTGTGCACGATGGACGAAGGTGAGGGACCTCTAGGGCTTCGTTTCGACGTCGCCATCGGTATCCATGGCGGACGAATCGCTTGGATTGGGCCCGCGGGAAATGCACCGTCGGCGCCGGTTGTCCGAAGCGCGAAGGGCGCCGTCGTCGTTCCCGGGCTCATCGACTGCCACACCCATTCCGTGTGGGCGGGCACCCGTTCCGAAGAATGGCGCAGGCGAATCGCCGGTGAAACCTACGCGGAGATCCTGCAAAGCGGCGGAGGCATCCTGTCTACGGTGCGCCAGACGCGCGCTGCCTCCACGGCGAAGCTGCTCGCGCTCGCTACCCGTCGGTTGATTCACCTCAAACGCAGGGGTGTGACCCGAATTGAGGTCAAGAGTGGGTACGGACTGTCGGTTGACCACGAGGTCCGCCTGTTGCGGGTCGCGCGCGCCGCCGCCGAACGGGCGGGAATGGCGGTGCGGACGACGTTCCTCGGTGCGCACGCGATTCCAGAAGAATGGCGCCACGATCGTGCCGGCTACGTGAATGACCTCATCGAGAACCAAATTCCCGCCGCCGCCCCCGTCGCAGACGCTGTGGACGTATACGTCGACCGCGGGGCCTTCACCGTCGAGGAGGGCCACAGCATCCTGTCCGCGGGGCGGGCGAATGGGCTGTCGCTCCGCATCCACGCCGAACAGAACACCTACACGGGCGCCGCAGCGATGGCCGCCGCGCTCGGGGCGGAAAGTGCGGATCACCTGGAGCGGATCGACGACGCCGGGATCGCCGCGATGGCGAGGTCTGGCACCAAGGCCGTGCTGTTGCCGGGCGCCATGGCCTGGCTCCGCGACCAGGCACCCCCGGTAGACCGTCTACGCGAGGCCGGCGTCCCAATGGCGGTCGCCACGGATCTCAATCCCGGTTCGTCCCCCTTCTTCGACCCGTGGACCGTGCTCGCACTCGCTTGCGCCGGCATGCGCCTACGCCCGGAGGAGGCGCTGCGAGGCATGACGAGGGTCGCCGCCGACGTGCTCGGGTGGGCGGACGCCGGCAGGATCCGGGTGGGCAGCCCCGCCGAGTTGGTGGCGGTCAGCCCACCACCAGGAGAGCCCTGCACGCCGTCGGCCTTGTTGTGCAACGTGAATGGAAACCGGGTGCGCTGGGTCATCAGCGGGGATTCCACGGCCCTTCTTCGGTGATCCACGCCGTGACCAGCGCCGACGGCGTCACGTCAAACACCGGATTGTACGCTGGCACGTCTGCCGCCCATCGAAGCCCGGACCAGCCATACACCTCGTCCGCACCTCGATGTTCGATGGTTATTTCAGCACCTGTCGCGGTCTGAGAATCCAGCGTCGACACGGGAACCGCCACATAGAACGGCACAGAGAAATGCCGGGCAAGTACCGCGAGGCCGAAGGTGCCGACTTTGTTCGCCGTGTCGCCGTTGGCAGCAACCCGATCGGCACCGACGATGACGGCATCGACCCGCCCACTCGCGAACAACGAAGCGACTGCACCTTCGCACAAAACGGTCACGGGAATGCCGTCCTGAGCCAGCTCCCAAGCGGTCAGGCGGGCACCCTGCAGCCACGGCCGGGTCTCTGAAGCGAAGACTTCGGCCAACCGTCCGGCGGCGTGGGCCGTTCGAACGATGCCGAGCGCGGTACCCCAACCGCCTGTCGCGAGCGCCCCCGCGTTGCAGTGCGTCAACACCCGCGACCCAGGCCCGAGCAAGCGCGCACCGTGTTCCCCGAGCGCGTGATTCGCAGCGACATCGGCCTTGTGCAACGCAACGGCCGCCGCAACGATGTCGGCACGGGCAAACAACAGCATCTTCTCTACGGCCCACCGCAGGTTGACCGCCGTCGGTCGGGCCGCGATCAGCGTCGACGCCGCGACCTCAAGGTCCTCTCCCCGTGTCGCCGCGACCGCCATTCCGTAGGCCGCCGTTATTCCGATGGCGGGTGCGCCCCGAACGATCAGGTCCGAGATGGCGTCGGCCACGCCCGCAGCAGTGTCGAACTGCAACCAAATGACTTCGTGGGGCAGTCGTCGCTGGTCCAGCAGCCTAACGACGCCACCTTCGAAGGCGACTGGACACCCTTTCCACATCGAGAGCCCCCCCTGCCGAAGACCCACCGCTAGAGATGGAGGAGACGCAAGAGCCTTGCGATTGAGAGACCGGCAGAGGGAGCTGACTCGGTGACACCCACAGGTGTGGGTTCTGACTGTAGTCTAGGCGCACCTTGGCCCCGGCGTCAAGCAGTCACTTGGAACCAGACAACCAGTGACGCAATGTTGACCTGTTCCGGCCCGATAAGTCCGGTCTGTCCACCACTGAAATCCGCGTTAGGCGCGGCGCGATCGCGGGACAACCGCGAGTGGCCTTGCACCCGCCCCTGGGTGCGATCCCTCTGGATCGCATGAGGAGCTCGGCGGGCGGGTGTCCGGACCAACCATCGCGAACCTACCCCACACGCTGGCGATCATCGGCTTCGGCGGAAGGCGACAACGACGATGATCCCACACACGGCGACCAGCCAGTCTCCCACCGCCGCGTAAAAGGTCGGAACGGTCGCGCGCCGTACGGTGACGATGCGGGCCACGTCTTCGAACAAGCCCGTCACAAACAACAACTCACCGTGCGGCTCGACCACCATTGAGCTGCCTGTGAACGCAGACCTCACCATCGGAACGCCCAACTCCACCGCGCGTAACGCCGCTAGTTGGGCGTGTTGCCAAGGACCTTCGGTCGCCCCATACCAAGCATCGTTGGTGCCATTGATCACCAAGTCGGGCTGATCGAATCGCCGCATCAGGCCGGGCAGGATCGCTTCGTAACAAATGGGCGCCGCAATCCGTCCTGCGTCCAAGGCCACAACAACCGCCTCCTCGCCCGCTTGGAAATGCCCCGGTCCTTCAATCAGATCCGAGAGCCACGGAAACATGTCTGAGAACGGGATGTACTCGCCAAAGGGCAACGGAACGACCTTGTCGTAGCGACCCCGCACCGCACCGTCTCGACCGAAAAAGTACACGCTGTTGAAGATCTCGACTTTGCCCGTCTCCCCCATGGCAGAATCGGCCTCTCGCTCCCGGCTCCCCCCACCGATCACCATTTCAAAGCCGCCCTGTTGCGCCAGCGCGCCCACCTGCTCGGCTGCCCTGCTGTCATTCACCGCGTACGGACAACCCCCTTCCGGCCACACCACCAGATCGGCGGCGCCGGGCGGCACCCTTCGCGTCAGGTCAACCCACTCCTGAAACTCCGCTTTTGCGGGCATGGCAAATCGCTCGAGCATGCCGGTGTGCGTTTGCAACTGGGCGACTCGAAGCGTGGGCCCCGCGCGCAGTTGCGTCTCAATTCGGTCATGTCGAACACCACCCCACACGACGATGGCGGACCACAAGATCGCGGTCAACCCCAGCGAGCGAACGGGCAGAGACCGGCCCTCTTGCCAGCGAAACAGCGCTTCCGCGAGCACCGAATTCACCAGAATCACCAGCCCGGTCAGCCCCCACACCCCCGTGACCGATGAAAGCTGCACGACCGCGAGGTTGGACCATTGACCGGCCCCATGAAAGTACGGAAACAACATGGCGTGGGACCAAGCCCATTCTACCAGGACCCACCACGCCGGAAACACGACGACCCATCCGATTCCGAGCCGCGCCCGCATCGGATGAACAAGCGGCCAAAGCACCAAGTAGGGCAGACCAAATACAACCGAAAATAGGCCTAGAATCGCCCAGGCCCCCACGTCCGGGATGTTGGAGAACAACTGGATCGTTTCGACGAGCCAGTTGAACCCATCCACGTGTGCAATCACGCCCCATGCCAGCGCGAGAACCAAGTTCCCCCGCCGGTCTGCCGCCCTGAGTGCCCAAAAGGTGGGAAGGTACAGCAGCCACTGCAGCGCGTGCAGATTGTGCGGTGCCAGCGTCAGGTTGAAGGCCACCGTGCTGACACAGATAGCCAGTACCCGGAGCAGCAAGATTCTTAGTCCTCGTCGCCACCTGAAGGAGACTCATCCTTCTTCTTTTCGGCGATCATCGCTTCCGTGGTCAACAACAAACCCGCGACCGACGCTGCATTCTGCAGAGCGGTCAACGTGACCTTGGCCGGGTCGATGATTCCCATCTCGAACATGTCGCCGTAGTGGTCGTTGGCCGCGTCCCAGCCCGTCGAAGCACTGGCCTCACGGACCTTGTGAACGACGATGCTTGCATCGGCGCCCGCGTTGGCGGCGATGGCACGCAAAGGCGCCTCGCAGGCTTCGCGGATGATGTCTACGCCGAACCGTTCGTCTCCTTCCACAACGACGCCGGCCAGTGCCGACGCAGCGCGGATCAGCGCCACACCACCGCCAGGAACCACGCCCTTTTCGGTCGCAGCGCGGGTCGCGTTGAGTGCGTCCTCTACGCGGGCCTTCTTCTCTTTCATTTCCATTTCGGTCGCGGCGCCCACTTTGACGACGGCCACACCGCCGACCAGTTTGGCCAGCCGCTCTTGCAGCTTCTCGCGATCGTAGTCAGACGTCGTGTCTTCGATCTGCGCCCGAATCTGCTTGACGCGTGACTTAAGGTCGGCGGGGTTGCCGTTTCCGCCCACAACCGTGGTGTTGTCTTTGCCCACGACAATGCGCTGCGCCCGGCCCAGATCTTCGAGTTTGACACCCTCGAGCTTGAGGCCGAGGTCTTCGAACACAGGCTGTCCGCCCGTGAGCGTCGCGATGTCGCCCAACATCGCCTTACGACGATCGCCAAAGCCCGGTGCTTTCACCGCACAGGCCACCATCGTTTTGCGCAACGTGTTCACGACGATGGTCGCGAGGGCGTCGCCTTCGATGTCCTCGGCGATGATCAACAGGGGCTTGCCGCTTTCCGCGACTTTCTCCAGCAGCGGAAGCAGGTCCTTCATGGCGCTGATCTTCTTCTCGTGCACGAGCACGTAGGCGTCCTCTAGGACACACTCCATGCGGTCCTGATCGGTCACGAAGTACGGGCTGAGGTAGCCGCGGTCGAACTGCATGCCTTCGACGATCTCCGAGACCGTCTCCATGGCCTTGGCCTCTTCCACGGTGATGACACCCTCTTTGCCGACCTTCTTCATCGCGTCGGCGATGATTTGGCCGATCTGGGCATCCCCGTTCGCCGAAATGGTGGCGACCCGCGCGATGTCCGCGTCATTGCCGGCGTCACAGGGCCGGGCTTGCGCCTCCAGGTCCGCGCAGACCGCTTTGACGGCTTTGTCGATTCCAATCTTGATCGCCATCGGGTCAGCGCCCGCAGCGACCAGCCGGGTGCCTGCACTGTAGATCGCTTGCGCGAGCACGGTTGCGGTGGTGGTGCCGTCGCCAGCCACATCGTTGGTTTTCGATGCGACCTCCTTCACCATCTGCGCGCCCATGTTCTGGAAACGATTCGAGAGCTCGATTTCCTTGGCGACCGTCACGCCGTCTTTCGTGACGAGCGGCGAGCCAAAGGACTTCTGGAGCACCACATTGCGGCCCTTAGGCCCCAGGGTGACCTTGACCGCATTGGCAAGGACGTTGACGCCTGCGAGCACGTCCGCACGTGCGGCCTCGCGAAACTGAATGACTTTCGGTGCCATAAGTAGGTTCTCCGTGTTGCGAATTGAATCAGGCTTCGATGACGGCGAGGATGTCGGACTCGCGCAGGATGATGTGATCCACACCGTCGAGCTTCACTTCGTCCCCGGAGTACTTGCCGAACAGGACCCGATCGCCTTGTTTGACAACCAGCGCGACCGGATCGCGACCATCGATTAAGCGCCCCGTCCCGACTGCAACGACCTCGGCCTGTTGCGGCTTTTCCTTGGCGTTGTCGGGGATGAACAGACCGCCCGTGGTACGGGATTCACTGTTGAGACGCTTGACCAGCACGCGGTCATGTAGGGGACGGAAGCTCGACATCGGGGACCTCCAGCCGGATGCCCGGCCATTCGTTTTGGAATCATCGAACGGGAGAAGCTACGTTTTCGCCGACCCGTCCTTGCCGCGCGACAACTAGACACGTGCACGGCCCGCGTCAAGCACACCAAGCCAACGCAGGCCCTCGGCTTGACGCATTTCGCCATGTGCCTACGGAAGCGGCGACGCGAGGCCTCCCACGAGACCTCGTCTACAAAGCGGCCCCACTTGGGCCCGTCGGAGGAAGATCATGGGCCGAATCATTGGGATCGATCTGGGAACCACCAACTCGGTCGTCGCCATCATGGAGGGCGACCAGCCCATCGTGATCGTCAACGAAGAGGGTGCACGTACGACACCGTCGGTCGTCGGCTTCGGAAAGGACGGGGAGCGCCTCGTCGGCGTGGTCGCCCGTCGCCAGGCAATCACCAACCCCGAGAACACCATCTACTCGGCAAAACGGTTGATTGGCCGTCGTTTCGACGAAATTGGCGACGAAGTCAACCGGCTTCCCTACAAGGTGACACGCGCGCCGAACGGTGATTGTCGCATCAAGATCTTCGACAAGGAGTACTCGCCGCAGGAAATCTCCGCGATGATCCTTCAGAAGCTCAAAATGCAGGCCGAGACGTACCTGGGGCAGCCAGTCACCGAAGCGGTGATCACGGTTCCGGCGTACTTCAACGACAGCCAACGCCAAGCCACCAAAGACGCCGGGCGCATCGCGGGCCTCGACGTCAAGCGCATCATTAACGAACCCACCGCGGCGGCCCTGGCCTACGGTCTGAACAAGAAGAAAGACGAAGTCATCGCTGTATACGACTTCGGAGGCGGCACCTTCGACGTGTCCATCCTCGAAGTCGGCGACGATGTCGTCGAAGTCAAGTCCACCGGCGGAGACACCCACCTCGGCGGCGATGACATCGACGATCTGCTCATCCGCTGGCTTGTCGCCGAGTTCAAGAAGGACACTGGCATCGACGTCAGCAACCAGACCATCGTGATCCAGCGCCTCAAGGACGCGGCGGAAAAGGCCAAAATCGAGTTGTCCTCGGCGCAGACCACCGAAGTCAACCTGCCCTTCCTCACCGCGGATGCCACCGGCCCCAAACACCTCACCAAGAAACTCACCCGCGCGGAGTTCGAGCGCCTGATCGAACCCATCGTCGAGCGGACCCTCGTTCCTTGTCGCCAGGCGCTCAAAGACGCCGGAATCCAGCCCTCGGACATCCACGAAGTGCTGCTGGTCGGCGGAAGCACCCGCATCCCGTTGGTCCAGCGTCGCGTGAAAGAGGTCTTCGGTCGGGATCCCAACCGGTCCGTCAACCCCGACGAAGTGGTCGGCGTCGGCGCGGCCGTGCAAGGCGGCGTCTTGTCAGGCGACGTGACCAGCATGCTCCTGCTCGACGTCACGCCGTTGTCGCTTGGAATCGAGACCTTTGGGGGCGTGATGAGCGTGCTCATCAACCGCAACACCACCATTCCGCACAGCAAACGCGAGGTGTACAGCACCGCCGCAGACAACCAGACCGCCGTGGACGTGTACGTGTTCCAGGGCGAACGGAAGATGGCGCGTGACAATCGCCTGATCGGCAACTTCCGACTCGACGGTCTCCCGCCCGCACCCCGTGGGATGCCGCAGGTGGAGGTTGCCTTCGACATCGACGCGAACGGTATTCTCGCAGTGTCAGCGAAGGACAAGGCGACCGGCCGGGAACAGAAAATCACCATCGAAGCTTCGTCAGGCCTGTCTGACAAAGAAATCGACAGGTTGGTCAACGACGCCCGTCAACACGAAGAGGCTGACAAGGTACGAAGGGAGGTCGTGGAAGCCCGCAACGCCCTCGACAATGCGATCTACCAGATCGAGAAAACGCTATCGGAACATGGAAGCAAACTTCCTGCGGCCGAAAAAACCGCCGTCGAGACCGCCCTCACCGATGCCAAAGCCGCGCTGGACAGCGACGATCCGGATCGGCTGAAAGCAACGACCGAGGCCCTACAGAAGGCGTCTCACAAACTCGCGGAGTTCATGTACCAGGGTCAGCCGGGTGCCGGGCCGTCCGCAGCGCCACCTCCGGGTGCCGCTGGCGGCAAAGCCAACGACGACGTGATCGACGCCGAATACGAAGACGCCTGAGACATCCGCGAGTAGGAGGAGCCGCTGTTGGCCCGAGACTATTACGAGGTGCTCGGCGTCCCGAAAGACGCCGACGCCGCCGCCATCAAAAAGGCCTACAAAGCCGCCGCGCGGAAGCACCACCCCGACCTAAATCAGGGGAATGCCGAGGCTGAACCGCTGTTCAAAGAAGCAGCGGAGGCCTACGACGTGCTCGCGTCCGACGACAAACGCCGGATCTACGACCAATATGGACATGAGGGTCTCAAAGGCCGGGGTTACGACCCGAATTTCACCGATGTATCGGACATCTTTTCGGTGTTTGGAGACCTGTTCGGCGGGGCGTTCGGGAACATGTTCAGCGGTGGCCGACGTGCAGGGCCGCAACGGGGTGGCGACGTCGAAGTTGCCGTCCCGCTCACGTTTTTGGAAGCCGCCCTTGGCGTGACGAAAAATCTGACCGTACCACGCCTCGCGCATTGCGAGGGGTGTAAGGGCCGAGGGCTACGAGACGGCGCCAAACAGGCCACTTGCGCTACCTGCGCAGGCCACGGCCAGGTCCTTCAGGTGCAAGGTTTCCTGCGTATCCGCACCACCTGCCCAACCTGTCGCGGTGCTGGCCAATCGGTCGCCGTGGAAGACCGCTGTACGAAATGTCGCGGTTCCGGGCGAACCCGATCCACCATCGATGTCGAAGTTCGAATCCCAGGCGGTGCCTACGCGGGTTTGCAGATTCGGCACCCCGGAAAAGGAGACCTCGGAGACCCCGGCGCCGGGCCGGGCGACCTGTACCTGACGCTGGACGTTGAGCCGCACGAGGTGTTCAAACGCGAAGGCGCGGACGTCTACGTCACCATCCCGGTTCCGTACCCGCTCATGTGCCTCGGGGGCGCCGTGACCGTCCCCACCGTTCACGGAGAGGAGACCGTCACCGTCGTCGCCGGTACCCCTTCTGGCCACGTGGAAACCCTGGTCGGTAAGGGCTGCGACCATCTGCGCGCACGCAGTCAACGCGGCGATCACCATGTGAGGTTCACCGTCGACGTTCCCAAGGCCATGGGCGAAGCGGAGGACACCCTGGTGCGCCAACTGGCCGAGCTGCGAAAACTCGACATCCCGGCCAAGGGGTTTTGGGGCAGGTTGTTCGGTTAGGGCGGGTTCGCGGAAGGCGTTGAACGCCCAAGCCGGAGGATGACCCACAAGAATGCCACAATCGTCGCCGCCGACATGCCGACGTACTGCTCATCCATCCATCGGGCCATTCCCGGAATCGGCGCCCAGGCCTCGAACTGGGTCAGGGCCGTCAAGCCCAGGAGGATGACGCCAGCATGCGCGTCCCGGCCCGCAAGCAGCGCAACGCCAATAACAAAAGCATAGTAGTAGCAGGTCAATTCCACGCCGATGGGGATGACCGTGAGCCCCGCCGCGACACTCACCCACAGCGGCTCCTTTCGCACCGCGCGCCACAGCACCCACAGCCAACCCAGGCCGATCCCGACGGCCAGAGGCTTGGCCTCGCGCCAATTTTCTAGTCTTGTGACCTTCCACACGGACCACGGGTCCGTGAGTTTCTCGTCCCTCAGTTTGCGACCCCCGTCCTGCGGCCGCCACGACAACGCTGTGCGCAACCCCATATGATTGGTCAGCGGCGTCTCCTGGTGTTTCACCGTATTGGCCACGAAGGCGGGGTAGGCCTCGGGCCCAGTGACCCACGTAGAAGCGCCTACGAGAAGGGCCGACGTCAACGCGAGGCTCACGAAAAACGGGATCAATCCCGGCCGGGGTCTGACGCGAAGCCATCCCAGGTCGTAGAGGAGCGCCAAGCCCGGTCCAGCCGCGGCGAGTACCGGGAAAACGCGGAGGCAGGCCGCATAGGCCAACGCGGCGCCCGCGAGCAGTGGCCGATCCCGACGGGCCAAACAAATGGACGCCACGAGGTAAAACAACCAATCGAATCGCAGGTATGACCCACCTGTCCAATAGAAACGAGACGGAAAATTCGTCCCAAATACCAAGAGCGCGACGCACAACACGCGCCAACCAAAACCCCACCAGATGACCAGCGCTGTGGCGACAAGGTAGCCGGGATCGAGGGCCGCCAGAAGCCACATCTGGTCTACATCAATTGGGGCGGTACCGGCCAGCCCCCAGCCCGCAAGCGTCCACACCGGAGTCGCGTTGTAGCCGTGATCCAACTGCAGATCGTCCCATCGTTTTCCGCCCTGGCGGTCTCGCCAGAATTTGACGTCCTTCTTGAAGGCAGACCAGCGATCCTGCGAGAAGTGCGACGTGCACACGGTGGGGTCGACGAGCACGGTGCGCGCTGACTCGATCGCGTTCGTTTCGAGGTTCGTGATGCGCCGGGCTTCCACTCGTTTCGTGAGCCCGTCTTCCGCGTCTGCTACGGACATGCACCGATAGAGCCGTTCGTAACCGAGTTCTGGAAAATACTTCGCGCCAATGTGGTAATGGGTGAAATCCCAGTCGTGAATAGAGTTTCCGAAATGCAACGACCCGAAATTGAAAAAACTAAGCGCCCCGAGAACTCCGAGGACGGCCAGGAGGCCGCTGGTTGCCCGCGCCAACTTCCCTGTCGATGAGACCCAGAGGCCCCCGCCAACGACCAGCATTCCAAGCACCGCGAGCACGCCCTCCCAGCGGGCAGAGGTCGTGTCATTCCACACCCACCCGCCCTTCGCGCCCCCTGCCGCCGTCGAATTCACGAGCCGGACACCGACCGGAGAGGTCTTCGGAGGCTGACAATAAGCCTGCACTTCCGAAATTGAGTAGAAACCGTCCCCTTCAGGCTGCCCCACCTTGAGGTGGCGCGCCTCCACGCCGCCGAGGGAAACCGAACGGCCACGCAAGCCATGCCCGTCCACGATCGGCACCACAGCCACGTCGCGCCAGGTCAACCCATCGTCAGACACCGCTACCGAGTAGAGGTCGTTCCCGTCGGCCTGAATCCACAACGAATCCAGCGGTGTGGGGCGCCCTAAGTCAAACGTCGTGGACCCAGCGCTTTGCAGGACTGCCGCTTGGGGGCCGTTCCAATCCGCACCCTCGGAAGCCACAACACCATCGGAGACCCGGTGCGGCGCCGACAGATCCACCCACGTGCGCGGCCTACCCTTGAGGACATTGCCTTCTGGGCAAAGCGGCGGCGGGGCGATGGGCTCGATGGGCTCGACGGGCGCTGGCATTTGGGCCCACTATGACGCCCGCAGCGTCCGTGGCGTACCGTCCACGTGTCGTGCAGACGCCCCGTGCTACCGCCCAACCGTCTGAAGCCCCGCGATCGGTGCCACGTCCATGTCGACGCCGTCTGGCCACGTCCATCGGATGGCCACAATCGGGTCCTCGACCGTCCCCGGCACGGCGAGGGGCGACAAAACCTGTGAGATCCACGTGTTTGCATGACTGCCGTAACGAAACGTAGACACGCGGCCCGACGCCCGCGTCGCGCGGACGATCGAAGCGACCGAGGCCAGACCGGGCCCAGGGGCCAGCACGACCACTGACGATTCCGTCGGCGTCACCGCAACCAACAGCGTTCTGCCCGTCGTGGCGCCCACCCGCGCCACATCCGGCCACCCGTCGCCGGTGAAGTCCCCGACGACCACCTCGCTCGTCGCGTCCGCACGGGCGTCAAGCGCTGTCGCCACCCACACACCCGGCGGATTCTGTCGGAGCCAGGAAACGTCGTCGCCCACGAGGACCGCGTCCATGAGGCCGTCGAGGTCGAGGTCCGTGGGCAGCAGGCGGCGCACATCGACGCGTTCGGACATTCCCATGTCCTCGGTGACGTCGGTGAAGGCGCTGCCGTCCTGGCGGTACAGCGCCACGCGGCCGTCCACGCCGTGGCCGTAGAACCACAGGTCGAGATCGCCGTCGCCGTCCATGTCGGCAGGGACCAGCCCGTAGTCGTCGAAAATACCGTCGGGCTCGAAGCCGGCGGACGCTTGTGGAAAGACGAGGCCCACCGCGTCGCCATCGATCTGGGTGAAGGCGTCACCCTGGTTGTACGACACGCGGAACACGTTGAGGTCGAGCCAGATCAAGTCCTCGTCGCCATCCGAGTCCACATCGAACCAGGTACTGGTGTCCCCTCCGACGTCGTGAAGGCCCAGGGCCGCTGCCACGTCCACATACACGCCGTCGACCAGCCTCAGCATCTGGTTCGCCGACGCCTCGCAGCCGATGTGAATCTCCGCGACGTCGTCCTCGTTGGTGTCCACCAGCGCGACCTGACGGCCGCGGTTGTAGGAAGGAGGTATTGTGTCCGTCGTGGTGGCCCACGTCGCGCCTTCGTCGAGATGAACCCACAGATGGTCGGACTTGGGTTCCTCCGGTGCGCCCAACGTGCCCGTGAGGGCCCCGCGGGTCGCGAACAGCTCAGGGCCCTGGGCTCCCGTCATGTCGCCCCAGACGACACCGTGGGGGTCGTTCATCCACACCGACACTCGGCCCGTCCCCAGCGGCGCGAGCGTCGTTCCCGCGCGCACGGAAACGGGCTGGCCGCCCGCTGTGCCGTCGACGATCAATTGCGCGCCAACAAACGTCTGGTGCAGCCCGAACGTCCGGGCCACGGAAACATCCTGAAGCGTGATGATGAGGTGCTGCTCAGTGACCTCCACGACTTCCGCGTCGTCAAGGTCGGCGACGACGTCGATGGGCGCACTCGTTTGCAAGTCCACAGAGAGAGGGCCCTCGGGAGGCGTTGGACCGGGGTTGTAGCGCAGCCGCCACAGGCCGTTGTCCCGCGCGACGTCGTGCCACAGTGTCAGGCCCGCCAGGCCGGCAGCGTCTGCCGCCGCTTCCATCGCGCCGAGGTCGCCGAAGAGGTCCGGCACCTCTGCATTGTCCCACAATCCCGACTCGGGCTGGGAATGGTAGACGAGGACACCAGCGCCGTCGCCGAGCCACATCTCAAAGGGGTGGTGGTGGTGGTTTTGAACAAACAGGTCCAGATCGCCGTCGCCGTCCGCATCATTCGCCAGCAGGTCCAACGGATCTGAGAAGAAGGCCGGCGCGGCTTGGAAGCCGTCCTCCCGGACAATGAAGGTGGGTGGGTCCATCGATTCGGCGCCGGTGCTTGTGGCGCCGGGTCCCGTCGGCACTGGCGGCGTGCCCGTGGACGGCCCGTCGGCGCTTCCCGACGCGGGCCGGCCAGACGATCCCTCTCCGCAGGCGAGCGCAAGAACGACGAAGACGGGTGCCTCCTACACATCCGTCTATTACGCGGGGTCCGTGCTGTGGCTCCGTTGTCTTGCCTGTGTTGCGGCGTCGGTGCCACCGGCTTCGGCCCCCGAGGTCCTATCGAAGACCTCGTCGCCGTCGGTGCCTGACCCGTACCTGGTGGCGCCGGTCCTAGTGACTCCGCCACCGCTCGCGCCGCTCTCCTGGCGAATCGATGCGACCACCCGCGAAGCCACCGAGGCGCGGCTTGACATCACCGATAGCCGCGGCCACCGCCAAATCGTCTTTCCAGGCCTGCAGCGCACCCATCGCGTACCGGTCCTCGGTATTTCAGCGGGCGAAACGGCCGACGTGTCTGTGTCATTCGTTTCGGACGCCGGCTCAACGCTGCTCGCCCAATTTACGCTACAACAGATGGCTGTTGCCGGGTGGTGGCCCGATGTGGTCGTGGGTGTGTCGGACGCCGAACGAATGGAGCCCGGCCTGACTGTCCTGCCGCTGGCGAGCGGAAATGTGCTCGGTTGGGTCGCGGCACTCGACGCCTCAGGGACGCCCGCATGGCTCTATGGGCCCACGCCCACCCATACAGGCGTGCGCTTTCGTCCCGAGACGGGCACGCTTCGCATGGTCCGGCTGACAGAGGTGGGCCTAGTCGAAGAAATCGACCTCTTCGGCGGGCTCGTCAATTCCTTCGGGAGCGCCCCGTTCGGAGCCGCCATTCCGCTCGATGGCGTGGAACGATTGCACCATGAGGTGCTCGACCTCGGAGGCGGGACCTTCGCAGCGCTTGACACCCTGCCGGTCGTCGAGGCCGACTATCCGGCCAGCTATGTGGACCCGCTGATTCGGTGGACGGACGTGACCGTGTCACGCCAGCAGCTCGTGGTGGTGGGTGCAGACGGCGCCGTCGAAGAACTGGTGCCGCTGACCGACGTTCTCGATCCGGGTCGGCTCGGGTACGATGGTCTGGACAAGCTCGGATGGGGGCTGGACTGGGCGCATGCGAACGCCCTTGCCTTCGACGCGGCGGACGACGCCTGGGTCGTGTCGCTCCGCAACCAGGACACCGTGTTCGCGATGAACCGGGACACGCATGAATTGCTTTGGCTGCTGGCTCCGGAAGCCAACTGGGGCCCCGAATACGTCGCGAACAGACTGACGCCCGTGGGTGAGGACTGGCGGCAACCCTACCACGCCCACGGAATCACGCAGACGCCGCAGGGCACGTGGCTGCTCTTTGACAACGGCGACGTCGGGGCGAGCCCGTGGACCGAGGAGGTACCGGCAGACGCCACAGAATCGCTCGCCATCGAGCTCAAGATCGATGCGGTTGCCCGGACCGTCGAGCGGATCTGGAGCTACGAACCGGCAGATGGGCCATTGGCGGCGCCTCTTATGGGCGCAGTGGACGCGCTCCCGACGACGGGGAACCGACTCGTGACCTACGGATGGCTGGAGTCCGTGGGGGGCGTTTCGCTCGCGTCACAGGGGCTTGCACCCCACGGCGTGCGCGTCGTGGAACTGGTCATGCCCGACACTGTTGTGTGGCAGGTCGACATCACAGTGCCTGCAGACGACGCAGCGTCGGACGGCGTGCAAGGTTTCGCCGCCCATCGCATCCCATCGCTGTACGGAGGCGGGGCCGTAGAGACGTGGGATTAGAGGCATCCGTTCGCTAGGCTAGAATTGGAAGTAAACGAAGTCCATCGCGCCTGATCGGAAGAACAAGGCAATCACCAGGACCAGCGCCGTCCACCCGACCGTCTGGGCCGGCAACCACCATACTGTCGGTCGCAATCGAGGAATCGCGTAACGTTCCACGAAGTAGGAGAGGATCAGTGGCATCGCGCACACCGCCGTGATTCCGACCACCGTCACGGCCGCAATCCACTCTTCTGACGTCGCCACAAACGGCCGAAGAATCGTAATCTGGACGTCATGCAGAATGCGGGTAAGGCTGGTCTCCCTGAACAACAACGAGCCGGGGAGGCTCACCGCGAGCAAGTGAAACGTTATCGCCATGGGCCGGCCGAAGGGTACATTTGTCACACGCGCCGGCAGGTTTCGATTGACCACCGTGTAAATCGTCATCCAGACGCCATGGAAGAAGCCGAACAGGATGAAATTCCAGCTCGCCCCATGCCAAAAGCCGATGATCGTGAACGTGAGAATCGTCGCCCAAATGAACCGGAAAAGCCCTAGATGGGAGCCTCCCCCTAACAACGGCACCATCAAGTAGTCGCGAATCCAGAACGACAAGGAGATATGCCATCGTTGCCAGAAATCTGGCGTAGACACCGCCATATACGGCGATCTGAAGTTGTGCGCCAGCTCGAACCCGATCATCTTCGCGGTGCCGCGGGCAAGGTCCGTGTACCCGGAAAAATCGGCGAAGATCTGGATCATGAAGCCGAACGCGCCGGCCCACAACAGGGGCGCAGCCGGGTCGCTGACGATGAACACCTTGTCCACAAACGGCGCGATGGTGTCGGCCACAACGATCTTCTTGAAGCCACCCCACAACGCGAGCCCCAGCCCGTCGAGAAAATGTTCGCGCTGGAAGACTCGCGGTTTTTCGACTTGCACAAGCAAGTTGCTCGCGCGTTCGATCGGACCGGCGACCAACTGCGGGAAGAACGTGACATACACGGCGTAGTCGAGCAAGTTGGAACGCGCTTTCAAGTCCCCGCGGTACACGTCGATGACGTAGGACAGGGTCTGAAACGTGTAGAACGAGATCCCCAGCGGGAGCAGGATTTGCAAGGTCGGCAGATTCGCCTGCACGCCGACTAGCTCAAGGGCGCCTCTCACGTTGTCGAGGAAGAAGTTGAAATACTTGAAGAATCCGAGCATGCCCAGGTTGCCGACAAGGCTCACCAGCAGCCAGTACTGCTTGCGCGCCTGGTCGCGTTCGATGCGCAGCGCCACGGTGTAGTCCATGAACGCCGCGCCGTAGAGCAAGATCAGGTACCACGGGTGGAAGAACCCGTAGAAGAACGCACCCGCGGCGACGAGAAACACGTTTTGACGCCACCGGTCCCTCAAGGACCAGTAGACGACGAGGGTCACGGCGAAGAACCAGAGGAACTCGATCTGGACGAAGTTCAAGGCGGCACGTAGTGACGGGCGCTAACACGCGTTGCAACGCGGGACGCAACGTCACCAGCCGTGACGACGGTCCGGCCCCCACGCCGCGCTATACGGCGCCAGGAGGAGCGGTGGGCCGTAGTTTGGGTTGGGCCAAGACACTGCTAGGTGGGAGCGCAGTCGGAGTCGCCCTGCTCTTTGCCGGTAGTAACTGCGGGACGCCGGTGCCGGGATCCGCGACGACAACCCCGGACGCGGACGACCGCCCCAATGTGCTCATCGTCCTGTGGGACACTGCCCGCGCGGACCGCATGTCCTTGTACGGCCACACCCGGGCCACAACGCCCCGGCTGGACGCATTCGCGCAAAGCGCCCGAGTCTACGAACATGCCATCGCGCCCGATATGTGGACGCTGCCCACCCACACATCGATGTTCACTGGCTTGAGTGGCACATCGCACGGTGCGGACGCGACCCACCGCTGGGTCGACGACGCCCACCATACCCTCGCCGAGATCCTACATGAAGCCGGCTACGACACCGTCGCCATCAGCGCAAACATCGTCGTCAGTCCATTGACCAATCTCCTGCAAGGGTTCGACGACATCATCACAACGTTCAAGTCTGGCAATCAGGGGAAAGAATCCCCGTTTCAAGCAGCAGCGAGGGAGAACACCGAGTCCAAGCTGATCGCCCGCGATCGTTCCACCGAGATGAGCCCGGCGTGGTCCACAACCGATCCGGACGACGGTTGGGCGAAAGCCGTCTACAAAGATGCCGGGCCTGCCACGCACCGGCGCTTCACCACCTGGTTGGACGCCCGGGAGGACAAGCGGCGTCCTTGGTTTGGCTACCTCAACCTCATGGAAGCCCACACCCCACGGGTGCCCAGCGAACAAGCGAGAAAGGCGTTGTTGGATCCAGACCTGCTGGAACTTGGCCTTCAAACCGACGCAAGTCTGTTCACCGAGGTGGCGTATGTCGCCGGGAAACGCGAATACGATGCCAACCAACTGGCCGCGCTCGGTGGCGTGTATGATGCGACCTTGCGCGACCTCGACGACGTCACCGGTGACCTACTCGACGACCTCTCCGCTCGCGGCGACCTCAACGACACGCTGCTCATCATCGTCGCCGACCACGGTGAGGCGCTCGGCGAACACCGCATGATGGAACACCGGTACAACGTCTACGATCAGTTGCTCCACGTCCCCCTCGTCATCCGCTACCCGGGCCACGTTGCGACCGGGCGCGAGGCCAACCGTGTCAGCACCCAGAGTGTGTTTGCCACCGTTCTGGATGCGGCGGACATCCCGCTTCCGAAAAACCCCGCGGTGCGCTCAACCTCCCTGCTGGCGGCGGTCCCTGCGGGCCCTACCTTCGCCCAGATGCTCGACCCCTTTGCGTCCACGCTCAAGAAGGTCAAGCACATGTGGCCCGACCTCGACACGACCCGGCTAGAACGCACCTACGGCGTGGTTTACGACGGCAATCGGAAGCTGATCCGGTGCTCCGACGGGGCGCATGAGTTGTATGATCTCGAGACCGACCCCCAAGAGTTGCACAACTTGTTCGACGCCCAGCCCAACGTCGCGACGACCCTGCTCGGGACGCTCAGCGCGTGGGAGGCCGACCTCACGCCTTTTACAGCGTCGCCTCATCGGTCGCGAAAGGCGAAAGCGGCATCCAATTCGGCCGCGATCAGGGAACTAGAACTTCTAGGTTATCTCACGGAGGACGGCGAAACCGACGTTCCCGCACCCAGTGCTCTGCCGGGCACCGGAAAATAGCGGCGGCGCCGCACATGAAGGGGGAATTCCTTGGATAAACGTTTATTGATCGGCGGGACCGTTGGGCTGTTGGTCGCCGGCGGCGCGCTCTACCAGGTGCTGCCCGGTGCCCCAAGCGAGCCGCCCAACGTGCTCATCATCCTGTGGGACACGGTTCGCGCCGACAGAATGACGTTGTACGGATACGACAAACCGACGACCCCGCGCATGGCAAAATGGGCCGAAGGTGGCAAGGTCTTTGAAAACGCCATTTCTCCAGCCATGTGGACCGTGCCCTCACATGCCAGCATGTTCACGGGGCAACCGGAAAGTGAACACGGTGCTGGGTACGACTGGCGTTGGTTAGACCACCACAACATCACCAGCGCTGAATGGTTCGGTCAACACGGCTACGACACATACGCATTCAGCGCCAACCCAAACCTCTCGTCCACCCGAGTGAATCTGCTGCAAGGGTTCAACCACATCGACCTGTCGTGGAACCGAGAGTGGCGGAAGAAAGTCAGTCAGAACACGCGGAAGAAACTAATTAAGTCCGACAAGAGCACCGAAATCTCGCCAGCCTTTCGCGGGGGTGCTTCGTCGACGTTTACCTACAACGCCGCACCTCAAACGCGCGAGGCCTTCGTAGATTGGATCGACGGCCGAGACGACCCCGAAAAGCCGTTTTTCGCGTATCTTTCTTATATGGAAGCCCACAAACCGCGGGTCCCGAGTGCGGAAGCGCGCAAGAAAGTGGCCGACGACGAGACCATCAAACTGGGCCTGGCGACCGACCTAACGATGAAGAGCCAACTCTTGTATTCCTATGACAAGAAGGACTACACGGAGAAGGAGTTGCAGGCGATCGACGCCGTGTACGACGCAACATTGATCGACCTCGACGAATCCACCTCCGACCTTCTCGCGGACCTCGAAGAACGCGGTGTGTTGGACAATACGATTGTTTTGTGGACGGCGGACCATGGCGAGCAGCTTGGAGAGCACCAGCAATTTGGGCACAGGGCAGCCATCTACCAGAACCTGCTCCACGTCCCGCTGGTGATTTCGTGGCCCGCTGGCCTCGACCCGGGCCGGGTGTCCGTGCCAGTCTCCAACCTGCAAATCTACGACACGCTGTGTGACCTGGCGGGCGTGCCGCGCCCAGACCAGCCGATGGCAACAGGCACGCTCACCGACATCACGAACAAGGCCAGCGCCATCTTCGCGCAATCCATGAGCGTGGACCGGTTGGGGTGGCAAAAAGTGAATCAGTGGTTCCCGGACGTCGCTGACGACCTGTGGGGCGACACGTACCAAGTAGTCATCGACGGCGGCTTCAAACTCATCGAAGGCAGTCGGGACGGCCGCGCGTCCATTCGAGCGTTGTACGACCTCCGAACGGATCCCGACGAGCTCAACGACCTCGCGGCGACCGACGTCGACCGCCTCACCGAGATGACCGCGACCTTGGCAACGTGGACACAGTCCTTACCCGCGTATGACGCCACGAAACGAACGAACCAGGACGTGCCGCCCCAGGAATCGGAGGCGGAGAAGGCACAACTGGCGATCCTCGGCTACGCCGAGCCCGACGACCCCGGCGAGGAGGGGTCAGCGCCGGCAGGTTCGGGGCCAGAACGAACGAAGGCGAAAGGAAAGGCCGGCAAATCAAAAAGCGAGGAGTGAATCCCTGAGACCGCGGCGCTCATGCCCACGGTCCGTTCAGAGGCGAGCGACGACGTCCTACATCAGACGCTGACGCACTGGTACCAGAGGCCGGTGGCACGCGGGTGACGCAGCGGGCGGTGAAGGCCGGTCAGTAGTGAATCACGTCGGCTCCCACAGTGGTATGCGGGGGCCCATCCAGCGTGGCTTCGAAGTGGTACTCGCCTGCTGACAAGAACTCCCAGAGAAAGCTGGATTCAACCTGGCTGTGGGCCCCGAGCACAAGCGTCGTGCTCTCGGAGCAGGTGCAGATGGACGCCCACCCACAGCCCCCCGACCCAACGAAGGTCCAGCCCTCGCTGATGCAGCCCGAAGACCAGGGAAGGATGAGGTCGGTGTCGCAGGAATTGAGGACGACATGCACAGGGGCGCGATCCCCACAAGCCGGGCCCGGCCCGCTCCCGGTCCCGCTCCCGGTCCCGCTCCCGACCCCGCTCCCGGCGTCGCCCCTGGAAGCGTCAGCGATCATTCTGGAGCTTCTTCGCCAAGGCTACGAGCATCGCCTCGACGCGATCGAGCTGCTCCTTACCGGACCGATGCGTTGCGTCCTCGACGAGGTTGAGGCG
>CAMASI010000044.1 GCA_945861065.1 Klebsiella pneumoniae | reverse complement strand
CTAGAGCGGTGCTACAGGTTGATGTCCTCGGGACCGGTCGCCTTCGGCGCGTCCGGCGCGTCGGGATGGGACACGACGGTGAGCCGAAGTCGGCTGCCTTCGCGCGTGCCGTCGGGAAGTGAATCGATAGGCCAATCCACGCCGTGTTTTCCGACCTCCAACACGGCCCAATCGCCCTCAAACCGATCGACAACAGCGTCGATTCCTTTCTTCTTCACGACTCACCTCTGCAGGATGGGAATTCGGATCAACTCGGCGAGCGAGCCTTCAAGGATTTCGATCTGCTCGCCATCGGAGATGACCCGCAGGTTTCCGCTAGTGTCAGTGCGGTAAACGGCGGCCCCGACCGATTGTAGGCGGCGAATCGTGTCAGGAGACGGGTGGTGGTAGCGGTTGTCGGCGCCCACACTGATTAGGCCCCATTCAGGGTCCGCAACCGCCAGAAACTTTGCGGTTGTGCTGTACGGGGAACCGTGATGCGCCACCTTGAGCAAGTCGACGTCTTGAAGGCCAGCCTGCAGGAGCGCGTATTCGGTGGGCTCCTCGGCGTCGCCCGTGAACAGGAACGTGTTGTCCTCGTGGGTGAGCAGCACGCACACGGAATTGCTGTTGAGGTCGGAACGCGTGCCTGTCAGCGGCGAGGGCCCGGGAAACAGAACTGAAATTTTGGCCTCGGAACCGAGTGAGATGGAGGTGCCGGTGACGGCCACCTTGCGCGGAATTTTCTTCTCGGTCAGGACGGCGTTGACCTCAGCGTACACGCTGGTGGTATGCGTCAGGCCGCTGTCCAGGTACAAACCGATGGAAAAGGTACGAAGAACGTCGGCCATTTCGCCGATGTGATCGGCATGTGGATGCGTGGCGACGACGAGATCGAGGCGTGTGACACCCAGCTGCTTGAGCTGCGTCACGGTGTTGGTTCCTCGGTCCCCGGCATCAATCAGGACGAATTTGCCGCCGCCTTGGATGAGGATGGCGTCGCCTTGGCCGACATCCAACATGTCCACCACAACGACGCCAGCGAGCGCACCGGCGGACCCCAGGATTAGCCCAATCAAAGCGTCAGGAAGATGGGCACATGGTTGGTGTAGTCATAGGTCGCGACCCAGGCTGTTGCGCCTAGTTTCACGACCTCGTTGTGGAATCCAACTGCCCCATCCGCGCCCGACAGCGTCTCGACGGTCCAGCCCGTGGTCGCGCGCGCCAGGACGAGGTCGGAACCCCGACCGTCTTGGTAGACGATAGCCAGTTCGTCGCCGAGCAGGACCAGTTCGGGATCCGCGCCGCGATGATCTCCGCTGTCTACCACTTCGGTCGACCAACTTCCGCCGGTTCGTGTGGACAGTTTGAGCTGGTCATTGCCTGCGTCGTACGACACGAGACGCAGTGTCCCGTCTACGGACGAGAGGGAGGGGAACGTGCCCGCGCCCTGGTCGTCCACGATTGTATCGTTGAACGTCGTGGTCACGTCCGCTAGGTGGGTCGTGGCCGTGCCGAGGTCGGCAAATGCCAGCCATTCAGCGCCGTCGATCACGGTCAACCGCGTGTAGCCAACCGACGCCTCGGTAGGCTCGATGCTTCCTGACGCGGTGACCGTCGTACCCGCCGTTCCGGTGTACACCACGGTGTTCGCCCAAGTGCCGTCCGCCGACATCCGCGAAAGGCGCACGGCACCGCCCGCTACGTCCACATGGGCCGCTATCGGCAGTCCGGTCACCCCGATGTCGAGGCTCGCAAACGATCCACCATCGGGATCCACGGTCGCAGACGTCCAGACCCCTGGCGCCACGCGTTTTGCAACCAGCAGCCCGCCGAGTTCCAGGTGCGTGTAGGCGATCCACGCGATCCCATCGCCATCGATCGCCAGCGACGTGTACTTGCCGACGTCCGTGAGGTCCACGCCGCCTTCGGCCCAGCCGTCGACACGTTCGTGAACCCAGGACAACGTGCCGTCCTCTTGGGGTGTCCCGACGGCAAAGCCAACCGCCGTATCGTCTGTTGCGGAGTAGGCGAGTGCCAAGCGGCCGCCGTCAGGTGTGGCGCGCATAGACAGGTAGCTGCCCCACACCTCGGGCTCCGGGCTGCCGTCGCTGAAAAAGTCGAGGTCAGGAAAGACCGATTCGGGATTGCAGGTACAGGCTGCCAGGGTGGCTGGTGCCACGAGCATGAGGATTCGCACGGGGCCTCCGTATCACCCGATGACCCGCGGACGGTCTCCGTGCAACCGCACGCTCACCGCTGTACGCCGTCAATCCATACGGCCGAAGGTCTCGCCAGCGCGGTTGGGTCGATCAGGGGGTCGGTTTCGAGGACCAGAAGCGTCGCGGCATGGTCTACGGCAAGCTCGCCGAGGTCAGCGAAGCCCCACGTCGTCGCGGGGACCGAGGTCGCCGCCGCCAGGATTTCCGCAGGCGTCATGCCCGCGGAGGCCATCAAGGTCAATTCGTCAGCGTCGACCCCAAGTGTGGAGGTGTTCCCGAAGTCGGTCCCGTACACCACAGTCGCGCCTGCTTCGCGGAGCGCCCTCAAGTTGGCGATCGTGTCGGCGCCGCCACCGAACGCCCGGAGTGTCGAGATGACGCCTTTGCCTGACCACGCGGAAAGCGTCGAGGCGGACAACGCTTCCGTGGGGGTGTGGGCGAGCCAATCGGCGCCTGCGGCAGCGGCGCTAGCAGCGTTGGCGTCGGACAACGCGTGAGACACGACCAGTAGGCCTAGCGCATGAGCGCGTGAGGCTGCGCTGGCCAAGGCATCGTCTGCCAACACCGGCGCTGACGTGACTGGGAGCTTGATGACCCCGGCGCCGGCCGCGACGTGCGCGTCTACTGCGGCGTCGGCGGCCGCTGCGTCTTCACACTCTGTGCCGTACCCGCCCGAGCCCCAGGAAGTGACAGGGTAGCCATTCACTGCGGTGACCATCGGGCCGGAGGCGAGTACGCGGGGAACAACGGGTCGGGCGGCGAGCCAGCTGATTGGGCTGGCAAGGTCTACCACCGCGACGACGCCGCCATCCGCCAACTCGGTGGCCTTAGGCATATACGCGAGGTGCACATGGGAGTCGATGACGCCGGGCACGAGAAATTGCCCCGGTAGCGCAACGACCGTGGCGCCGTCCAAACTGACGTCGCCTAAGCCGGTGATCCGTCCGCCTTCAAAGCGCACGTCGGCCTGACCCAAACCGACCACGACGGCTCCTGTGAGCACGACGGGCGACGATTGGGGCATGGGAGAGGGGGAATCCGTGACTTCGCTAGGTGTTGCTGGAACCGTGACGCGAACGCAGCCCGCGACGATTCCCAGCCACCCGCTCATCAGGTCTTCCGAACCCGCTTCACCAAACGACCGCCGCTGCGACGTTTCACCAGGCGACGATGGGTGCGGAGCACCTGCCGGGTACGCTTGGATTTGAGCTTGGCGTTGTAGCGAGCCGTCTTGTTGCGCGGACGCATGGTTTTTCCTGTTCGAGCCCGCGCGGCTAACAGAGTGGGTCTGCAGTGGCGAGCCCAACGAGCACGGTCCCTGTGTCAACGGTGTCCCCCGGGGCCACAAAGACGGCGGTGACGGTGCCACCTTCCGGGGCGTGGACCAGAGTCTCCACCTTCATGGCCTCCATCGCGACCAGGCGCGCCCCCGCTTGGACCACGTCGCCGGGCTTGACCCAAACGCGCGTCACGGTGCCCGGTCCAGGCGCCACGGTGGTGCCGGGTGCCGCCGTTGAAGCAGCCGGTAGGGGAAAGCGTGGGACGCGAATCACCATGCCTTCGTGGTCGCCAAAATGGACGTAGATCGCGCCTTGTTCGTCGTCGCCTGTTTCCAGCACTCGGACGTTGCGCACCTCACCGTTGCGTTCGAGACGCCAGCAATCACCTCCCAAGGGGACGACGCTGCAGGTCAGAACGTTTCCCGCGATGGCGAGCCGTGCGCCTCGGTCGGTCGCGGTCCACCCAACGACGACGGTGCGGCCGGGCGCTGCGAAACGATCCTCCTGCGTCATTGGTCCGGTGATTCGGAAGCCTGGCGGGACGCCCGAGATCCCTGAAGCGCGCCGATATTGCCCGACAAGAACCGCGACGCAGGCCACTTCCTCGGCGTGATCGGGTACAGGATCCGGAAGTCCATTCCCGGCCAAGAAACTCGTATGAAGTTGGGCGGCGA
The DNA here is from genome assembly GCA_945861065.1 of Klebsiella pneumoniae. Lineage (GTDB taxonomy): Bacteria > Myxococcota_A > UBA796 > UBA796 > SXOB01. The sequence goes on along the minus strand of CAMASI010000044.1, from coordinate 32,868 downwards.
CGAAGGCCGGATGGCGAACGAGCGCGCGCAGCAACGGTAGGTTGGTTGTGATCCCGGGTGCCCAGGCCGCGTCGAGCGCGTTTGCCAGGCGTCTTAGAGCCCGCCCGCGATCTGGCGCGGTCGCGATCACCTTGGCCAGCAGGCCATCGTAATGTGCTGTCACCTTGTCGCCTGCGCGAACGCCGGAGTCGACGCGGATGCCGTCGCCCGCCGGTATGTCGAACCGCAGCAGCCGACCGATGCTGCCCCTCCAGGCGTCGTTCGGATTTTCCGCCACGATTCGGACCTCCACCGCATGGCCACGCGGGACGACATCCTGTGGCGCAAGCGCCTCTCCCTCGGCGACGGCGATTTGCAGTGCGACGAGATCGAGGTCGGTGACGGCCTCCGTGACGGCGTGTTCGACTTGAAGGCGGGCGTTGATCTCCAGGAACGCGACGCTTCCGTCGGGTTGGACGAGGAACTCCGCCGTACCGGCGGAGCGGTAGTGCACGGCAGCGGCCAATTGGCGGGCAGCGTCGTGCAACGTTTTGCGCAACCGAGGTTCAAGCGCTGGCGCTGGCGCTTCTTCTGCGATTTTCTGATCCTGACGTTGCACCGAACAATCTCGGTCACCGAGCACCACGACTGTCCCGAATGAATCGGCCATGAACTGGACTTCGACGTGGCGGGGCCGAGTTGCGTGCCGTTCGAGAAGCACGGCGTCATTGCCAAATGCGCTGGCTGCCTCTCGCCTTGCTGCCGCGATCGCGTCGGGCAAACCCCCGGCCTCCCAAACAGTCCGTTGGCCCCGACCTCCGCCGCCCGCGACCGCTTTGACACGGAGGGGGAAGCCAAGGGCTGCGGCCGCCGCCGGGGCCTCCGTATCGGTGACAGGTCCAGTTCCCGCCATCACGGGGATGCCGAGTTGTTGGGCCAACGCCCGTGCGGCCGCTTTGTCACCGACAGCGCGCATGGCGGCGGGTGGCGGGCCAATCCACACCAAACCGGCTTTGAGTACCGCCTCGGCGAAGTCTGCGCTTTCGGCGAGGAACCCCCATCCGGGGTGGATTGCGTCGGCGCTGGTCGCAACCGCCGCGGCGAGGATGGCGGCTACGCAGAGGTAACTTTCGGCCGGGGGAGCGGGTCCGATCCTCACGGCCACGTCTGCCTCTGCGACAAAGGAGCCGCCCAGATCGGGGTCGGAGTACACGGCCACCGTTCGAATTCCAAGCGTCCGGCAGGTCGCGATGACCCGGCTAGCGACCTCGCCTCGGTTGGCGACGAGCAGCGTTCGAACAGTCGTCAAGTTGGGCCTCTCAGCGGCATTCATGAGAAAGCGTGGATCAGTGGCGGAAAACGCCCATAGGCTGGTTGGTGCGAACCGGCGCGTGGTGAATGGCGTCCAGTGCCAGGCAGCAAACGGCACGGGTGTCGCGCGGGTCCACGACGCCATCGTCCCACAAGCGCCCGGTAGCGGCCATCCACGTAGATTCGTAGGCGACTTTGCCCGAAAGCATCTGTTTGAGGGCGGCCAATTCCGCCTCGTCTACCGTGCGGCCCGCTTTCGCTGCGGCCTCCCTGCGTACGATGTCGAGCACGCCCGACAATTGCTCCGCGCCCATGACGGCAATCCGGTGGCTCGGCCAGGAAAAGAGGAAACGCGGACGGTAAGCACGGCCCATCATTGCGTAGTTCCCGGCGCCGTACGATCCGCCGATCATCAGCGTGATTGACGGTACGCCCGCATTGCTGACGGCATGGATGAGCTTGGCGCCTGCCTTGATGATGCCGCGCTCTTCGGCGGCGCGGCCGACCATAAAACCGGTGATGTTTTGAAGAAACACCAGGGGTGTGCCGGTTTGGTTGCAGAGCTGGACAAAGTGGGCCCCTTTTTCGGCACTCTCTGCGTGTAGAACGCCGTTGCTGGCGAGCACGCCGACCGGCCAGCCGCCGATTCGAGCCCAACCGCAGATCAGCGTCGGGCCGTACAGGGGCTTGAACTCCGTCAGGTCGCTGCCATCGAGGATGCGGGCGAGCACCTCGCGCAGGTCGTAGAACCGGGAGGGGTCCGCGGACGGGAGGCCGAGAAGGTCTTCAGGGTCATGAAGTGGCGAGGCAATCGGGTGGGGCGCTGCGGGACGGTTTCGCGGCAAGCGTGCGATCCACTCGCGGGCGATCCGCAGTGCGTCGACTTCGTCGTTGGCGAGTGCGTCTGCCACGCCCGACGTTGTGGCGTGCATGCTTGCGCCACCCAAGGCCTCATCGTCGATGGTCTCCCCCAGCGCCATTTTGACCAAAGGGGGGCCTGCCAAGTACATAAAGGCCGCCCCCTTGACCAGCACGGTCATGTCGGACATGCCGGGCACGTAGGCACCGCCGGCGGTACTTGAACCGAAGACGACGGAAAGGGTGGGAAGCCCGGCAGCGCTGCGTTGGGCGAGGTGCCGGAAGGCCGCACCTCCGGGGACGAACAACTCGGCTTGTTGTGTCAAATCGGCACCTGCCGATTCCATCAGGTGCACTTCGGGGAGCTGATTCTCCCAAGCGATTTCGCCGAGGCGGGCGCTGCGCCGCAGGCCCCACGGCGTCACGGCCCCGCCCTGAACGGTGGGGTCAGATGCCGTGACCATGCAGTCCACACCCGCTACGCGGCCAATGCCGCCGATCATCGAGCCACCTGGAACGACGCCTGCTTCGTGCAGGCCGACCAAGGTGCCAATCTCCAAAAAAGGAGAATCTCGGTCGAGCAAGAGGTTGATTCGCTCGCGCGCCCCCAGTTTCCCGCGACCTTTGTGGCGCGCCACCGCCTTGGCGCCTCCACCGTCGGCCGCGCGTGCCCAAGCGGTCTGCAGCGCATGAAGCGACTCGTTCATCGCGCGTTTGTTGTCGCGAAAGCTGTCAGAATGCGGGTCGAGGCGAGACGGCAACGCGGTCATGGGTCGTCGTCGATTCCTGGCCGAGCGGATCGTGTTGGAAGCCACTGGGTGTCAGCGTTCTCGGCTGCGGACTTCGGTCGTTTCAGCCACTCCGTGGGAGCGCCGTCCTGGAGCGCTGGGGGAATGGCGCCCCGGAGGATCGGCGGCGTCGCCGATCTTCGGTTCGCCGGCGAGACCGATCGAGCGGGGGAAGGCGGCACAGTTGCGGGCCGCACTTGAGCCTGTGGGCGACGGAACATGCCTACGGCAACACCGGCGACCATCAATCCGGCGCCGAGCAGAATCAAACCAAAGCCAACTGCTAGTGCAAGTCCCCACAGCGGCACCGTTCCTCCCTGTGCCTGTTTAGCTCGTCCGTTGGAGGAAAGGCGCCGTCGTCACGGACGAGGTCCGTCGCGCTTGTCAGCACGTCGTTGCTGGATCTCGTCGATGACGCGCGCTTTCTCGTCGTCCGGTAGCGTATCGAACCGCTCCCGAAGTTGTTTGCGCTGGCTGTCGTTTTCAGCGTCCGCGTCGATCCGCCCGGCGACGACGCCCCAAGCCCGACTTGTGTCTAGGACCAGTGCCCGGCCCTCGTAGAACAAGACTGCGGCAGAAAAGCCGACGGCCGCAGCGATGACGTGGCCGACACGCACGTCAGGAGCCCAGGAAGGGGTAGCGCCAATCGCGCGCGGTCACGAAGGTCTCTTTGATGGAGCGCGGGCTCACCCAACGGAGCAGATTCCACGGGCCACCCGCTTTGTCATTGGTTCCGCTGGCCCGTCCGCCGCCAAAGGGCTGCTGGCCGACGACGGCGCCGGTGGGCTTGTCATTGAGGTAAAAGTTCCCGGCCGCAAAGCGCAATCGTTCCGTGGCCGCGGACAAAACCGCGCGATCGCGCGCAAACACCGCGCCGGTCAGCGCATACGGACTCGTCGTGTCGACGAGGGTGAGGACCTCGTCCCATCGCGCGTCGTCGTACACAAACGCCGTGCAGATCGGTCCGAACAACTCCTCTTGCATGAGCACGTGTTTGGGGTCGTCTACGCGAAACAGGGTGGGAGAAACGAACCAACCCACACGATCGTCGCAGGTACCGCCTGCAACGGTCTCGGCCTGCTCCGCGCCCCGCGCAAGCCAGGAGGCGTGTTTGCGAAAGGCCCGTTCATCGATGACTGCACCGACGAAGTTGGACAAGTCGCGAACGTCTCCCATCTTCATTTCTGCGAGTCCGGCGACAACAACCTCTCGAATCGCAGGCCACAACGACTTCGGCAGGTACAGCCGACTGGCCGCTGAACACTTCTGCCCCTGATACTCAAACGCACCGCGGAGAATGGCGACCCCCACTTCGGTGGGATCGGCACTGGGGTGTGCGACGATGAAGTCTTTGCCCCCGGTTTCGCCGACCAGGCGAGGCCAGCAGCGGTAGTTTGACAGGTTGCCCGCGACCTGGCGCCACATGGCCTGAAAGGTGGCCGTGGACCCGGTGAAGTGAATGCCGCCCAAGGCCGGATGATCGATGATCTGGGGCCCAAGTTTGCTGCCGGGCCCGTTGACCACGTTGATGACGCCAGGGGGAAGGCCCGCTTCTTCCAGAAGTTGGGTGAGCACCCAGCAGGCCGCGGCGCTGGTTTCTGCGGGCTTCCAAACGACCGTGTTTCCAGCCAACGCCGGGGCTGTCGGAAGGTTGAGGGCGATGGACGTGAAGTTGAAGGGCGTGACGGCCAACACGAAGCCGTCGAGCGGTCGGTGGTCTACGCGATTCCACACGCCGGTGGGGCTGAATGGCGGCTGCTCGGCGAGGATTTGTTGAAGGTAGTGGGCGTTGAAGCGCCAGAAGTCGATCAGCTCGCAGGCTGCGTCGATTTCAGCTTGGTAGACGGTCTTGGCTTGTCCGACCATGGTGGCGGCATTGACACGATCTCGCCAAGGTCCCGCGAGCAATTCAGCCGCTTTGAGGAAGACAGCAGCGCGATCCTGCCACGGCAGAGCCGCCCAAGCCGGACGGGCGGCCTCCGCTGCGTCTGCGGCGGCGGCGACCTCTTCAGCGCCACCGACGTGGAGCTTTGCGATCACATGGCGGCGGTCACACGGCATCTTCACTTCGGTGAATCGCCCGGTGGTTACATGCCGGCCGCCGATGACGTTGGGTATTTCGACGATGTTGTCGCTGACTTCGGACAGCGCGCGAACGATCCGTGCGCGCGGCTCGGTGCCGGGCGCATAGGAGATGACGGGCTCGTTGACGGGTGGCGGGACGCGAAACGTTCCATCGGACACGGCGGGCCTCAGGCGTGGTGGTTTTGTGTCTGCGGTACCACCCGCACGACCGGCGTTAGCTGCGTCGGCTGTGGAGTGCGACCTTGACGCTGGCCCTTTGGAGTCTGCTGGCGTACGCCGTTTGGACGTTGACCTTGATGCTGGGCGTCTTTCTGGCCCGGACCCAAGGGGTCGTGACCCAGACGGCTCGAATCACGGATTTCCCGGCGGATGTGCCGCACGGCTCCAACGTGTACCGTAGAATGACTCGGGCCCACCTCAATTGTGTGGAGAACTTGCCGGTGTTTGGCGCGGTGGTGCTGGTCGGCGATCAGGGGGGCCTGGTCCACCCCGCAATCGACACCCTGGCGATCCTTGTGGTCGCGTTCCGGGTGGCGCAAAGTGTGGCGCACATTTCGTCGGGCAGCGGTCGTGTCATCATGCTGCGCGCCACGTTCTTTGCCATTCAGGTGTTGTGCATCCTGGGCATGGTCGGTACCGAGATCGGGCTATGGGTGACCCGCCGATGAAGGAGGGAGCGATGCGGTGGTTTCTGGTTGTTTCGGGGCTCTGCTGTGCGCTCGGCTGTGGTGGTTTTGCTGGGCAGGTGGAAGAGCAGGCGCTGAAACAAACGCTCGCGAAGATGCACGAGGCCTTGGAAAAGCTCCCCGACGCGGCCGCCAAAGACAGGCTGCGGCCGGTTCTGCAGAGGATCAAGAGGGCGGCAGACGGCGGAAACATCGATCTCGTAGAAGTGGTCGAGTTGGGATTGGCGGTAGACGGCGCCACGACCGACGGGCAAATCACCGACGAAGAGTTGGCGGCGTTGCTTGCCAAGGTGGACGAGTTCACAAAGTAAGGAGGCCGAAGAACGCCGATGCAGTTTGACGAAACCAGGGTGCCGGACCAAGCAGGTCGAATTGCGGTTGTCACAGGGGCGAACAGCGGAATTGGCTGGGAGTGCGCTCGGATCCTGGCAGCACACGGTGCGGAAGTGGTGTTGGCGTGCCGAAGCGTTCAACGCGCTGTCGAGGCCGCCGAACGGCTCCGGGCCGTGGTTCCTGCGGCCCGCGTACACACAGTTGAATTGGATTTGTCGGACTTGGCGTCCGTTTCACGCGCGGCGGACGACGTGCGGGAGCGGTTTGGCCCGATTCACTTGCTGGTCAACAATGCAGGCGTCATGGCGCCCCCGTTTCAGCGAACGAGAGATGGTTTCGAGTTGCAATTCGGCACCAATCACCTCGGACACTTTGCGTGGACCTGTCGGCTGGCAGCTCGGGTGATCGAATCTGGCGTGGGCTCGCGGATCGTGAACGTTGCCAGTCAGGCGCACCGGATGGGCCGCATGCGTTGGCCAGATCCGAACACCGAGGAGGGCTACGAACGTTGGGCGGTGTACGGCCAGAGCAAACTCGCGAATCTGCTCTTCACGACGGGGTTGCAGCAGCGGCTCACCGCCCGTGGGGCGAGCACCCTGGCGGTTGCAGCGCATCCCGGCTGGTCGGCGACTGAGCTTCAGTCCAACATGGCACGGATGTCGGCCTCTTGGTTTTGGAGCACCGTCATGCCAGTAGGCAACGCGTTGTTCGGGCAGAGCCCCAGCATGGGCGCGCTCCCAACGGTGTTTGCGGCGACCGCACCCGAGGTGGGGCCGGATGCGTACGTGGGACCCGACGGGATGGGAGAATGGCGGGGCTACCCCAAGCTCGTAGGGCGGAGCGACGCCGCGCGGAACAGTGTCGATGTGGACCGGCTGTGGGCGCTTTCTGAAGAACTGACAGGCCTGAGTTGGCCCCAGGCTGCCCAGGGATGATTTGGTTTCTTGCGTGCGCTGAACCTCCCGATGTCACGCTTCACACCGTGTCGCGTGCGACGCTTCCGGCGGGGGCCTGGGCGGATGTGTCGATGGACGACGACGGTGCCTGCGTTCGTACCGACGCCGGTGAGGTTCGGTGTTGGCGACATGACGGAAACGACGTCAAACCCGTGGCTGGGGGTGCGACTGCGGTTGTCGGAGGTCCGACTGCGGGCTGTGGGCTGTCTGAGGGTGCCGCGAGGTGTTGGGGGTCGGTAGAAACGCCGAAGACGCCGTGGCCGGCGGTGTCGATGGTGCTGACGAATGGCGTCTTGTGCACGAGGAGTGAGACGGGCGACGTAGCCTGCGGCGGCTCAGGGCCTCTCGCGGCGCCGCCGATAGACGGTGGTGTGCTCGAATTGTCGGGCGGCGCTGGGACCGTCTGTGCGCGTCGCGAATCCGAGACTGTGTGCTGGGGCGAAAAACCTGTGCGGTATCCAATGGCTCGGCGGGGACTTGCGCTCGCTCGCCGGGGATCGTGCTGGGTCAGGGACGACGCCACGCTCGACTGTGCCGTGACGATGGCAGGCGACGTTCCGGAGGTGGACGAAGTTGTGGCGGTGACCTTAGGATCCAACCACCTATGCGCGACACGAACGGGCGGTCGTGTGCATTGTGTGGCGCGGGATTCGACGGCTGGCGTGCCGCCCGCAGAACCGATGCGCGACGTGACGGCGCACCTGTGGGACACCTGTGGCTTGCGGATTGCAGACGGCTCAGTGAGTTGCTGGGGCCCTCACTATGTGAGCGGCGTGCCGCTCAATGGCGTCATTTCGATGTCGCTGACGGGCAATGGCGGCTGTGCGTTGGTGCGTGGCGGCGACGTTCGTTGCTTTGGGACGTTGCCGGAGGGTTCGTCGCAGTTGGTGAACGGGCCCTTTCGTGGGGTGTCGGTGGAACCCGGGACTGCGTGCGGCTTGAAGGCCGATCGGACTGCGACCTGCTGGGGATCGGTTCAGTTGCGGGGACCTGACGAACCGTTTGAGCGGCTCGCCCAGGTTGAAACGGGTGTTGGCGTTCGGTGTGGGGTCCTGGAGACGGGCGGCGTGCGCTGTTGGGGCAAAGCCGCGGAGGCACTGGGACCTGCGGCTGATGGCCCTTGGGACAGCGTGTCGGCAGGGGCCGGCTTCGTTTGTGCCGTAGGCGGTGGTCGAATCGGTTGTTGGGGTCCGCGGTCTGGGCCGCCGCCGGATCCGGGGCCGTGGAGCGCGGTGTCGGTGGGTCTGGACCACGCGTGCGGGCTCAGGTCCGACGGCTCCGTGAGCTGCTGGGGTGCCCGGTTTTGGCGTACACCGCCGATCAAATTTCAGAAGGTCGCTGCTGGCGAGCTGCTCAATTGTGGCCTCGATCTTGACGGCGCCATTGTGTGTTGGGGGCAGGGTCGGGGCGAACCGCCTGCCGGGCGGTACGTGGATCTGGCGGTGTCTACCCGTGTCGACAGCGTACTCGGCACGCTCGTGTGCGCTCGCGACGGGGCAAGCAACATGGACTGCGCCTTCATGTGACTGGGCATCATGTGCCGTTGCGGGATTCCCACCATTTGGGCCCGACCTGGACCAGCAATAGAACGGCAGCGGCGAACCAGAACGCGGCGTAGCCGAGATGCGGACGTTGGGGCATCGCAAGCGGCCAGCCTGGCGACAGTGGCGACGTCTTCGGAGGGTGCGCCTCGTCTGGGTAGGATTCGCCGAGCACAAGCAAGAGGGGAAGCGTGTGAAACGCCTGTTGCACGGACGCAGCAGCGCCGGGTGGGTACCGGGGCACGCCTTGTGGACCGGCCGCAAACGCTTGGTCATGGCGTGTGCCCGGGTGCGTCAACAAACCGTCCAGCGGAGGGTTTTGGGTCAGGGCCAAGGCGGCAGCGGTGTTCTCCACCATGACCCAGCCGACGTCCACCAGGATACGTCGGCCATCCGGGAGGGCACACGGTTTCAGGAGCCGGTGGCCGGGTCCGGTCGTACGGGGCGACGCGACGACGAGGGCAACCTCTGGACCGAACTCACAGGTGACGACCGCGTGGATTGCGTCGTCGGTGGACAGGATCTCTGGCCACTCGGTGGGGCCCTTAGGGGGCGATGAGGCGGCAGCAGCCCGGCTTTCCGCGCGCCGTTGCGCTTCGCCGTTCCGGATCAGTTGCCAGCCGGACAGCGCGAGCAGCACGACGGCAAAGGCAGCGAGGCCAACGCCTTGGAGGGCGTGTTTCACTCGGTTCCGCCGTCTACGGGACCGCCAAAGGACACGCCGAGCGTCAGGCCGCCCGCCGGGTCGATGACGCTTGCGAAGGAATCGACGCCGCCTTCCAAACGCAGGCTGAGTGCAACGGTGGCGGAGCGGCGAAGCCTTGCCCCGACTGCCAAGCGCCCTGAGGCGCCGATTTCACCGGTCGGTGCCAGCGCTGGTCCTGCGCTCATAGCGACGTGCCAGCCTACGACGATAAGATCGACGCCGCGGCGGTACTCTAGGAGTGCGCGTCCCCCGGTTGAAGGTCCGAAGGTGGAGACAACGTCGATTCCAAGGCCGTTGTAACGTCCGAGGATGTAGTCGGGATCATAAGGGCCCCACCAGAACACGGAGTCGACCCGTCCCACGCCCGTCCATTTGTTCAATTCTCGGCCGAGCCCCGCACTCAGATCAACGGTGACGCCGAAGCGGTCGTCGGTGACGGCCAGCGCATGGGTGAGAAGGACGAGGGCAAGCATCCCGCCTCCTACTCCGTCTACGGAGGGCGGACGTAGGGCGCGTTAGCGCGCCGGCCGGAGTCGCAATGAATCGCCACGAGCGCCTAGGAAACGCCCTTCGTGGCTTGGCAGTGGACCGCCCGCCCGTGTGGTTCATGCGCCAGGCGGGTCGGTATCTGCCTTCGTATCGGGAGTTGCGCGCGAAGCATACGTTCGAGCAGATGGTTCGCGACGCCGACCTGTGCTGTGAAGCTGCGATTCAGCCCGTCGACCGGTTCCCGTTGGACGCCGCCATCGTGTTCAGCGACATCCTGGTGGCGTTGGAAGCGGTGGGCTGTCCGGTGGCCTACGAATCCGGCAAGGGCCCGCAGGTGACGACGCCGTTGCGCGATCCGGCCGATGCCGCTGGCCTTGTCCCCACCGCCGAAGCGCCTCGGTTGTTGGGCGTGGCACCAGAGGCCATTCGTCGGTTCCGTGGACTTCGGCCCGAGGTTCCTATCCTCGGTTTCTGCGGCGCACCGTGGACGCTGTTTTGCTACCTGGTGCAGGGCGGTGGGAGCGACGACTGGGTGCTGCCGAAACGTTTTGCCGCCGAACATCCGAAAGAGACCGCAATCGTGCTCAACCGCCTGGCGGACGTCGTGGGCGATCTGCTCGCTGCGCAGGTCGAGGCCGGTGCGTCGGCGGTACAAATCTTTGACACCTGGGCAGGCACGCTCGATTCGGAAGGGTTTCGCCGTTGGGCGTTGCCTGCCGTCCAGCGGGCGCTGTCCCGCGTCAAAGGTGCGCCGCGGATCTGGTTCTGTCGCGACACCGCGCCCTTCCTTCCGTGGGCAAAGGAGACCGGCGCCGACGTGATTGGCCTCGATTGGCGGATCGACGTCGCCTGGGCCCGCGCTCATCTCGGAGACATCCCAGTGCAGGGCAACCTCGACCCCGTGGCGCTGTTCGGCCCTCCTGCAGGAATCGAGGCCCGAGTACACGCGATCTGCGACGCCGCGGGCGCCTCCGGGCATGTGTTCAACCTCGGTCATGGGATCCTTCCGGGCACGCCTGTCGAAGGTGTGGAAGCCATGGTCCGTGCGGTCGTGTCGCGGGGACCGCTGTAGCCATGGCGGATTCGCCTCGTTCGTGGCCGCCGTTCGTCGACAAGTGGGTCTTCCCCTTCTTGCGCAACGGCCACCTGAGGCCCGTGGTGATCGCCATCGTGGGGCATTTTTCCGTCGCCATCGCGTTGCCGGTGCTTGCCGCTGTACGTTCGGGGACACAGCGTGATTTTTCCGTAGTGTTTGTGGTCGCCGCAGTGACGTGGTTCCCGGCCTTCTCGGAATGGTGGATCGATCGCCGCCTGGGGCCCGTGACCGCCTGCGTTGTTGGCGCATGGGCGGGCGCTGCGGTCATCGCAGCTTGGGGCCTCAAGTCAGGCGTTTTGTGACGCAAAAGGGGCCCGATTCCGCTGGCATCGTCGCGCAACGCCGTGATGCACGTGACCTCGCCTCCCCTGGGGGGCTAGACGGCCGGTCCACACGAGGGGAGGGCATGCTCCAACGCATGGCACTGTTCGCAACGCTTGGCGTGTTCGCCACAGGTTGCATGATGGCGCCCGAGCCAGGAACGCCGGAGGACGGCGTCGCGCTGTTCGTCGACTACTGCGCACCCTGCCATGGCCCCGGCGGCGCGGGCAACCCGTCCATCGCTGCGCCCTCCATCGCTGGTTTGCCCGCTTGGTACGTCGAAGCCCAGTTGCACAAGTTCCGTGACGGAATTCGCGGCACACACTTTGACGACATCATTGGAATGCGCATGCGCCCGATGGCGAAGGCCCTTTCCAAGGTTGAACAAGTTGCTACCGTTGCGACCCACGTTTCCGCCCTGCCGTCGCAGCGCCCGGTGGCCACGCTCGATGGCGACGCTGCGGCGGGCAAAGCGACCTTTGCGTTGTGTACCGCTTGTCATCAGGCCGACGGCGCAGGCAATCAGACGCTGAATGCTCCGCCACTCCTGCTTCAGCCCGATTGGTACCTCGTGCACCAGTTGGACAACTTCAAGAAGGGCGTGCGCGGTGCGCATCCCAAAGACACGTCGGGCGCCACGATGCGCCCCATGGCTGCTACGCTCGCCGACGAAGCCGCCATGAAGAACGTGATCGCCTACGTCCAGACCCTCGGTCGGTGAGGAGCGCAATGTCTGAAGTCGTTGAAGACGGTGAGCAAGTCGCGAAAAAGGTCTTCGTGATCACGTTCATCTCTGTGGTCCTTTTCGTGACGGCGGCTTTCGTCGTCGTCTTCATGTAGGCGCAAACATGCAGCTCTACCTCCTCCCAGGTTCCACTTTCGCCTCAGACATCGACAACCTCGTGATGCTGATCACGGTCATCGTCGGGTTCTGGTACGTCGTTACCAATGGCATGTTCTTCTACCTGCTGTGGAAGTACAAAGCGCGCGACGGCGGCAAGGCCCTGTACGTGACGGGTCACGAGCCCGATCTCCACCGATGGATCGCGTGGCCGCACTACGCGATCATCGCCTGTGACGTGGTGCTGATCTGGGGCGCTGTGAGCGTCTGGTACAACGTGAAGCAATACCTTCCGGTGGCCGACGAGACGGTTCGTGTGATCGGCCAGCAGTGGGCGTGGACCTTCCAGCACCCAGGCAAAGACGGTCAGCTCGACACGGCCGACGACATCAAGACGTCGGATGAGTTGCACGTTCAAGTCGATCAGGTCGTGCACGCGAAGTTGGAGTCCCGCGACGTGCTCCACTCGTTTTCTGTTCCTGTGTTCCGGCTCAAGCAGGACATCCTGCCCGGACGGGTGATCACCGCGTGGTTCGAAGCGACCACGCCGGGAACCTACGACATTCAGTGCGCCGAGATGTGCGGAATCGGGCATGGCATCATGGCCGGCCGAATCTTCGTCGAGACGCCAGAAGAGCACCAGGCCTGGATCGCCCAGACCTCCCCGAAGATGTGAGGCGACGATGTCCGTAGCGCACGATCACGCCCACGGGGCCCACGACCACGCCCACGAGCACCACCACGAACCCACGTTCGTGGAGCGGTACATCCTTCCCACGGACCACAAGTTCATTGCCCAGCAATACTTGTGGACCGGCATGGCGATGGCGCTGTTCGGCGGGTTCTACGCCTACCTGTTCCGCATGCAGATGGCCTTCCCGGACATGTGGATCCCCTTCTTCGGCCGCCTTTCGCCGATGGAGTACAACGCCGCCATCACGCAGCATGGCAGCGTAATGATCTTCTGGGTCGCGATGCCCGTCCTCATCGCGGCCTTCGGCAACTTCCTCATCCCGCTGATGATCGGCGCCGACGACATGGTGTTCCCGCGGCTCAACCGCCTGTCGTACCAGTTGTTCTTGCTGTCAGCAATCATCCTCGTCGCCAGTTGGTTCGTGCCGAATGGCGCCTTCGGCGGTGCCTGGACGGCCTACCCGCCGCTGTCAGCCGACGCGACGTACAGCCTCACGCCCGCGGGCAGTTCCATGTGGGTGCTGGCGGTCGCCGTCGAGTTCGCGGCCTTCCTCATCGGCGGCATCAACTTCATCGTCACCGCCATGAACGCGCGAGCCCCCGGCATGCGCTGGAACGACGTGCCGATGATCGTGTGGATGATCTGCATCGCCAGCTTGTTGTTCATGGCCTCGGTCGGTCCGCTCATCGCGGGCGCCATCATGCTGCTGTTCGACCAAAATCTCGGCACCAACTTCTACGACCCTCGCCGCGGTGGTGACCCCATCCTGTGGCAGCACTTGTTCTGGTTCTTCGGCCACCCCGAAGTGTACGTCGTGCTGCTGCCCGCCACTGGCATGGTCGCCGAAATCGTGCCGGTGTTCGCACGCAAGAAACTCTTCGCCTACGACAGTGTGCTGTATACGACGATCGGCACAGGCGTGCTGAGCTTCTTCGTGTGGGCGCATCACCAGTTCGTCGCGGGCATCGACCCCCGCATGGCGAACGTCTTCACCATCACCACGGTGCTCATCTCCATCCCCATCGCCGAGATGGTCTTCCTCTACATCGCGACGTTGTATGGGGGCCAGATTCGCTTCACGACCCCGATGTTGTGGGCCTTGAGCTTCGTGTTCACGTTCCTGGTCGGTGGCGTGACAGGCATCTACTTGGGCGCGTCCGGGGCAGACGTGTACTTCCACGACACCTACTTCGTGGTGGCCCACTTCCACTTCACCTTCTTCCCGATTGCGTTCATCGGCACCTTCGCGGGCTTCACCTACTGGTTCCCGAAGATGTACGGCCGGATGATGAACGAGACGCTGGGCAAGATCCACTTCTGGGGCACCATCACCGCCTTCCACGGCATCTTCGTCCCGCTGTTCTTTACGGGCTTGGCGGGCGATCACCGGCGCATCTACAGCTACAACCACTTCCCGGACCTCGCCGTGCAGAGCGTGCAGAACCTGCGCATCCTGTCCACGGTCTCGTTGTTGGTCCTCATCGCCTTCCAACTCGTCTTCCTGTACAACCTCTTCAACAGCCTCTTCCGGGGCCCCAAGGCAGAGGGGAACCCGTGGAAGTCAGGCACGCTGGAGTGGACGACGCCTCAGACCCCGCCCGGCCATGGCAACTGGCCGCCGGACGCGATGCCAAATGTTTACCGCGGCCCCTACGAGTACTCGGTCCCTGGTCGGGAAGAGGACTATTGGCCACAGAACCAGCCCGACAAGGCAGGGTGATTCATGTCCGGAAAGCCTCTCGCAAACCTGCGTAGTGCCACTGGCATCGCCACGCCCAAGTTGGCCGTTTGGTGGCTGCTCGTCTCGGAAATCGTCATCTTCGGTGGCGTGCTCGCGAGCTACCTGATGCACCGATTGGCGCATCCCGAGTTCGCGCTCTACGCGGCCCATACCAACACCATGGCGGGCGCCACCAATACGTTCGTGTTGCTCACGTCGAGTCTCACGGCCGTTCTCGCGCACCAAGCGGCCGAGAGCGGCGATGGCAAGAAGGCTGCGCGGTACCTGTTGTATACGATCGGCGGCGCCCTCATGTTCTTGGTCATCAAGGGCTTCGAGTGGACCAACGAGATCCAGCATGGGTACACGATCTCGTCGAACGCGTTCTGGGCGTTTTATTACACGGCGGCGGGAATCCATGCGGGTCACGTGATCGCCGGTGCGATTGTGATGGCGGTGGTGGCCTGGGATGCGCATCATGGCCGTGAAATGCATCGGGTCGAATTGGCCGGTATCTACTGGCACTTCGTAGACCTGGTGTGGATCTTCCTCTTCCCGCTCCTCTACATCGCGAAGTAGGTGACACGATGAGCACGTCGCATTCGGAAACACACCACGACGCACACGGCGCACAAGCTGGCGGCCATGGGCACGGTTCGCCACATCCCCCGATTTTCTACATTCGGATCTGGGGCATCCTCCTTGTTCTCTTGACGATTTCGGTCCTCGGCCCGATGCTGGAAATCACTGTGTTGACGCTGGTCACCGCGTTCGGGATCGCCTTCGTCAAGGCCTACCTGGTCGCGAAGAACTTCATGCACCTCGACGTCGAGCGCCCGATCGTGTGGTACGCGCTGACGACTTCTTTGGCGTTCATGGTCCTGTTCTTCTCGGCGGTGGCCCCGGACGTGATGGAGCACGAGGGCACGCGCTGGGAGAATGTAGCGGCGAAGAACGAGATCGCGAGGTCCTTGGCGGCCGGCGACGTCAACACGCACGGTGAGCACGGTGCAGCAGCCGAGCACGATGCGGCACCCGAGCACGGCGAGCACGGCGAGCATGGTTCTGCTCCTGCGGCACCGAGCCACTGACGATGGCTTCGGCAGACGTCGTTCATCTTCGGCCTGCGGGCCTGGAGCGGGCCGCGGGCGTGCCGAGCGCGACCCTGGCGGTCGTGTTGTTCGTTTGCTGCGAAGTGATGTTTTTTGCCGGGCTGATCAGCGCGCATACCATCGACCGGGCCATGGTGCCGGTGTGGCCGCCGCTCGACCAGCCTCGCTTGCCGATTGAGTCCACCGCCTTCAACACGCTTGTGCTGCTGGCGAGCGGTGCGCTGGCGGTGGTGGCCGGCCGAAAAGCCGAGCGGGGAGACTATACGGGCGCTTGGCGTCCCATGGTCGCTGCATTTGTCGCTGGGCTTGCGTTCGTTGGCCTGCAGGGCGTCGAGTGGGTGCAACTGCTGAATCAAGGCCTGTCGTTGCGTGCGTCGGCCTACGGAGGGTTCTTCTACTTGGTGGTCGGGGCCCACGCTTTGCACGCGATGGCGGGTCTCATCGCGTACGGCGCCGCGCTGCGCGGTGTGGCGCTGGGGACCGCTTCACAAGACCAACTGCTTGCCACCCGCGTCTATTGGATGTTCGTGGTCGCTTTGTGGCCCATCCTGTACTGGCGCGTGTACCTGTGAACGCCATCGTATTCGCGTGTTCCGTGTGCGGGACCGTCACCCCAGCGCAGCAGTCCGCCTACCTGGGGACGACCGCATTCCTGAGCTTTCTGCCGCTCATCTTCATCGCTTTGATGGTGGGGTGGGTGATCCGCGAAGTGAACAACTCAGCGAATCAGACGGTTGGCGGTCAGAATCAGGGCGGTTCCGGCTCCCAGCAGGGCGCCGGCGGCCATTCGTCGAGCGGGCTCCCATTCGGTCAGAATCACGGTGCCTCCCACGGTGCCCACCGCGATGCAGGCGGCGAAGATGGTGACCAATCCGCGGTGATTTCGAACCCAAGTCATTTCGTGCCGGGTATTCGTCCGGCGAACGAGGAACCATGTCCCTCCTAAATTGCGTGCCTGCAGTCACCGTTGTGGTGCTGGCGTCGGGCTGCATGGGCACGACTTACGACCGGGATCTCCCGGAGATCGGTGAACGGTACCCCTATCGGGTGAAGGATGACTGCAGCTCCTGGCTGTACAGCGCCAACACCGGGTTCAAATACTGCGCCTCGCCGGCCTTTGTGGCGGTTTCGCCGTTGAAGCCAGTGGCGCCCGAGATCATCGACGAGACCCTGATCGACCACGCGTCGCTGATGGGTCGTGGCGAAAAGGTGTACAGCCAAACGTGTTCCGTGTGTCACGGAACGGATGGCAGGGGCACGCCCGGCACGTTCCCGCCGTTGGCCGGTTCCGGGGAATTCTACGGGGATCCCGGCAACCACGCGACCATCGTGCTGAAAGGCCTGAGCGGGCCGATCACCGTGCAGGGCGTTGCGTACAATGGTGCGATGCCGTCGCAGGCGTCGCTGTCGGACTACGACATCGCGTCGGCGCTGACGTATGAGCGGCATTCGTGGGGCAATGCGGACGGCGACGTGCTTCCGGAGATTGTCAAAGCGCTTCGGTAGTCCGGTGGCCTCTCGCCTCCCACCCCGGTAGAAAGAACGACCGAACATCCAAAAGGTGAGGAGGTCGTTCATGGCCGATATTGTGCGCTGCGGGCTGGTTCAGTGCAGCAACCCCATCAACGACGAGCGCAGGCCCGTCGCCGAAATCCAGGAGGCGATGTACGAGAAGCACTTGCCCTTCGTGCACGACGCGGGTCGCAAGGGCGTCCAGATCCTGTGTCTTCAGGAGATCTTCAACGGGCCATACTTTTGCCCGTCGCAAGACAAACGTTGGTACGAGGCTGCTGAAGCCGTTCCTGGACCCACCGTCGAGCGGCTGTCCGTTCTGGCTCGCCAATACGAGATGGCGATGGTCATCCCGGTGTACGAAAAGGTTCAGCGCGGTGTGTACTTCAACACGGCGGCGGTCGTGGATGCCGACGGCAGCTACCTCGGCAAGTACCGCAAGCAGCACATCCCGCAGGTGGCGGGCTTCTGGGAGAAGTTCTTCTTCACGCCGGGCGACGGCGGCTACCCGGTGTTCAAGACCCGCTACGCCACCATCGGCGTGTACATCTGCTACGACCGTCACTTCCCAGAAGGCGCGCGCGCCTTGGGCCTCAACGGCGCAGAAATCGTGTTCAACCCGTCCGCCACGGTAGCGGGCCTGTCCCAATACCTGTGGAAAATCGAACAGCCCGCGCACGCCGTGGCCAACGGGTACTACGTGGGCGCCATCAACCGTGTTGGGACCGAGGCGCCGTGGAATATCGGGCGCTTCTACGGAACCAGCTACTTCGTGGACCCGCGCGGCCGCATCGTCGCGGAGGGCAGTGAGACGGAAGACCAACTCGTGGTCGCCGACCTCGATCTGAGCGTGATCGACGAGACGCGCAACACCTGGCAGTTCTACCGGGATCGCCGGCCCGACGCCTACCAAGACCTATTGAAGAGGAGCTGACCATGGCCTCGACCCTGATCCGCGGTGGCACGGTGGTCACGTCGGAATGCGAGCGCCGCGCCGATGTGCGAATTGTGGGCGAGACCATTGTGGAGGTCGGACCGTCACTCGACCCGGCGGGTGCCACGGTCATCGACGCCGGTGGCGCGTACGTGATTCCAGGTGGAATCGACCCGCACACCCACATGGAATTGCCATTTATGGGCACAGTGGCGAGCGAGGACTTCTTCTCAGGCACCAGCGCGGCAGCGGCTGGCGGCACGACCAGCGTCATCGACTTCGTGATTCCCTCGCCCAAACAGCGACTGCTCGACGCCTTCCACATGTGGCGCGGCTGGGCGGAAAAGTCTGCGACCGACTACGGTTTCCACGTCGCAGTGACTTGGTGGGACGAGAGCGTGCGCAGCGACATCCGAACGCTTGTTCGAGAACACGGCGTCAACAGCTTCAAGCACTTCATGGCCTACAAGGGCGCCATCATGTGCGACGACGAGACGCTGGTGAACAGCTTTAAGACCTGCGGCGAAGAAGGCGCCCTGTGCACGGTCCATGCCGAGAACGGCGAACTGGTATGGACGCTTCAAGCCGACGTCTATGAACGGGGTTTCCGAGGCCCCGAAGGGCATCCGCTGTCCCGGCCGCCCGAAGTCGAAGGCGAGGCTGCGAACCGCGCGATTCGCATCGCCGAAGTGCTCGGCGTGCCGCTGTACATCGTGCACACCAGTTGCATCGACGCGTTGGAAGCGGTCACCCGCGCCCGATTGGAAGGCCAGCGCGTATTTGCTGAAGTGCTCAGCCAGCACCTGGTCATCGACGACAGCGTGTACCGCAACAAGGACTGGGACACAGCGGCCCACTACGTGATGAGCCCGCCCTTCCGCAGCAAGGAACACCAAGCTGCGTTGTGGCGAGGCTTGCAGGCGGGAATGTTGCAGACCACGGCCACGGACCACTGCTGTTTCTGCACGGACCAGAAACGCGCCGGCCGCGACGACTTCCGCAAAATCCCCAACGGCACCGGCGGAATCGAGGACCGGATGGGCGTGTTGTGGGAGCACGGCGTTCGCACGGGTCGCCTGACGCCGAGCGAGTTCGTGGCGGTCACCTCGACGAATGCCGCCCGCATCTTCAACCTGTTCCCGAAGAAGGGCGCCGTGATGCCCGGGGCCGACGCCGATCTCGTAGTGTGGGATCCGAATCTGACGCGGACAATCTCGAAGAAGACCCACCACCAGAACATCGACTTCAACATCTACGAGGGCATGAGCGTGACCGGCAATGCCGCGGTCACCCTGTCCCGTGGGCGGGTGGTGTGGCGTGACGGCCAGCTGTTCACGGAGCGCGGCACCGGCCGCTACCTGCCGCGGGCGCCGCGTTCTCCATTCTGGGCGTCACAGCAGGTCCGCAACAGCCGCGACGTCGCCACGCCCGTCGATCGCAGTGGAGGCCCGTCATGATCCCGCATTTCGCTGCGTCGTCCGACGCTTTCACGCCCTACGTCGATGCCCGCAACTACATCGCCGGCCGCTTCGTGGACGCCTCCGGATCCACCGTGGGTGCGGTGGACAATCCGCGCTGGGGCAAAGCCATCGCCCACGTTCGGTTTGGCACGAGCGGGGACGTCGATCAGGCCGTGATCGCCGCGAGGGCCGCCTTCAAGGGGTGGTCGCAGTGGCCGATCCGCGAGCGGGCCCAAGTGTTGTACCGAGCGCGAGAGCTTGTTCTCAAACACTTGGACGAGTTTTCGTGGTTGGTGAGCCATGAGAACGGCAAACTGCGGCCCGAGGCGGAGGCCGAGGTGCTCAAGGGCGTCGAATGCATGGAATTCGGCTGCTCCTTGCCCAACCTTGCCGCCAGCAGCCACATGGAGGTGAGCCGAGGCGTGCGGTGCGAAGTCGTAGACGAGCCGCTGGGCGTGGTCGCGGGCATCACCCCCTTCAACTTCCCGTTCATGGTTCCTCTGTGGATGCTGCCCCAAGCGTTGGTCGGGGGAAACACCTTCGTGCTCAAGCCGAGCGAGCGGGTTCCCCTGTCCACGCAGCGTCTCGTCGCCATCTTCGCCGAAGCGGGGCTGCCACCCGGCGTGCTCAACCTCGTTCAGGGCGGGCGCGAGGTGGTCGAAGCGCTGTGCGACCATCCTGGCATCGCGGCGCTCGGTTTCGTGGGCAGCACGGCCGTGGCCAAGGCGGTGTATGGGCGTGCCTGTGCGACCGGGAAACGCGCGTTGTGCCTGGGTGGTGCGAAAAACCACCTCATCGTGGTGCCCGACGCCGACATCGCACTCACCGCCGAAAACGTCGTCGCCAGCTTCTCTGGATGCGCCGGCCAGCGATGCATGGCGGCGTCGGTGTTGCTCGCGGTGGGCGACATCGATCCGATCCTCTCGGCGGTCGTGGATCGTGCCAGCAAGCTCGTCCCCGGCAAGGACATCGGACCGGTGATCACAGCGGCCGCACGAGCCCGGATCGTTCGATACGTCGATGAAGCCGAGAAAGAGGGTGCGCGCATCCTCGTCGATGGCCGGAAGGCGGCGCCGACCGAAGGCGGCTGGTGGGTGGGCCCGACGATTGTCGATCACGTGCGCCCCGAGGCCGCCGCGGCCCGGGAGGAGATCTTTGGGCCGGTGCTGTCCATCGTCCGCGTGGCGACGTTGGAGGAAGCGCTTCGGATCGAAAACGCCAACCCGTACGGCAATGCGGCGTCCGTGTACACGACCAGCGGCGACGTCGCGAAGCGGGTGATGGCGGAGACGAGCGCCGGCATGTGCGGCGTGAACGTCGGCGTGCCCGTGCCGCGCGAGCCCTTTGGTTTTGGCGGCTGGAATGACAGCTGCTTCGGCCAAGGGAACCTGACCGGTTGGGATGGCTACCGGTTCTGGACGCGCCAGCGCAAGATCACCACCAAGTGGGCGCTACAGAAAGATTCGAGTTGGATGTCGTGATGGACGCCAGGGAAATGGTGGACCTGTGCAAGGCCCACACGATGTTCTCGTGGTCGGCCGGCGGCAAGGTCGACCCGATCCCATTCGCCGGTGGCGAGGGCGTGTGGTTTTGGGAGCCGTCAGGCAAGCGCTACCTGGACTTCAACAGCCAGCTCATGAGCGTGAACATCGGGCACGGGCACCCGCGCGTTCGCGAGCGCATGAAGGAGGCTGTGGACCGGGTAATCTTCGCCGGCCCGGGCATGGCCACCGAAGTGCGGGCGCGGCTCGGGCAACGGCTGGCCAGGAAAATGCCCGGCGATCTCGACAGCATCTTTTTCACGCTGGGCGGCGCAGAAGCGAACGAGAACGCCATCAAGGCGGCGCGCCTATTCACCGGCCGCCACAAGATTCTCGCGCGGTACCGGAGCTACCATGGCGCCACGCATGGTGCGATGAGCCTCACAGGCGACCCGCGACGGTGGCCCAACGAGCCCGGTATGGCCGGCGTCGTGCGCGTCATGGACCCGCGTCCACTGGCGTTCTCGTTCGGTGACGATGAGGACGCGCTCGTCGCCAACCACCTGACCTACCTCGACGAGGTCATCCGCTTCGAAGGCCCCCACACCATCGCCGCGATGTTCATCGAGACGGTGACGGGCACGAATGGCATCCTACCGCCGCCGCGTGGCTACCTGCAGGGGCTGCGCGCCTTGCTCGACAAATACGGCATCCTGCTTGTGTGCGACGAGGTCATGTGCGGATTCGGGCGGACGGGCAAGTGGTTCGCCTTCGAGCACGGCGACATCGTTCCCGACATCCTGACGATGGCCAAAGGGCTGACCAGTTCCTACGTGCCGCTCGGTGCGATGGCGGTGCGGCGCCACATCGCCGATCACTTCGATCACAACGTGTTCTGGGGCGGCCTGACCTACAATGCCCACCCGTTCTGCCTCGAAGTCGCCATGGCGGTGCTCGACGTGATGGAGGAGGAGGGTCTTGTCGAGCGCTCTGCCGCCATGGGTTTGGTGCTGCAGGACAAACTCGCGGCCTTGGCGGCCCGCCATCCGAGCGTGCGGGCGACGCGAAACATCGGGCTGTTCGGAATCGTGGAACTGGCCGGAGACCGGCAAGGAACGCCGCTCTGCAACTACAACGAGACGCATGCGCTGACCGGCTGGCTCGGGAAATTCTTCCGCGCCGAAGGCCTGTACACATTGGTTCAGGGCAGTTCGTTCATGTGCAACCCGCCGCTGTGCATCACCGAAAGCGAGTTGAACCACGGACTTGCGATTGCGGACCGAGGGCTCGATCATTTGGACCAGCAGTTGTTTGGCTGAAACGGAGGCCCGAATGACACAGGCGATGGTTTAGCCCACGCGCTCCGGCACCGCGCGCGTCCGCAGAATCTCCACGGGGTCTGCGTCCTTCCACCACATCCAGGGCCCGACCGCGCCGACCTCTACCCGTGGCGCTCCCCCAAACGGTAGGTGGTTTTCGAAGACCAGCGTCCGAAACACCCGCCGCATCTCCTCCTCCGACGTGAGGTGACCCACGTGTACCAGCAGCCAAGCCGGGTCGAGCAAGTGCGCGGTGCCGAGGCGGTACCACGGGTCCACGACCGAGTCGTGACCGATGCCCACGCTCACGCCGGCCGCCCACAACGCCTTCACCGGCGCGATTCCGCGGCGTACGGGCCCCGTGTCGAATCGTCCTTGTAGGACCGTGTTGTCGAGCGGATTGACGACGATTTGCACCCCAGCCTCCGCGGCCAACTCGGCGACCTTCGCGACGTAGGGACCGGGCATGCCATGAAGGGCGGTGCAGTGGCCCGTGACGACTCTGCCCTGCCAGCCTCGATCGATGGCCAGCGCACAGGCGACTTCCAGGTTCCGGCTCCACGGATCGTCGGTCTCGTCACAGTGCAGGTCGACGGGGAGGTCGTGGCGCTCGGCAAGGTCGAAGGCGAGTCGCACCGAGGCGTGGCCCTCCTCGGTGGTGCGCTCGAAGTGGGGGATGCAGCCCACCGCGTCGCATCCCTTTGCCACGGCCTCCTCCCACAACCGTCGGCGCTCGGGGGCGCGCAGGATTCCCTCTTGTGGGAAAGCGACGACCTGAAGCGTCGTGCCCCTCTCGGCAGCAGATTCGCGTAGAGCCAACAGCGTGTCGACCGCTACGGCGCTGCCAGTGTCTACGTGGGTGCGCACCCGGAACACACCGTTCGCCCGGTACATGGTGAGTGTTTCGGAGGCACGGGCGAGCACGTCTTCGGCGGAAAGTCCCTCCCGAAGCCTGGCCCAGTTGGCGATCCCCTCCCTGAGCGTCCCGCTTCGATTTGGCGCCCGAACTCCCAGCAGCGCGGCGTCGAGATGCACGTGGGGCTCGGCCAAAGCGGGCGTGAGGCGCCCGCCCCGCCGATCTGCGGCACCCTGGGTGCTCGGCGAACAGACAGTTCCGATGACGTCACCAACAATGTGCACGTCTGCGTGCTGCTCGTCGCCGTCGACGTCTACGACCACATCGCGCAACCACATGCATCCCTCGCTTCGCCTTCTACCGCGACGGTAGGGTGATACGATGTTCAAAACCTCCTCCCAGGGCACCCCGAACATGTCCTCTCTCCCCTCCAACCGATCCGAATCCGTGTTCGACGACTACAAGCCCGCCTACACGGCAGCGCAAGCGGCGGTCGAGGCGAACCGTTGCCTCGGCTGCTACGACGCGCCGTGCATCAAGGCCTGCCCCACCGCCATCGACATCCCCAGCTTCATCCGCAAGATCGCCACGCAAAACGTGGAAGGCGCCGCGAGAACGATCCTGACCAGCAACATCCTCGGCCAGTCCTGCGCGCGCGTCTGTCCGGTGGAGGTGCTGTGCGTCGGTGACTGCGTGTACAACGAAATGGGCGTTCCACCGATCCAGATCGGACGGCTCCAGCGGTTCGCGACCGATGCCCAAGCCGACCGCACGTTTTTCGAGGCGGGTGCTGCCAGCGGCAAGAGAGTTGGAATCATCGGTGGCGGTCCCGCAGGCCTCGCTGCCGCCCATCGTTTGCGGCGCTTCGGCCATGCGGTCACGATTTACGACGGGCGGACGCGGCCGGGTGGCCTGAACACCACCGGTGTGGCGCCGTACAAGCTCCGGGCGGAGGCGTCCGTAGAAGAGGCGGAACGGGTCCTGTCCATCGGCGGAATCGACTGGAAGGGCGGCGTGCTCGTGCCCCGGGACCGCAGCTGGGACGACCTGCTGGCCCGGCACGACGCCCTGTTCCTTGGCTTCGGTCTGGGCGGCGACACCCGACTCGCCGGTGACGAGTTGAGCGGTGTGTGGGGCGCGACCGCCTTTATCGAGCAGATGAAACTCGCGACGGTGGACTTGCGCGGCGTACGTCGCGCCGCGGTGATCGGCGGCGGCAATACCGCCGTGGACGTCGTCCGGGAGTTGCTCGGCCTCGGTGTGCCCACAGTGACACTGGTGTACCGAGGGACCGAAGCGACGATGAGCGGCTACGAACACGAATGGGGCGTGGCCAAGGAGGAGGGCGCGTCTGCCGCGTGGTCCTCCGTGCCGCTGGGGTTTGCGGGGACAGGCCGGGTGACGGCAGTTCGGGTGGCAGATGCTGGTCCCGATCGAAAGGCGCTGCCGGGCACGGAGCGCGAACTGCCCTGTGATTTGGCGATTCTCGCCATCGGTCAAGGCAAACTCGGGTCGCTGGTGGCAACAATCCCGGGCGTTGCCGTAGATCGAGGTGTGATCGTCACGGATGCCTCCGGCCGCACCGGACATGAACGCGTCTTCGCCGGCGGTGACTGCCGGAACGGGGGCAAGGAAGTGGTCAACGCGGTTGCCGAGGGTCGCGACGCCGCCGAGGCGATTCATCGCATGTTGGGGGGAAACTGATGCCGGACTTGACTTCGACCTGCGGCGGAATCACGTCGCCCAACCCGTTCTGGCTGGCGAGTGCGCCTCCCGCCAACTCCGGCGGTCAGGTGATGCGTGCGTTCGACGCTGGCTGGGGCGGCGCCGTGTGGAAGACGCTGGGCGCGCCCATCCAAAACGTGTCCAGCCGCTTCGGCGCCATCCGGTGGAAGGGCAACGCGGGCGTGGGTTTCAATAACATCGAGCTCATTACCGATCGCCCGTTGGACACGAACTTCCGCGAGATCGCCGAGGTCAAGAAACGCTTCCCCAAGCACGCCGTCATCGTCAGCCTGATGGTGGAGACGCGGGACGAGTGGAAGGAGTTCATCGCGCGGTCGGAAGACGCAGGCGCCGACGGACTCGAGCTCAATTTCGGGTGCCCGCACGGCATGTGTGAACGGGGCATGGGGTCGGCGGTTGGCCAGGAGCCCAAGGTGAACGAACGAATCACCGGCTGGGCGAAAGAGTTCGCCAAGGTCCCTGTGCTCGTCAAACTCACGCCGAATGTGTCTGACATCGTGCCGCACGGGCTCGCCGCCCAGCGCGGTGGGGCCGACGGCGTCAGTCTCATCAACACGATCAAGAGCTTGATCGGCGTCGATATCGACCGATTCGTGCCGCTGCCGGCGGTGGGCAATGCATCGACGAACGGTGGCTACTGCGGCGCTGCGGTCCGTCCGATCGCTCTGCATATGGTCGGTGCGCTAGCGAGAAACGAGGAGTTCCGGGTTCCCGTGTCCGGCATCGGCGGGGTCACCAACTGGCGAGACGCTGTCGAGTTCCTGCTGCTCGGCGCGACCAACGTCCAGGTCTGTACCGAGGTCATGTTGCGCGGCTACGGCATTGTCGACGACATGATCGAGGGGCTGAACCAGTACATGCGCGACCACGGCATGGCGCGGATGGACGACGTTGTCGGGCGCGCGGTGCCAGCGTTCTCGGAATGGGGGGCGCTGGACCTTAACTACGAGACGGTCGCGAAGATCGACGCGTCGAAGTGCATCGGGTGCCAGTTGTGCCTGGTCGCCTGCCACGACGGCGCCCACCAGTGCATCCACCAGGACGTCGACGGTACGATCCGCGTTCCCGTGGTGGACGAGTCGGAATGCGTGGGCTGCAACCTGTGCCAGATCGTGTGCCCGGTCGAGGATTGCATCACGATGGTGCCGGTGGACAACGGCTACGCGGCGGCCTCATGGAATGCGCACGTGGAAGTGGGCGCGACATTACGGCCAAAAAAAGGCGCTCACTGAGCCGTCTACAGCGGTCCCGACAGCGCGAATAGCAGCGCGCCGCTACCGCCCATGAGGCTCCAGCCCAGAAGCAATCCGAGTGCCCGGTCTACGACGCCATTTTGACTTGGATGTCTGGTCGATCGGATGCTCATTGTGCACCTCCGATGCAAGCGTTGACTCTCGCACTCAAATCATCGTGCTCGGAACCCATTTCGGCAAGAATTGTTTTGGCTTGAACACAATTTCCAGACACGAGGGCGACCTGAACCGCCAATGTGCGGGCGTCGTCGGACCGGGCCCCTGCGGGTTGTACAATCACTTCGTGCAATGCGACAGCCGCCTCGGCGAGCCTTCCGGCTTGAACCAATGCCGCCGCGCGCTGAAACAGGATCTCCGAATGAACCGGCGCATCGGCAGGAAGCAGGGCGGCGGCGTCGAGCGTCGCGAGTACGTCGTCCACGGCGCCTTGCGCGTCCGAGAGGGACGACGCCCGACCGAGCAAGCCCGACGCAGACGTCGGAATGCAAGTCAGTGCGTCTCCGGCGACGAGTTCATGCACGGAACCGTCCGCAAAACAGGTGACGCGAACGATTCCGTGTTGCACATCCACCGCGGTACCAAGCGCATTGCGATCGACGGAGAACTCGGTGCCTACGACTTCGACCCTGGCTTCCCGGGTCTCGACGGCCACAACGGCGCCGACCTCCGGTGTCACACCGACGTCGACCCGACCATTGTCCCAGGCGATACGCCACGCACTCGCCGACCCAGTGGCTGCGCCGGAACCGGCGGCGACGACGGACACCGTGTCAGAAAGGGTGATGGCGCCTGCCGCGAGCGTCACCGTGGATTGTACAGGGACAACCGGAACGGACACGAAGAGCAGCATCGTTGCCAAACCCGCAACTGCGCCGAAGCCGAAGAACACAACCCGGCCGCGCGAGGGCGCCGCGCGACGACGTACGAGACCTTCCCGCACCCGTTGCGTCGCGTCTACGGTTGAGGCCGGGAAGGCCGCTCCCAGCAACGCTGTGGTCGGCTGGACATGCGCCTGAAGCGCGGTGCGAACGCGACTCACCGCGTCTGCCCTGGGGGCCGTGTCATTGGCGACTCGCCGGGCCAAATCGGTCCAGATCAAGGCTCACCTCCGCTGAGCGTGCCCAGCAGTTGTTCGTCTACGGGCGCAAGGTCGGCAAGCTGAACACGCAACGACGCGCGTGCCCGATGCAGCCGGCTCTTGACCGTATTGCGTGGAAGTTCGAGTAAGGTGGCGACTTCGCTGTCGGCGCGCTCTTCGAGGTCACACAACACGAGCACCTCTCTGTGGTGCACGGGTAGCGATGCCAACGCGCGGCGAACACGTGCGCTCAACTGGGCGCCCTCGCTCTCCCGCTGGGGGTCGGGCTTGGGATCCACACCGTCCGCCGGAACGCCGGGCACCCATTTGCGCAACCAAGCGCGCCGACGATGCTGAGCGAGCACGCGGCGTGTGATTCCGAAGAGCCATGATGGAAATGCCTCCGGCTCGCGCAAGCTGTCCAAGCGATCAAGTACAAGTTCGAATACGTCTTGCGCTGCGTCTTCCGCGTTGACCGAGGGTCCGCCCAATCGCGCACACCAAGCGATCACCACGGGTACCCACTGGTCGAGTAGGCGGCCCATGTCAGCAGGGGTGCCCTCGCGGGCGGCCCGAACCAGTGACGTGTCGAGGTGCATCTGTGGACTAGGTGCCGCTTTGAATGGGAAAGGTTCCGAGGATTCGGGGCTTTTTCAATGGAATGAGTGGACCGCCACGTTCAGCCCTGCGCACAGCGCTGTCGTAGGCAATGCGCCCAATGTAAAGCCGTCAAGCACCACCTGCGATTGTCGCAGGTCCGTTGTCCAACGCAGGGTCGGGGCAACGTCAACTGCGTTGTGGACGGCCACTGGCAGGGACAGGCTCCCGCCGACCCAGGGTACGGCCGCGACGAGGACCGTGTCGCCCGCGTCAAACCAGGTCCTTCGGTCGACCCCCACATGAGCGCCCAATCTCAGGACGTCGATGGGCACGAAGAACACGCCAAACGCTGAGCCGACTGCCGCCATGGAGGCCGAGTCAGACACCGCTGGGATCGAAGTCGTCGGGGACCACGTCGCACTGAGTCCGACTGCGACGAATTTCGCATTGAGTCCGGACGAGACGGAAAACGAGGGCCCAAGTGGGGAGCCGGGACGAGCGACGCCTTCCGCGAGGAAAGCCACCCAGGCTCCGATTGGAAACTCGACGGGCATTGGGGCCTCGACCACAACGGCGTCGTCGCCCGTCCACCAAGTCGAGACGGGGTCGGGCGGACGCCGGTCGGCGACACCGTGACCCACCGGTGGTTGGGGTTCCGCCGGCGCTGGGACGGGTTTGGAATCGACGATGACTTGGGGCGGATCGAGAGGAGAGGGCTGCTTGCGTGGCGCTACGCGTTGAACGTGCTCTGGGGCGGAAACGAGCGGCGGCAGAACAAGCAGAGGGCTGCCGCGGAGCAAAGAACGGGCCAACGCCGCGACTTCTTCGCGGGCGTGGTCGTCGATGGGTGTGGGAACCTGCGCGGTCCGAATTGAGCCGTCTGCGGCATGCGCCTCAATTCGCCAGGTGGCGCCGTCGTCGACCAAGCGTACCCAAACGCCGGAGTGATTGGAACCCGTCGCGAGCCCGGAAAGTTGGAGCGCTTCTGTCCACACGATTCCATCGACCCCCTCGGGGAGTTCGACGGGAATCGGCGCCGCGTTGGCCACAAATGGCGCTAGAATCCACCACATCGGGTTCGGGGACCAACACCCTACGGGGCCCTAACGGCGAGTGGTGGTCCAGCGCACGCTCGTCGCGCCTATACCTGCCCCGGCATCGTGCCGAGGAGCGAGGCAGGGGTGGCCAATGGTACGAGACGTGGATGACGAGTTGGCGACGATTGTAGCCGTGCGCCGGCGGGTCCCTGACGTGATCGGCCCCGTCGGCCCCGCGGTGGAGCGGAGTTGGCGGCCGGAAGGGCTGCTTCTCGCGCTGTGCGGTGCGCTTTTCATGTTGACGATGCAACTCGGTGAACGGGAGCATCAACTTGCGCGGTTGGAAGCTCGACCCCTCAGGCCGTCCGCAACGGAGCTTTCGGAGCAAAGTGGCGTGGTTGTTCGGAAGACAATGACGCAGAACCCTTGACGGGAGGCAGTTCCGCGCGTTGTGGGTGGTGCAGATGGACGAGTTGACGCCACTGCCACCCCGAGCGCGGGCGCTGTTCTATGCGCACGCGCTGTTGGGCTTCGTACTTTTTCGACTGCCGCTGTCTGTGTGCGCGGCAATCGGAGGTTGGTGGTTCTGGGGACTGCCCGGCTTGGCGTTGGGCGGTGCCTTTGCCTTCCTCTCATATGTCGGGCTCGTGTGGTGGCCGGCACTGGCTTGGGAGTCGTGGGGCTACGCCGTGCGAGACAACGACGTGATCATCGCGCGAGGTGTGTTGGGTCGCACCATTACGACGATCCCGACCAGTCGCATCCAGCACGTAGACCTGCGTCAGGGCATGCTTGAGCGATGGTTCGGTTTGGCGCGGGTGGTCGTCAGCACGGCGAGCGGCGCCCGCGACGAAGGGACGGTCCCCGGCTTGGACCTTGAGGTGGCGCGACAGCTTCGAGATCGGTTGATCGGCGGTCGTGGCGACGCGGGTGTCTGAGGACGATTCGTGGAATGCGCTGCACCCGGCGTCCATTCTGGTCAACGTGGCGCCTCGCGCATGGGGGTTGGTTCGAGGCTTTTGGCCATTCTTGCTTGCGGCTTGGTTCGGGGGCGCGCCCTTTGGGGATGCGGGCACCTTCATCGTAGGTTCGGCGTTGCTCGCCTTCGGCGGAGCGGTTGTGGGCGCGGTCGTCTCCCAAGCGACGTTGCGCTGGCGACTGGTGGAAGGAAGGCTCGAAATTCGCACGGGATGGTTGGACCAGCAAGTTCGTGTGCTTGCGGCCGGCAAGGTACAGAATGTGGAATCCGTTCAGGGGATTTTGCATCGGGTGTTCCGTGTCGTCGAGGTGCGAGTTGAGACGGCAGCGGGCTCGGAGGTCGAGGGGAGGCTGAATGCGTTGGGGGAGGCCGACGCTGTCGCCTTGGTCGCCCGTTTGCTGGCTGCGCGGACTGCGGGGCCCGCGGAGGAGCGGGCAGAGGTGGTGGTGACCAACTCGTGGCTCGACCTCGTCAGGTATGGCATGGCGTCGGGGCGGCTTGGTGCGGTGGCCCTGGTCTTCGGCGGTATGGCGGAGTGGGTTCAGGTCCGCGATCCGAGTGCATTGGGTGCCGACATGGTCCGTTTCGGCGGGTTCGGGACGGTGTTGTTGATGTTGGCCGCGCTCACCACCGCATGGTGGGCCGGAATCGTTTTTTCGTTGCTGACGCATCACGGCTTTCGGCTGACACGTCGCGGCGATGCGCTCGTCGCCGAAAGCGGCTTGTTCGTACGTAGACGGGTGGATCTGTCGCAGCGCCGCATCCAGAGCGTGCACATTCGCACGCCGTGGCTGGCCCGCCGCTTGGGTTTTTCCACGGTAGCTGTGGAGACTGCTGCTGCGAGGGAAGGTGCGGGCGGCGTGGACAAAGCTGAAGCGGTTGTACCAGTCGTGGACGACCCGAGCGCGCTTCTGCGCCACCTCGTCCCGGGTCTGGAAATCGATCCCCTTACGGCGACCTATTTGCCGGCGTCGCCGAGGGCGATCCGACGAGCGGTCATCAGCTCAGCGTTGTCCTGGACAGTGATCGCAACGGCGGCCTCTTTTGCGGTCGGTGGACCGGCGTTTGCCTTGTGGGCAGGGCCACCAGTTGGGGCCTACTTGGCGTGGCGAGGGATCCGCGCGGCAGGTTGGCGCTTGACCGAAGGGCACGTCCTGTCGCGGGTTGGTGTGCTCCGAAAGGAAGTTGTCGTGGCGCCGCGTTCTCGAATTCAGGCCGTTCATGTCCGGCAAGGACCCTGGTTGCGCCGGTTGAAGCTGGCCGTCGTGGAAGTGCGGCTTGCCGGGAGTTCGATGCGCCTTCCGGTCATGGAAGCGGACGAGGCGGTGGCGCTAGCCTCCACGCTTTCAAGTCACTGACGGTCGCTGTCGTCTTGTTGCAACGCCGCGGCTAAACGCAACGCGAGGGGCTCAGCGACGATCATCGCGAGGACCATGAGGGTCGCGGTTCCAACAGCGTCCGTCGTAGTATCGATGGAGAGAATGGTCACGAGAATCAGCATGGGTGTGCCCCATGCGGAGCCTGCGGCGAACGCGATTGCGCCGGACCACCCTCCGATGGCGACCACGCCCATGAGCAGGCTCCAGGCGAGGGCGGCGGACGTGTGTACGGAGGGCGCCCCGTAGAATCCGATCTCCCACGTCAGATTTTGGAGCGACTGGACCATCCAGATTGCGGATTGGCCGCCCTGGTAAAGGCCCAGCACGCCAAACCAGAGGAGTACGATACGCCGAAGGAACACGGCCATGGGTACCGCGCCGAGGTACACGACGCCCGATGGGAAATCGTTTCTCATTTACGTTTCATGCCTGCCTGGGAAAGGGCGGTTTCGCCGAAGTGTACTTGGCCACCCAAAACCGGCCAGGTGGGCTTGCGCGCCGTGTCGCCGTCAAAGTCCTCAAGGTGGACCTTGAAGAGGATGGTCAGGCCGTCCTTCGGCTGTCGGACGAAGGCAGAATGTTGGCCGCGCTGCAACATC
This sequence comes from Klebsiella pneumoniae, assembly GCA_945861065.1. Lineage (GTDB taxonomy): Bacteria > Myxococcota_A > UBA796 > UBA796 > SXOB01. The sequence goes on along the minus strand of CAMASI010000044.1, from coordinate 1,119 downwards.
CCTGCATCCTGGCCGTCCGCGAACTGACGCGTATCGACGGCCGGTTGGCCCTGGTCACTGAGTACGTCGAGGGAATCGACATCAGCGTCTGCACCCGACCTGATTCTCTGCTGCCGTCTCGTGCTGTTGTCGGCATCGTCGGGGAGCTGGCGGGTGCGTTGGACTGCGCCTGGAACACGCTGAGTCCCGAGACGGGGCAGCCACTGCACCTCGTACATCGGGACATCAAGCCGGAAAACGTTCGATTGTCGCGGCATGGTGAGGTCAAGCTACTGGATTTCGGCATTGCGCGAACGACCCAACTCTACCGAAACGCCGACACGGCCGTCGGCGACATGCCCTTCACCCCTGGCTACGCTGCACCGGAATCCTACACGAAAGGCGAACAGACGGAACGCAGCGACATCTACGCGTTGGGCGTCACCCTGTACCGGTTGCTCGTAGGTGAGAGGCTATTTCAGGGGATTGCGCTGCAGCAGCAGTTTCAGGTGACCGCCTCGGCTGAACGGTACGAACCGTTTATCTTGGAGCGTTTGGAGCGCATCAGTGCGGCTTCCGACGTCAAGGATCTGCTTCGGGACTTGTTAGCCTACGAAGCACCCTCACGTCCGACGGCCGCAGAGGTCCAGGCCCGATGTGATCGAATCGCGGATACGATTCCCGGACCGACCCATGCTCGTTGGGCGCGGGCTCAACATCACCACGGACCGCGCAACGTGGGCGGGTCGCTGGTAGGCCGTACGGTCAACGAAGACGAGGCGAATCGGGTGCAGTTGGATTCACGAGACCTGTTCGAGGACCTGGGTACGCCATTGCCCGCCCACCCGAATGCCGCACCTTCGCCGAAGGCCACCGGCGTCACCGCCACCGCATTGGGGCAAGCAGCGCTGTTCTTTGTCGCCATCGCACTACTCGCGGGCGCCGTCGTGACGCTCGCCGTAGTCATGCTGGCACTCGTCCTGGCCTAGACCTAGACCTCGAACAAGCTGTCAGCTGTCAGCCGTTAGCGGTTAGCTCGAACGAACCGTCCCAATGGACTGCGCGACTGGACGTGGTGTGCGCTTTCAGGTGAAGCGCTCGACTACGCTGCCGCGGCGAATTGTCTAGGTGCCAGGCTAA
>CAMASI010000043.1 GCA_945861065.1 Klebsiella pneumoniae | reverse complement strand
ACTCGCTGGCATCCCGCGGCGCTGCGTTGCGGGGACCCCGCCGAACCTGCGAAGTACGCCACGTACTCCTCGGTTCGGCTGCACCCCGCGCCTTGCGCGGCGGGCGCCATCGAGCCCTCGATGCTGCAACTTATTTTTGCGCGGGCCCTTACTGAACGCGGCGTCCAACCCCGTTCCACCCATAGTCCACGCCACCAAACGATTGTTTCACGGCGACAGCCGACGAACTGTCCGTCGTCAGCGTCAACCGCAAAGCCGCAACAACGTCGTCCGCATGCCCGTTTGGATCCGAAACAAAGAATACGACATTTCGATCCCGGACGAGCAGGCCCAGGTCCGCGTCGCCGGCCACTTCGTCGGCAATTACCCCGCTGGGGCTGGTCAACGGCCAGGTCGTGGCGGCCGATTTCGACCACCATGCAAACGCCGTTGAGGCGGTCGCTTCGTCGTCGAACAACGCGACACGAACCAACCCGTGATCTCCCAAACGCGCACGCCACTCGGGCTCGCTCAGGCTGAACGAAGGCGTGCCCAAACCGACACCAGGCAGCGCGACCAACGGAACACCCGCCCACATCGGCTGCGAAGCATACGCACTGAATGCCAATAGGATCGTGATCATTGCAACTCCACCACGGATTCATAGTCATATTCTGCGAACCCAGAACGCACGAGTCGGAATAAATAATCCTCCCCTGTAAGCGCCTGGACCAGCAGCAAAGTGTTCGGGGTCTGGCCTGGGTCCTCGTCACCGTCTACGGCCGCCGTCGCGTCCCAAACCGTGACCGCACCGTCGTCGGTGGCCACCGCATGGTAGCTGAAGCCACACACACCCGGGCCGAAGGGGCAGCTCACAAAATCGTCGCCTCCGATGGCAAGGAGGAAATTCAGGTCGTAGTTCTCGAGAATAACAATATGATGTAGCGGAGCGCCCAGCATATTGGCGTACGTAATGACGATATTGCCCGCGTCCGAACAATTGATCACGTTTCCGAAGGCCCTCGTGAGAAAGTCGCGCGCGTAAAAGCGCGGCTCGTCCCAGGAAAAACCACCGTACTCACTGTATTTCGAAGCGCCGAACATCGTATCGTAGGTCAGGCCAAGATCGTAGTAGACCCATTCGGTCACCGCGCTGGCGACAGCATCGTGTTCCGCCTCAACACCATCGATGGCGCGTAGCGCCGGGTCGATCATCGACGTCCACGCATGGTAAGTCAGGCCTTCCCGGCCCATGTCTACCGGTCCCAACAGCCGGTACATCCGGTACGGGACAGCCAGCGTCGTCACTTCATGACCGGCCACATGGAAGCGGACCGTGATGTCGCCCTCTTCGACCGTAAGCGCCGCGGCGTCGGTCCACTGGATCTCAATGGGAACGCCGAACTGGACCGGGCTGCCGGACAGAACCGTACCGCCATCAACCGTGACCTCGATGTCTCCGAATTCGAAACCGGTATTTCCGATCGACGACACTGCGGCCGGGTCGAGGCTGAGCACCGGGGCTTCATTCCACGGCAATGCGACTGGGCTCGCCATGAGCGCATCCGGTGCGTGGAGCAAGTCGGCGCTCACTGCCGGGAACACAAGGATGCCGGAGGCGTCATCAATGGCCTCGACGGTGACGAACGGCAACAACTCGTCTTGCAATGTGCCGTCTGACGACCAGAACAACGGCTCCATGCCGGCAGAGATCCATGTGGCAGCCACAATTCCGGGGCGCACCAACCGAATCTGGACGGTAGCCTCTCCGCCTGGACCCGACGCTACCAGCGTGTAGCTCCCTGTGGCGGCCCAAGCCCCAGCTTCGTCGCGGCCATCCCACGTCAGCGGTTCAGCCGGGTTGAAGGTAACGAACCGTTCGCCGCTCATGTCCTCCAGCCAAACGTCGTCGGCCTCGCCCGCGAGGGTAGCAGAAAATTCGGTGTCCCCCATCGGGTCCCACACCGGGAATTCCACCGTCAGCGCGGGGCCGGCAACCACGGTGCCACCAGTGCCGCCAGGGGCCGGATCGGTGGTCGGCGGGATCTCCTCCGGGGTCGTCGGGGACTCCGGATCGACTGGCTGCCCGTTGACGTCGGCGGGTTGCGTTTCGACGGCGCAAGCCAGCATCGCAAACGACCACATACGCACCTCGCGTTCAGTCTACTCCGATCCGGGCCGTGGAGGCGTCAAAGACCTGTTCCGGGGTCAGCCGGAATCATCCCCCGGAGGCGACACGGAATCCGGCTTTTGTGCAGCTCGAAGTTTGCCTGAAAACAGTTCCGAGGCACGCCACGCGTCGATGAGATCGGGGAGCCAGACCCGCAACACGCCAGCGAGAGGCAGCGCCAACAGCAGCCCCACAAGTCCGAGCAACTGCCCGCCCAGCAACAACGACAAGATGACGACGACCGGGGGCAGCCCGACTTTGTCGCCGACAAGCCTCGGCGTCACCACGTACGCCTCAAGCTGCTGAACCCCCACAAACACACCGACCACGCCGAGCAGCGGTCCCATACCAGACCACCACAACAACACATGGCTCACCGCGAGGAACATCCCGATGAGCGGACCAAAGTAGGGAATGACGTTGAGCCAACCGGTGAGCACGCCGATCGCAAGGCCCGTCAGGGGTCCAATCCCTGCGACGCCGAACACCACCGCGAGTCCCAACCCATAGGCCACGGACAAGACGCCCGCGACCTCCACCTGGCCGCGAAACCACGCGCCCACGACTTCGTCCATCGCGGTCAGCCGACGGGCAAACCCCGGCCTCAGGTCCGGCGGCACCAAATCGAAGGCCGCAAGCCGGAGTCGGTCGAAATCCCGAAGGAAAAACGCAGTCAGCACCGGGACGAGCACGAGGTTGATCAGGCTGGCGACCAAGGTCCCAACCCGCGACCACAACTCCCCGGCGGCACCGGCCAGTGGCTTGGCAAGCGAAGGAATCTGTTGACGCGCCAGTTCAAGGGCTGAACCCATGGAGTCGGGAACAGCGACGCCAAAGGTGACCTCCACCCAGGGGAGCACCTCGTGATCGACAATGTTGGCGATCTCGGGAAGCCGAATGAGAACGAGCCCGACCTGCTTCGCGAGCGGTGGGTACAAGAACGCCACGAAGAGCACAGCAAGAACGACCATGCCGAAAAAGACCCACGCTACGCCCTGCGTTCGCGACCAACCTCGGGCCTCCAGTCTGTCCACGGCCGGGTCGAGCAGGTAAGCGATGGCCAGCGCGATGAGCACAGGCACGAGCACGGCTTCGATGCGGGTGACAAACCAGGCCACCGCCAACACGACCAGGGCCCAGGTCGCGAATCGGGCAAGCAGGTACGGGTAACGCTCGTAGCTGTACCAGCGTTGCTCAGGTGTCAGCCCCGAAGGGTCGCGAGAATCAGCCGACATCGGACCGCGTTCGTACCATTCGGGGTCCGGGCAACACGCTCAACTGGAGGGCACGGTCGCGAAGGGTCAGCCCCAGCCATTCGTACACGGGCAACTCGGGCAACTGCAACTCGGTCGCCAGCGCGGCCCACCGAAACGACAACGAGCCTTCGCTGCGCACGTCTCCGAGCGCCCACCCCAAGTCAATTTCCACGATTCTGGCGTCCGGAATCGTGTCCTCGGAGCGCCGCGTCCACCGCGCCTCGTAGTGGCGTGTGGCCGTCGAGCTGACGATGACGAGCCGACAATCCACCTCGTTGAGGTCACTGGCGCGCGCCCACGTCAGCAGCGCATCGAGCGCTTCCTCCGGCGTCGTCGCCGCACGAATGGCCCCGCGCGCCACCATCGCCTCCGCCAAATGCGCACCGAGGCGGGGCGTCCGCAACAAGCCAAAGCGCGCCGAACGACCCATTCGCGCCAAGTCTACGAGTCCGAGGGAACGCGCGCCGACAAAGGCAATCGCAAACCACAGCGCAAGGAGCACACCGGCTTGCGTGCCGTTGGCCTGGACAAGAGCGAGTGCAAGCAACGCGCACGCCACGCAAGCGCCGTACAGGATCAACACCGCCGTGCGGTGTGAAAATCCCAGCGCGAGCAGCCGGTGGTGCACATGACCACGGTCCGCCGCGAAGGGCGACTTGCCTGCGAGCACCCGGCGCACCACGGCGAGCGCGGTATCGGCGAACGGAACACCCAAGGCGATGATCGGCACCAGGATGGCTACGATCGTTCGTGATTTCGTCGAACCGATCATTCCGGTCGACGCCAAGATGAAGCCCAAGAACAGGCTTCCCGAGTCGCCCATGAAAATCGAGGCTGGATTGAAATTGTACAGCAGAAAGCCGAGAAGCGCCCCCGACAAGGCGATGGAACTCAACCCGGCGACGGGGTTCGGCCACAAAATCGCCAAGACAAAGAGGGTCAATGACGCGATGAGCGACACGCCGGAGGCCAAGCCGTCGAGTCCGTCGATGAGATTGATGGCATTGACCACGGCCACGAACCACAACACGGTGACCGGCAGCCCAAACCACCCGAGTTCGATCGGATCGCCGAACGGGTTGGCGATTCGTTCGATTCGGAACTCGAAAATCGACCAGCACAGGACCGCGACCGCGATCTGCACCGCGAACTTCTTCGGTGCGTTGAGGCCGCGCAGGTCGTCCCAAAGACCGAGCGCCACGATGAGCACGCCACCGACAGCGAGTCCGGCCACCTGCCACAATCGGCCGGCCAACGCATCCTGCACGCGGTTGTCCAACATCAACACGGCGAAAATCGGAAGGAAGTATGCGAAGGCGATGGCGAGGCCACCTACCCTCGGAACGGCTTTCTCGTGCACTTTCCGCGCGTCCGGGGCATCGACCCAGCCAAGCCGCAACGCCGCGGCGCGCACCACCGGCGTGGCCAACGCGGCCGCGAGGAAGGACAGGAGAAAGGCGCCGAAGTAGGTCACGCGCCCCGCTAACGCAGCAACGGTAGCCTTTGACCCAGAGATCAGACCAGACCCGGACGTCGCAAGCGCCTCGGGAGCGGAACAAACCGCGTGTGGTGCGCGTTTACCCGCCGGAGCCGCCGCGCGTTCTTCCAAATCCAGACGCAGTTCAATTGCGCACGCTCTTCATCCTTTTGGGCGGCGGCTGCTTCAGCTTGATCAGCGTTGTGGTGGTCGCGCTCGGCGGAGCGTTGTTCGCACGATGGGCATTGTCCGGGTAGGTGCGGCGCAGGGTGTGATCGCTACCCGCGGGTCACACTGGCGCTGTGATGGTTGAGGCGCGTGTCGCCTTACGGTGGGGCGTTCGTTTTGAAAGGCCCCGGGGCGCCGAAAAGTCAGGGCGTCCAGGGGTGAAAAACGAGACCGGGACCTGTCGAGCGGGGAGGGGGTGTCGACGGCGGCGATGAGCACGGCGCTGGCAAAGCTGACGCGCCAACCGCTTGACGGTCCGGGGCAACGGCGCTATCACGATAGCATTGAGGCAGTAATGGCTCAGCTCATCGTACGCAACCTCGACTACGACTTGGTGGAGGCGCTCAAGGCGCGGGCTGCCGCCAACGGCCGCTCCGCGGAAGCCGAGCATCGGGCGATCTTGTACGCGGCTCTCCACGGGCCCGCCGCAGGCAAGTCTCTATGGGAGTGGCTCGCCGCGATGCCGGAAATGAGCGACGAAGAAGATTTCGCCCGCCAGAAGGACGTTCCGCGGGACGTCGAGCTGTGAGCTGGCTCCTCGACACCAACGTCATCTCCGAGATGCGGAAGGGCTCGCGTGGCGACCCCGGCGTTGCGCGTTGGGCCGCCGGCAGACAGGACGACGCTTGGCTCAGCGTGCTCACGATCGGCGAGATCCGCCGCGGCATCGAGTTGAAGCGTCGCAAGGACGAGGTCACAGCGAGCCACCTCGAGATCTGGCTGCAGGGCCTGCTCGGCAGCTTCGAGTCGCGCATCCTCCCGATCGACGCTCGTGTCGCGGAGGTGTGGGGACGACTGAACGTGCCCGACCCGCGTCCGACGGTGGACACGCTGCTCGCGGCGACGGCGATCGTCTACGGGCTGACGCTCGTGACGCGCAACGTGAGCGACGTGGAAGGCACAGGCGTGAGCGTGCTGAATCCGTTCGACGGCGGCTGAACCCGACGCCTCGGCGCCACCTGAAGGCCGCTACACCACACCGACCAGGCTGCCCGTGCGCGAGCGGCAATCAACCTGCCGCTTCGCTATGCCCCATGACTCGATCTTTTGGCAATCACGCCCAATCGCCATTCACCCGGAAACGGCCTTTGCCAACCCGACCCCCAACGCATGCACATGCAGCGGATCCGCCACCAATCTCGCACGTCGCGCCGTACCCGCATCGTCCGAGAAGAAGGCCAACCCGATGACCCGCGCCCCCTCCCGTGTTGCGTAGCAGGCCGCTGGCACATGGCAACTTCCGCCAATGGCCGCAAGAAAGGCACGCTCGACGGTGACGCAGTTCGCAGTCACTTCGTCATGCACGGAGGCCAACACCGCGGCGGTAGCCGGGTCGTCCGCGCGGCATTGCAACGCCAAAGCCCCCTGCCCCACCGCCGGCACCATGACTTCGGGATCGAGCCATTCCGCGATGTCCGCGGCCCTCGACAGGCGAATCAACCCCGCCGCGGCGAGCACCACAGCATCGAAATCACCGTCGCGCTGTCGCCGAATTCGAGTGTCGACGTTGCCACGAATATTGACACAGACGAGGTCAGGCCGCGCCGCCAGCAGCTGGTGACGGCGCCGAAGCGAACCCGTGCCGATACGCGCGCCTTGTCGCAAGCTCGCCAACGTTCCACCCACGAGCGCATCCCTCGGATCGACGCGAAGCGGGATGGCGCTGATCACGAGTCCTTCAGGCGCCTCTACTGGCAAGTCCTTGAGTGAATGAACCGCGAAATCGGCATTTCCCGCGAGCAACGCTTCTTCAATCTCCTTGGTGAACAGCCCTTTTCCTCCGATCTCACTGAGCGGTCGATCGACGATCGCATCTCCTTGGGTTCGGATGACAATCGTCTCCACGCGCACACCGGTGGCCGCGACGATTGCCGCGGCAACTTGGCCGCTTTGCGTCAAGGCGAGCACACTGCCGCGGGTCGCTAATCTCAGGACTTCCACAGTTTCCTCAACAATTCGAGTCGTTCGTGGTCGCCTTGGGCACCCGCCTCGCGCACCGCATTCAACTGGCCCGCGACCAAACGTTTGACCAACGCTTTCGTCATCGCTTCGAGCGCGGCCCGTGCAGGTTCGTCCAGAGATTCCGTCAATCGTTTGGATTTCTCCAACTCGACCTGCCGCATCTGTTCACCGAATGCGGCAAGGTCGCGCAGGTCGTCGGCGACATCGACCGCATCCATCGACGCGACGTAGCGATCGGTCTCAGCGTCCACCAGCTTTAAAGCTTCGGTCGCAGCAACGCTGCGTTGTTCGCGTCCGCGTTGAACAACCCGATGCAGGTCGTCAATATCAAAGGTCCAGGCCTCCTCCAGCTGCGCCACGGCGGGGTCCACGTTGCGCGGCACCGCGAGGTCGATCAAACAAATCGGCCGGAATCGACGGTCCCGCAGCGCCCGCTGAACCATCGACACCGTCACCACGGGTGTGGGCGCGCCGGTGGCGACCACCACAATGTCCGCTTCGCCGAGTTGCACGTCCAGCCGGTCCCAGGGCACCGCGCTACCGCCGTGCTCGGCCGCCAACGCTACGGCATGTTCCCACGTGCGATTGGTCACGCGCAAATCCGCCACGCCAGCCGCCAACATCGATTTCGCGACCTGTCGCCCCATTTCGCCTGTCCCGAGCAGCAAAACGCGCCGTCCAGCCAGCTCACCGAAAATCTCTGCGGCAAGGTCCACGCCAGCGTTGCCTACGCCCACCGTGTTTCGACCGATTTCGGTCTCGGTGCGTACCCGTTTCGCGACCCACAACGCCCGTTGGGCCAAAGGCTGCAGCATCGGGCCGAGCAACCCCTCCTCGCCGGCGACCCGTACCGCCTCTTTCATTTGCCCGAGAATCTGAGGCTCGCCTACAATTAGGGAATCCAGGGACGACGTGACCCGAAACAGATGCTGGACGACGTCACGACCCCGCAACCAATACAAATACGGGTCCAGCCGTTCCCCACCTGGACCTCGGAAGGCACTGACCGCTTCTCGAACCGCATCCGCCGACCTCGGCACGGTGTAGATTTCCGTTCGGTTACAGGTCGATACGACAAGCGCTTCGTCGGCGGCCGTTTCTCGCAAACGAACGAGTAGCCCACGCAAGCCGACGTCATCAAGCGCCATTCGCTCACGAATCTCTACCGGGGCCGTGCGATGGGACAGGCCTACGGCGTGGAGGCGATCGGCGTCACCCACCATAGGCGTGAAACCCACCGACGAGGAAATTGAGACCGAGCAACGAAAACACCATGCCACCGAAGCCCAAGATGGAAAACCACGCCGTCCAACGGCCGCGACGCCCGAGCACCAACCGAAGTTGTAGCGCAGCTGCGTACCAGCCCCACACACACACCGTGAACCACACTTTCGGGTCGCCGGCCCACACGTCGTGATCCAGCGCCACGATCGCCCACGCGCCGCCGGCCGCAATGCCCAAGGTCAGCGCGGTGAAGCCGAACAACATGGCGCGGAACTGCACGCGATCGAGCAGCTCCAGGCTGGGCAAGCGACCCATTCCGGCGAATCGTTTCTGTTTGAGACGCTGGCGCGACCACAGGTACACCGAGCCCACAACGGACGATAGCGCAAATCCGCCGAGACCCGCGAACACCAGGCTGAGGTGAATGGGCAACCACACCGAGAAACCCGTCTCCGCGATGGCTGGAATCGACTGTGCCGGCACAAAGAATGAGGTCGCTACGAGGACCGCCGCAACGGGAACGAGAAACATGCCCAACGCGTCCAACCGGCTCCGGCCCACCCAAGCGTAGGCCACTGCGACAGCGAACCCAGTTGCGGACAACGCATCGCCAAGCCCTGCTGGATGACGGCGGTCCACCAGGGATCCGAGCAACCAAACCAGGTGCACGGCGGCCGCAGAGCCAACCCACACGCGACCCTTCGACGCAACCGTAGGGAAGCGCCCAGGAACGAGGAGGGCGACGGCGGAGAGCGCGTAGCCAGCGAGGACGACGAGCGCCGCGACGCGGTCCATGTGTGCGCCTAACGTCTTGCCGATGGCATCACCCGCGCTTAGCTCGGCACCTTCGGAGGGCCACATGGCCGGAAACGTGCACGATGTCACTGATGGAAACTTTCAAGACCAGGTTTTAGGGTCGGAGAAGGTCGTGTTGGTGGACTTTTGGGCGGAATGGTGCGGGCCTTGCAAGGCACTCGCGCCCCACGTCGCTACACTGGCTTCCGAGCACGAAGCGAAACTCAGCTGCGTCAAACTCGACATCCAGACCAACATGAAGACGGCCAGCGCCTACAAGGTCACGTCGATTCCGACCCTCATCGTCTTCAGGGGGGGCAAAGAAGTCGCTCGTCAGGTCGGCGCCCAAGGCGGACTCGTGGGTCTGCGGCGTCTGGTCGAAAAGCACGTCGTCTAACGACATGGCTGGCGGCAGCGCATTTGCGGTGTACTCCGCACTGGTGGCGAACTCCGTGGTTGCGGTCGCCAAGCTGGTCGGCTTTGCCCTGACCGGCTCAGGGGCCATGCTTTCTGAGGGCCTTCACAGCGTCGCCGACGTCGGGAACCAAGCCCTGCTCGCGGTCGGGCTCCACAAAGCAGCGCGTCCACCAGACGAAGAATATCCGTTTGGGTATGGGCGCGAGGCCTTCGTCTGGGCGCTGATCTCCGCCGTCGGCATGTTTTTCTTAGGGTGCGGGGTCAGCATCGCCCACGGCATCGAGGCGCTACTGGAAACACATCCCGCCGTCAGCGGTAGCCAACTCAACCTCGCCATCTTGGGTGGCGCGCTGGTGCTGGAGAGCGCGTCGATGGCGATCGCAATCCACAGCATCCGGGGCGACGCCGCAGCAGAAGGCAAGTCCTTGTGGGCGTACTTTCAGACGACGGAGGACCCTATCGGTGTCGCAGTCCTGTTGGAAGACGGCGCCGCGGTGTTCGGCGTGTTCATCGCACTCGCAGCGGTTGGCTTGGCCTCGATCACCGGCGACGCGCGCTGGGACGCCGTCGGAACGCTCGCCGTGGCCGGTCTGATGGGCTGGTTGGCCGTGTACCTCATTCAGAAGAACCGGGGACTGATCGTGGGGCGTGCCGTCAATCAGACCTCCATCGAACGATTTGTCACCGTAATGACGAAGGACAGCGTAGTGGACCGGGTTGTCCACCACCGGAGCGAAGTCACCGGCGCCACCACATGGACCTTGGCGGCCGAAGTTGCTTTCAACGGCGCTGCGCTCAACAGCAAAGAGCTGACCGAAACCGATGTGCCGACCTTGCGCGCCGCAGCGTCTGACGAGGCTGCACGTGTTTGGCTCGACGCGTACACGAACCGGATGACCCGACGTCTTGGGATTGAAATCGAGAGGATCGAAGAAACGGTTCGCGCGGAATTGCCGAAGGCGGTCACCATCCACATTGAACCTGACTAGGCGTTGGGCAATGAACCGTTCCGCTCTGCGCGATCTCATTCAGCCGGCGCTTCAGCAGGATTTCGACGCGCTGTTTGACGAGTTCACGACCGATCTCGGGCGAGAGGACCCAGCCGCCTTCGTCATGCACCTGCAAGGGTTCGGCCTCATCACCGAGGTGTTCGCACGAGACGTCCGGAAGGCTATCCGCTCCGCCCCCGTCGAAACTTTCGTAGAAATTCCCGCGTCCCCACCACCCGACGCGACGTGGATCGAGGAAGACGCGCCTCGGGAACGTGTCGCCATCCCTCGGTCGGCGACACCCGCGCCACCCCCTGCTCGGGGCACGCCGCGTTCACCCCGACGCACACCGGCGCCTGCCGTGCGCAACCCTACCGCAGCGACCCCCGCCGGCCAAGCGCGCGTCGAGTTGCCCCGCCGCCGAACGTTGTTCCGTAGGGTCTCCGACGGGTCGCTCTCCGAGGCCGAGGAGGCACAACCGGGAAATCGAGAGTCCGCCGCAGCGCCGCAGTCGCAACGGTACGAATTTCTTGCGATCGTCGGAGAGGGCGCGATGGGGCGCGTCCACCTCGTTGAGGACCGCGTTCTCAACCGCAAGGCCGCGTTTAAGCAAATGGGCGAAGACGTCGCTCGCGAACCCGCTTTGGCCAGCAAGTTCACGTCCGAAGCGCGAATTACGGCACAACTCGATCACCCGAACATCGTCCCGATTTACGACCTGGACGGCGACACCGCCTACACGATGAAGCTCGTCGGTGGCCGCACGCTTCAGGACATCATCGCAGAAGCGCGCGACGACGCGTTGACCGGTCGACCCGACCGTCACACCCGAGATGCGCTGCTGGAGCTATTCCTGAGAGTATGCGACGGCATTTCCTACGCCAATGCCCGGGGAATTGTTCATCGCGATATTAAGCCAGAAAACATTATGGTCGGCGCCTTCGGCGAGGTGTACGTCATGGATTGGGGCATCGCCCGACGGAGTGCCGACCTGGTTCCCGAGCCGGTCCGCGTACCTCCAGAGGCGGACGAGGGCGACCTCATCATGGGTACGCCCGGCTACATGTCACCGGAACAGGCGTCGGGCCTCAATGACACGCTCGACGGCCGTTCAGACGCGTATTCGCTCGGCCTGCTGCTCTTCGAATTGGTTTCGCTCCGCCCCGCCGTCACCGGCAGGACCGCGCTGGCTCAGGTCATCCGCCATCAGGAGGGCGAACTCGACCCGTTCGTTCACGTGGCAGGAAAGCGCCAAACACGCGAAATCACCGCCATCGTGGAACGGGCCACGAAAAGAGAGACGGACCAGCGCTACGCGTCCGTCGTGGACCTTGCCGACGAGGTGCGCAGGCACCTGCGAGGAGACCCCATCCTCGCCCGACCGGATGGGCCGATCGACAGTGTTTTTCGGTGGATGGCGAAACACCGCGAGGCCACGGCTTTTGTGGTCACGGCCTTCACGATGACCACGGTCGTTCTCGTGTTCACGATTGTCGTGTGGACGCAACTTCAACTCGCCGCAAGTGAAGCCCGGGAGCAACGACTTTCGTCGCTCTTGTCTACGATTGCCAGGCAAGCGTCCAGCATAGACGGGCAATTTCTCAAGTATGAGGGCCTGCTCTCCGTCATCGCGACGAGTGCGACCGACCGGTTGTTCGGGTCGACCGGCACCGGTGCTGCGGTCCACCCGTCCGCGGATTTCGACGCGCCCGGGGTCGTGACGCTGATCGACGCGCCCCGCTACAAGCGCAGTGTTTCACTCAGTGAACTCGCATTTGAGCCAAACCCCGCGACTTGGTCCCCTGCCGGAACACGGCAAGCTGCTTCGTTAGGACCCTTGGCGCGGCGCTTTTACGAGGTGCTGCTCAGAAGCCACTCGGAAGAAGCAGCCACGTGGACGACGAAACGGGCACAACGGGCCATTTCGGAAGTCGGCGTTCCCGTGGCGTACGCATGGGTTGGCACGGAGGAGGGGATTTTCGCCGTGTACCCGGGGCATGGGGGTTTCCCCGCGGGTTTCGACCATCGCGCATTGCCCTCGTACGCCATGGCCATCGGGCACCACGGGCCAGCGTGGGGCGCACCTACTGCAGACCCGTCAGGCGTTGGTTTGACGCTCGCTTGTGCACAAGGCCTGTTTGACGCGGAGGACCACCCCATCGGGGTCGTCGGCGTAGACGTCACCTTCGATTACCTCATCGAGCACTTGTTGGTTCCCGAAGAGTTTGCCGGGCGGGATCAAATCAATACCTACCTTCTGGACCCGAGTGGTCGGGTGGTTGTGGACTCCCGCCGACCCGCAGCGAGTGCCGCGCTGGTCAACGGCGTGTTGCACATGCCAGATTTCGACGTGCCCGCCGTTGTTCGTGCAGTCAAGGAGCGACGCAGCGGGTATGTACGCGTTGCCGATGCCACGCCAGAACGGCTGATCATCTACAACCGGATGGGTTCCATCGGGTGGTACTACGTAGTGGACGGAACGCCGGCCGTATTGCTCGGCCGATAGGAGACATTCATGGCAAAAATCGAATACCCTAAATGCGGTTTGTACCGCACCAGTCGTGCGCATCCAGAGCGCACGACTGCGGTGCCCGCGGGCCGCTTGGTCTATTTCCACAACCATAGCGATTCCGGCGAGCCGGTCGTGTTGTTGCCTCAAAAGAACACGTCCAACAAATGGGCCTTTCAAACGAAGGGGTACCTCGTGAAGGACACGACGTGGCCCGCCTCGTTGGTGGCCCTTAAAGGCGAGGGGTTCTACCGTCTCGGCGAGCCTCTCCGGACGGGCGCTAACGGTCTCATCCCAGCCGGGGAGCTCGTCCAGCTCGGATACAATGGGGACGGTGCGGCGATCGGCTTTTTCGCAGCGTACGACGCAGAACGGAACGCGCTGACCTTTTCACCCAAGGGTGCCAAACTGGGGGAACGGACCTATGACCGGCTCGAAGCCGTCAGCATCGGCGGTCCGGGTGCGAAAAAGGCTCCGGAACCGTCTTGAAGCACAATCCCCGATTTCTCGCCGTCTGCGAGGCCGCGCGCAAACAAGTACAGGAATGTACGATCAGCGAGGTGGCATCGTGGCGAGCGGACGGATTCGATTTTGATCTCGTGGACGTCCGTGAGGAATCTGAATGGGCGGCCGGCCATGCCGCCGGAGCCGTGTTCTTGTCGCGCGGCGTGCTGGAGCGCGACATCGAAGGCCGCCTGCCTGAGGTAGGGCGTAGGTTGGTGTTGTACTGCGGTGGCGGCTACCGCTCCGCGCTTGCCGCCCGGTCGCTCGCCGAGATGGGCTACACCGACGTGTGGTCGCTCGACGGCGGCTGGCGGGCATGGACTTCCGCCGGGGCTCCGGTCGAAACGTGAGTCGAGGGCCAATTCTGGCGATCCTGGTGTCTCGGGCGCCAGGACCCTCCTCAAAGACCCGGCTGGCAAAGCGCCTCGGGGCCGTACGGGCGAAAGAACTCGCCGGTGCGATGGTACAGGATTGTTGGGATGTGCTCGGCCGAGCCGGGTTCCGGCGTGTGCTTGCGACCGACGGGCCTGTTGCGGCCTACCCGTTTTCGCCAGACGAATCTTGGGATCAAGGTTCGGGAGACCTTGCCGACCGATTGACGGCGCTGACCCTACGAGGGCTCACCGAGGCGCGTGCTGTGATCTTCCTTGGGGGTGACAGCCCCGACCTGCCTGCGAGTTGCGTCGTGGCAGCGGCGGACGCCCTGGCCGAGACCGGTGCGGTCTTCATTCCGTCTACAGACGGCGGTTTCGTATTGATGGGGCTACGAGCGTCCGTCGACCTCAAAGCGGTCCGGTGGTCCACGGCGCACACATTGCACGACGCGACGCAAGCTGCACGCGCCGCCGGATTGTCCGTCGCCCACCTGCCCACACACTTCGACGTCGATGAGGTCGCCGACATCGATCGTCTCGGGCCGTGCACGACCCGGGACGTGTGGGAGCGGATTCGGTGAGTCGCAGCACCGCACCCTTCTCGTCGCCGTCCTTTGTGCGGTACCAACTTGCCCGGTTGTTCAGCATCTTGGCCATGCAGATCGTGTCCGTAGCGGTCGGCTGGCAGGTCTATATGCTCACCAACAGTACGACGGCGCTCGGGCTCGTCGGTGGAATCCAGTTCCTCCCGCTGTTGTTCCTGTGGCCCGTCACCGGCTCGCTCGCCGATCGTTACGACCGAAAGCGGGTTGTTTGGGTCGCCTGGGCCGGGGCCTGGCTCGGGACGGTCTGTTTGTGGCTGTTGTCCCTGGCTGCAGTGCCCTCGTTCACCGGCATCTTGGCGACGCTTCTCGTGCTTGGTTCCGCCCGGGCCTTGTCGGCTGCCGCCGGACCTGCACTCCTGCCCAGTTTGGTCGAACCGGAGGACTTCAGCGCCGCCGCCGCATGGAGCAGCACCACGTTTAGCGTCGGGGTCATTCTCGGACCTGCGATGGGCGGCGTGTGCACGGCGTTCATCGACACAACGGGCGCCTACGCCGTTGCCGCAGGCCTGCTGACGCTGGGGCTGATCGCCTTGCGGGGTGTTCGCCCCATCCGGCCCGCCGACCGCTCGCAACGGCCGACGACTTGGTCCGACGCCATGGCCGGCCTCCGCTTGGTCTTCGACCACCCAATCCTGCTGGGTGCGATCAGCCTCGACCTGTTTGCCGTCCTGCTCGGGGGCGCGGTGGCGCTCTTGCCGGTCTATGCGCGCGACATCTTGCACGTGGGGCCCGTCGGGTTCGGCGCGCTGCGTGCAGCACCCGCGGTGGGTGCCCTCGTAATGGCCGTGTGGATCACCGCACGACCCCCAACACGTCGTATCGGCTGGACGCTGTACGCCTCGGTCGGAGCGTTTGGACTTGCGACGATCGGATTCGGACTCTCCACGACGTTTCTGCCGGCGCTGTTGTTCCTCGTGCTCGTCGGGGCGACGGACGGAATCAGCGTGTGGATCCGCCAAATTGTCGTGCAGCTCGCTACGCCCGATGCCGTGAGGGGTCGCGTAAGCGCCGTGGAGTTCGTATTCATCGGCGCATCCAATGAACTCGGCGAACTGGAAAGTGGTTTGCTGGCCACGGCAATCGGCCCGGTCGGTGCCGTGGTTGCTGGTGGATTCGGCACGCTCGGAATCGTGGCCTTGGCTTCTGGCTTGAGCCCGGCTTTGCGTCGCGTGGACACCCTCGCAGACATCCGCGCCGGCTCCGCGGGTTAGTGGCAGTGCAATGGCGGTTCGACGCTGCTCACAATGCGGGGCCGAAGTGGTGCTCGCCGACGACCGAATGTCCACCAGCTGCGCGTTTTGCGACAGCCCGCTGGTGGCGAGCGATGTCGTCATCGAAACCATCGATTCCGTGGTCCCGTTCGACGTCACCCGGGAACAGGCGAGCGACCTGCTTCGCGCATTTCTCGCACGCCAATGGTTCGCACCCCAGTCCGTCCGCAACGCCGCGAAAGCGGAGGCCATCGACGGCGTTTTCGTGCCCTTCTACCGTTACGAAGCGCACGCGCAAAGCGACTGGTCCGCGCGTGTTGGCATTCATTGGTATCGCACCGAGACGTATACGACCCGGGAAAATGGCAAGACGGTGACCCGGACCCGGGTCGTGCAAGAAACGGAATGGTTCCCGACGACAGGGACCCACAACAAACATTGGTTTGACCACCTCGTATCGGCCTCCCGTGGGCTCGTGGAGGCCGATTCCAACGCCCTGGAACCCTACGACCTGGGCAGAGCCATGCCTTGGACGGAGGCGCTTGTTGCCGGCGTGGCTGCCGAGATCCCCACCGTCTCCCAAGACGAAGCCAAACGGGTCGCCCACGCGGAATTGGAAAAGCGGGAATTGGAGGAAATAGCGGAAAACCTGCTGCCTGGGGACGTGTATGGCGACCTGGAAGCAAAAACAGAACTGAAAATCCACGCCATCCGATTGTCGTTATTGCCCGTGTGGGTCGCATCGGTTCGCGGACCGCAGGGTCCGCTGCGGTTGCTCGTCAATGGCCAGACTGGCGAGGTCGCAGGCACGGTCCCGCGGTCGTGGGCCAAGGTTGGATGTGCGGTTGCCGCCATCGTATTGTTAGCGGGGTCCGTCGTATTCGCCGCAGCATTGTGCTCCGGGTTGATGGCAGCGGTGTCTCGATGAGCGCAGAGATTTCTGCCGTCCGTTGCGATGGTTGTGGCGGTTCGATGGCGGCAGTGCCGGGTCGTCCCCTGCCCTGCTGTTTGTTTTGCGGTGCGGACCCTTGCGCGTTGCGCCAGTTCAAGCCAGACGGTGCCATCCTGGAGCCCGAAACCTGGTTGCCCTTTGACGTGGACGAAACCGCAGCCCAGGCCGCTTTTCACAAATTTGCGAAGTCATCGTGGTGGTTTCCTTCGGATCTTGCGGGGTCGCGCGTGACACTGCGTCGCATTCTCGTTCCAGCGTGGGCCTGGTCCGGCCGCCTCGAGACCACTTGGGCCGGACTGGTTTCCGCGGCAACGAAATCTGGAAAGCGCCCTACCACCGGCGCGGAAACCAAGAACTTCGAACAAATCGTCGTTCCAGCGTCGGCAGCCTTGCGGCCGAGTGAACTCCGTGATCTCGGCTCATGGGACGAACAAAAGACGCGCGCCTTTTCCAGAACGACGCCAGAAGAGCCGTTCGAAGTCAGTACGCAGACCCAAGCGGGGCTTCGGGAGGCTGCTCAAGAGGAAATGCGCACCCTTCATGGAGAATCGATTTCCCAGGCCCACGATTTGATTTCTGTGCGTACGAGCTCGGTGGCGCATGGTCTCGCCGGCCGCCCCATCCTCCTGCCCGTATGGATCGGCGCGTACCGGTATGGTGACGTGCCCTACCGGGTCGTCGTCAACGGCCAAAACGGCATTTTTGTCGGAACTGCGCCGTGGAGCAAGTGGAAGTTGTTCTTCGCGGTCGCCATTCCCACCGTGTTGTTAGCTGCGGTGTTGTTAGGCTCGTTCGTGTGTGCCGGTGCTTCCGCCGTGGCGGCACACTGAGATGCGAGGCGGACCCAGCTGGACGGCCCAGGCAGTTTGTTGGTATCGCGCAGCGGAACTGCGCCGATCCGACCGAATTCTCGAAGATCCCTGGTCCGAGCGGTTTCTCGGCCCCGCCGCAGCCGCCCTGCTGTACGCCCCCGTTGCTCGCCCCTTGATACACGGGTTTCGAGGTCTCGGAAATACCATCGCGCTTCGGCACCGATTCATCGACGACGAAGTGGAGCGGTCGATTCGGTCGGGGGTCACGGACGTACTGCTGCTCGGCGCCGGCTACGACACCCGGCCGTGGCGGTTTGCCGACCGTATCGGGCTTGGACGTTTCTGGGAAGTCGACCACCCCGCCACCGCTGCCGCGAAGGTCGCCAGAGCCCGAAAGATGCCCACGGCCCAAGTCGTTCGACTCAGCTGCGATTTTGAAAGCCAGCGGCTTGCGGACGTGCTTCGAGACGGCGGATTTCCATTTGGGAGCAGGGTGATGGTGGTTTGGGAGGGCGTCACCATGTATTTGAGCCGGCCCGCCGTCGTGGAGACGCTCGACACGCTTCACCACATTGTCGGCCGCGGGTCGAACTTGGTCGCAGATTTCTGGCAAGCCCCGAGCAATCGCATCCAGCGCCTCCATGCGGCGGTGCTGGGCGCCATCGGTGAGCCGTTGACATTTCCGCTGGCGCCGACAGAACTTTCAGCGTTGGTGGAACCCTTGGGTTGGGGCGTTGAAAAAAAGGTGACGGCCTCCGATCTCGCCGATCAATATGCGCGAGAACGCCATGTTTACCCCTCTTCTTGGCTGGCGGTACTGACCGCTACGGAGCCCAATTGATCTGGCTGTGGTGGATTGCGTGCGGGGGTCCGCTTCTTGGCAAGGGCGCGTTCACAATCTCGGTGTCCGCCGACGAGGACGTTGGAAACATCCCCTTCACCACGTCCTTTCACGCGGATTCCGACGAAGACGCTTCCTTTGAATGGACCTTCCCCAGTGGATCTGCGACCGGCGCGGACGTGGATTGGACCTTCCTCGCTTCTGGCGAGGCGGAGGTGAATGTTCTCGCCATTTCCGGAGACACGACGGCCACCGCCACGCTCACTGTGATCGTCGAATCCGCGAAATGCCCAACTACCGGCCTGCAAAAGGCCACCGGCGAGGTCACAACCACGACACTCAATGAAATTAGCGGCGTCGCGAAAAGTCGTGTAGATTCCGACCGCTTGTACGTCATCGAAGATGCCAACAACCCGCCAGACGTAGTGGCCATCTCCACTTCGGGCGAGGTGACGGGTACCTTTTCCCTTCCGTGGGCCACGGCTCGCGACTGGGAGGATATCGCAGTTTCTCGCAGTAACTCCGATGGCGTGTCGCGGATTTACGTCGCTGACATCGGCGACAACGACCCGCTGGATCGATCCGAAGTTCGGGTCGCCGTGATCGAAGAACCAGCGATGAACGCCAACTCAGACGAAGTCGACGGCTTTGAAATGGTTCTGACGTACCCTGACGCCCCTCATGACGCAGAAACGCTCATGGTCGACCCCGTCAACGACGACCTGTATATTCTCACCAAGGACTCTTCGGGACCGGCCACGTTGTGGCGAAAACCAGCACCACACACGGAAGGCAGCGACCTATTGGAGGAGGTCCTGACCCTCGATTTCTCCCAGGAACCGCTGTCGGGTGGCGCCACAACAGGCGGCGACATCAGCCCGCTCGGTGACCGAATTGTCGTCCGTACGTATAGCAGCACGGCTTGGTTGTGGAGACGCGACCAGGCACAGCCTTTCGACGCCGCATTTGACAGCAAGCCGTGCGAAATCGACCTGCCGAGTGAACTCCAGGGCGAGTCGATTGCGTTTGACGACCAAAATGATTGGTTGTGGACCGTCAGCGAACTGGACACGCCTGACGTGAATCGCACCAAACTCGACAACTGAGGCTCAACTCGCGGTCACCCACCACACTGCACCGATCATAAGTACAGAAAAAATGAGTCCCACGAGCGCAGACACCACGAGGCCGTCGGTATTGGCCACGGTGCCAAGTGCGGCCGACAACGCATTCGTCGACGGGAAACGTTCCTCGGGCATTCGCGCCATCGCCTTCAGTACGACTGTGGCGAGTCCATGAGGAATTTCAGCATCAGGCACGGATTTCCGTACGTCGGGGGCCCGCTTCTCCAGGTGAGCCTCAAGGGTCTGGCGGCGACCCGCGCCATGGTAAGGCCAAGTGCCGGACAGTAGGCGGAACATCAGAATCCCAAGGCCATACACGTCGGTGCGCGCATCCGTAGGGAGCCGCCCCACCTGCTCCGGCGCAACCGTATGCGGGCTCCCAAACACACGCTCGGGGTCCGCCCTGGACGTAGGGTCGTGACGATCCGACAACCGAGCGACACCGAAATCGAGCAAAACTACCTGGTCGCCTGGTAGTAGCAACACGTTCGACGGTTTGACGTCCCTGTGAATGATTCCCTTTTCGTGCGCGGCGCCAAGTGCCGCGCACAAGCCTTGGGCAATGGTGACCACGCGGGTCCACGGCAATGGGCCACGAAGAAGAACATCTCCTAGCCGTTCGCCGTCGAAAAACGGCATCGCCAGCCACCGTGGATTCGTGCCCTCACCGAAAAGCCGGGCCGCCATAGGGTGATTCATCCGCCTGAGCGCTTCCACCTCAATGTCAAACAGGTCGGCAAGAAGCCGTCGCTCGTCGTCCGACCCGGTGTCTAGCAGCACCTTGATGGCTGCTCGTGACCCATCGCGCACGTCTGTGGCCTCGTACACCAGCCCCATCGAGCCTCGCGCCACAAGTCGGACGATGCGGTATTGGTCACCGAGTAGCGTGCCCGGTTCAAGCGGCTCCAGTGGCCTTGCCCTCAGGTCACACCTATCCCGCCCTCGCAGCAACGCGGCATTTGCGGTACACGGCCCGTCCGGAGACCCACCATGCCAGCCCTCAAATGGCGTCCTGACCTCGAAGACATCGCTTTTTGCCTGTTCGATCAGCTTGATATCGACGTCAAGCTTCAGAAAGTGCCTCGCTGGGCAGACTTCGACGAAGCCACCTACCGAAGCCTGCTCGACGAAGCCTGCCGCGTGTCCTGCGAAGTCGTGGCGCCGCTCAATGCCGTGGGTGACCGCCAAGGATGCAAGTTGGACTCCGAAGGCAACGTCACGACGCCCGACGGTTTCAAAGAAGCGTGGAAAGCGATGGCAGATGGCGGCTGGATCAGCGTCTCCGCGGACCCCGAAGTGGGCGGTCCGGGCGTTCCTCCGTCGTTGTACACGGCGGTCATCGAGATGTTCATCGGCGCATCCATGGCCTTCGAGATGTACCCAGGCTTGACCGCCGCCGCGGCCCGAGTCGTTCACGGCCACGCCCCGGCACACTTGAAGATCCCCGTCGCGTCCCGGCTCGTGTCCGGTGTGTGGTCCGGCACCATGTGCCTGACCGAAGCGGGGGCTGGCTCAGACGTGGGCGAAAACCGTTGCAAAGCCGTCCCAAGCCTCGACGAGCCGGGTCTGTTCACACTGGTCGGCGAGAAGATCTTCATCAGCGGCGGAGACAGCGACCTCGCTGAAAACGTGATTCACTTGGTACTCGCCCGCACACCGGACAGCCCGCCTGGCGTGAAGGGGCTTTCCCTGTTCCTGGTCCCTAAATTCAATTTCGACGACCAGTTCGCGCTAACGAGTCGCAACGACATCAAAGTGGTCGGCATTGAAGAGAAAATGGGAATCCACGGGTCAGCGACCTGTACGCTTGCCCTTGGCGCCAACGGCCCGTGCCGCGCGTGGTTGGTCGGGGCGGAACATCGCGGCATCGAACTGATGTTCTTGATGATGAACGAAGCCCGGATCGGGGTCGGCGCTCAAGGTGTTTCCGTCGCAAGCGCCGCTTGGCATTATGCGCGGACCTACGCCGCCGATCGTGTGCAGGGGCCGTCTGCGGAGCGATTCAAGGATCCCACGGCGCCCAGAGTACCCATCGCGACACACCCCGACGTGCGGCGCATGCTGATGACGCTCAAGGTGCATGCGGAATTGATGCGCTCCATGATGTATCGGCTCGTACACCGCTTCGAAATCGCTGAATCCGACGTCGGACACGAAGCGGAGTTGGCCCAAGTTGAGCTTTTGGTTCCCATCCTCAAGGCGCATTGCACTGACACTGGTTTTGAAATGGCCGTCACCGCGCTACAGGTATTCGGCGGCTACGGCTATATTGGCGAATACCCAGTGGAACAACTCGTACGGGACGCAAAGATTTGCTCCATTTACGAAGGCACAAACGGTATCCAGGCGCTTGACCTTCTTGGCAGAAAACTCCGACAAAAAGGCGGCGCGGTATTTCAAGCGTGGATGCAGGAGGCACTCGCAGCCTGCATGGCTGCAGCATTCGAGGGTTTTGGCGAGGAGGCCGAAGCCGTGCAAAAGTCCGTCAATGCGCTTGGCCAAACGGCGATGACACTGGGTATGTTGGGAATGCAAGACAAACTCGGAGCGGCCCTCCTTCAGGCCACACCGTTCCTGAAGATGTTTGGGACCGTGCAATTGGCGTTGGAAGCCCTTGACCAAGCCGTCGTCGCAAAACGAATCATCGCAGAACGGGGCGAGACTCCCCATTTGCGAGGCAAAGCGCTGAATCTAAAATGGTATGTGCGCAACGTGCTGCCCATCGCGACCGCGTACGGAAAAATCATTCAGGGAGCCGACGAGACGGCCCTAGACCCAGGCCTGTTCGCCTGATCGGGGGTTCCATCCTCTCAGCGACAAACAACCGCGACCTCCGGGCGACGGGTAGGTTAGCTATCCGTCGCGGACCGGGCGGAGATCATCGATGAAGGCGACCCGGTCGGGATGTCTACCGACGCCTGTTCGCTTGGCTGGCCTCGCCGCGCTGCTGGTCGTGTGCGGCCAAGGCTGCGTCGTTCGGGTGTATCAGCCGCTCGCTGGGCTTCATCGGCCGATCGCGCTGGACAGGCGGGTCCAAAACTTCCTCGACACACAACTCGACATCCACTGCTTCCCGGGCGACGCGCTCAACAATGCCAGGGCAGGCGTGTTGTGCGACAAGGTGACGCAGCTGTTTGAGAACCAGGGCGCCACGGTTCACAGCGAGGTGGGTGCCGGAGAGCCCGCAGAGGTGGATGGCGGTGGCCCCCTCGAAACCGTCGAGCTTGTCGCGGAATTCGACCCTCGAACCCGATTGGTGATGGACCTGCGCGCGCGTGAAACCAGCGCGTCCTCCCACCCGTTCTCGTGGCTCGTTTTCGTGGCCAGCCTGACGATTTTGCCCGGCGTGATGGACAGCAGCTTCGCCCAAGAGGTGATCATCCGCGATTCAAGCGGCGTCCTGCTGGTGTCAGACACCCTAGAGGGCCGTCTGATTTCTCGGTACGGTTTCGGGGTTTGGTTCGGAAACCGTGTGATGAACCTCACCCGCAAAAAACCCGAGCGGCTCGGTGCAGACGCAGCGGAACAAGACCTGTCGAAGGATCTGTACGCCCAACTTTGCCAAGATGCGTTCAACGCTAAGATGTTCGCCAAGGTGTTGGAGCTTTCTTCGACCGTCGAGCGGTCGGAGTAGCAGTCGCAATGGATTTCTTCGTGCAACCCCCCGAACAGCGATTCCAGGCTGCCGAGTCTGCCCCTGCGCAACCGCGCCCGTTGTCCTTCAGCTCGGATCCGGCGCCGCGCGCTACACGGCCACGTGCGTGGTCCCGCACCCTCGATTGCGAGCGTATGGACGCAGAACTCAGCAGTCGACGGTACCCGGGCAGCGTCGCGCCGCCGCCCTCACGGGGCCCCTACGCCGAACGCGCCACGGTTGTTTGTAGGGAACGCCTCTTACGACCTGGCCTGCGCGAATCGAGCGACGAGGCCCTCCTACGCACACTCGACAGTCAGACGGTCAACGTCGCCAAGACGGCTGTGGCTTTGCGACCTGATCTGGCCGAATCGACCTGGCTCGTCGAGGTGTTCGTCGCCAACCCGGTTGTCGCCTTTAAGGTGGGTTTCGCAACGAAGGACGCCCTGCTGAACAGCGGGACGAGCGTCTCCGATCGTACGCCAATTCTCGGCCGACAAGACATCGATGTGCTCATGCGCATGCCCCCCGAATCGGCGTATCCGGCCGCCTGCGAGCGCTACTTCGCAACGGGTTCGCTCACCGCTGACGACGTGCTTTTGGCAGTGCTCACCATGGACACCCGCGAGACGATTCTTCACGCGGGCCTATGTGTGAACGGGACCTGGTCGTGGCTTCGATGAGGGCCCGCCCAAAAATAAACGCTCCGCTTCGCGCGCGGCTGCATCCCGCGGGGCGGCGTCACGGGGACCCCGCCTTCCCTGCGAGGTACGCCGGGTACCTCTCGGTCAGGCTGCACCCCGTTCCTTGCCCGGCGGGCGCATCCACGCGCGCAGCTGGAGCGTTTATTCTTCGGCGGGCCCTGAACGGAATTCTCGCCATCGTTATCGCCGGCCTCGGCTTTGGTGAAGCGCGCGCAAGCAGTCCTCTACGCGACGTGCAGCTCGCAGAGCTCGACAAGTTGCGGGCGCAAGTGGCCGATCAGGTGCACCTCACGGCCTTCGACCTGCTCGACGAGTTGGTGTTCAAGTGGACGAACGCGCCGGTGTTCGAAGCACAAACGCCGGTCGTCTTGGCGAGCGTGACGGTCCCAGTAGGCCTTGGGACCGGGCTGCAGGCTCTGCTTGAAAATCACCTCGTGGCCGTGCTTTCCGAGAACCCGTCGACCCACATTCAGCTCGTCCACTGCCCGGCCTGCACCGCTGTCGTCGTACATTCGGGCCCTGAGGGCACCGTCGTTTCCCGGGGCATCGACAACCCGAGTGTGTTGGCAGAGCTCGGCACGTCGACGGGTCGCCACGCGTTGTTCATCGACATTGAGGCCGAAGGAAGTTGGCTCGTCCTACGTGCCCGGCTCACCCAGCTCACGCCAACGCTTCCGATCGTGTGGAGCCACACGCTCACGACGTCAGCCGCAGTGCCGGCACTGCTTCGGCAACCCACAGCACTGAAATCCGCTGCCGATGCGCGGGAAGAGTACCTCAACGCGCTGACAGGTCGGGGCTCGTTGTCCGTGCCGGTTTGTCTGGCGGTCCGCACCTATAAGAAACCAGACGGTTCTGGCGTTCCGCCTCCCCCGTTTCTGTGGCTCGAGTCAGGCGTGGAGCTTTCGCCCACGAACGCACGGGCGTGGACCTCAAGCTTACTCGTTGGCTACAGTTTCATCCCGGCCGCGTACCAAGGCATACTGGGTCAGGCTCGGATCAGTCGCCTACTTACCGGCCGAACCCGGTCCCTTCTCCGTCCTGACGTGTACGCATTCGTTGGCGGCGCCGCGGTCTCGGTGTGGGGGCCGGCAACCGCCTCGTTCCAAACCGATGTGCTCAATTCCGACCAAATCATCGCCTTGATCGAAGGAGAGGGTCCGCGCACGTCCTTCGGCGCATTCCAGGTCGGCGTCGACCTCCGCGTCGGCAATCGTATCGGGACCGCGGCGTTCCTGGAGTCGGTGCCAGACCTCGCCAACTCCGAAAACCTCGGCAATTATATTCGCGTGCTTGGCATAGGGTTCCCAACGCTCGGGACCGAGGTGGCATTCTGGTTCTGACAACCGCCATAGGCCTTGTCGCGCAGCAAGCGCTGGCGGGTGCCGATACCACCCGCGAGGCACTGGACCGTCTCGAGGAAATCCTCGACTTGCGCGTCGCCGACGGCCTCGTGTCGGTGGATGACGTGACTCCGGCCATCCTCGTCAGTGCCAGGCCGCTCTACGAAGCCTCTGAGCCTTGGTTCACCACCCGCGCCATTGAAGTGGTGCAGCGAGCCTTCGGCGACCACGGTTTGAGGACCTGTGAAGCGTGTATGGTCCCGAGGACGTGGGTAGAAGAGGGCGCACTGGTCTACCAGACGGGTCCGCTCTCCCTCGACGAAGTTGCTCGCCTTGACGACCAGATTCGCGGCGACACAGGGCCCGCACGGTCGGCGATTTGGCTCGACGAACACCGCGGCGGCGTTGCGATTCGCATCGTAGACCTAAGTACGGGCCGTGTTCTGTTCGCGCAGAACGTCGATCCGTCGCTTGTGGAGTACGCCAACACCCGCCGGATGTATACGCTCGCCGAAGACCTCGAACGACGTGGCCGGCGCGATGGCCTCATGCAGGGCTTTTTCGATTTCGGACTTTACCCTGGCCAGCACATTTCGGTCGATTGGACCGACCAGTGGGGCCCGACGAACGCCAATCTGACCGGCGTTTCGCTCTCCGTGCTCGACCCCGTTCTCGGCCTAGGACTTGCACAATATCGTCGCGTAGACATCGTCAACATTCTCGTCGGCGGCAAACTGTTGGTCAGCCTTCCGACGGCAGTGGCCGGAAGTCTGGGTACCACAGGCGACATTATTGACCCGCTCGTCACCGCCGTGGCCATCATTCGAGTCCCCTTCGGGCGCTCGAACTACGGGGCCTGCGGAACACTATCCACAAACGGTGCTTTGGGACTCGGCGTTTCGTTTCTAAACATCAGTTTTATCCCGGTGGGACCATGAGATCTCGAGCGGTATTGTTCTTGTTCCCGTTGTGGGCTCCTGCTTGTGCGTCGCACAGCTACACCCACTACTTGTTGGAGCCGGCTCCCACGGTGCCGACCGAGTTCGAAGAAGAGGAGGGAACACAGCTCCGCCCCTTCGGATTCGGGTCTACGACGGCGATGAACGTGCGCTGGAACGACGGCGACATCATCACCGAAGTGCAGATACCGCTCCTCGCCAGTGGCCAGCGAATTGTCATCGCACACTCACCTCAGGCGACCGGAATTGAGTCAATTCCCGCCACCCGACTCGTTCCACCGCGACCAACCGCCGCGGACAAGACGCTGGACGAAGCGTACCGCCAACGCGGCCTCAGCGTCAATCCCGACGCGCCTGAGGTCAGCATTGCCGAAGCGCGCACACGCATGCAGGCTGCATTGGAAGGGGGCAGTTACCAACTCGCGCTAGAATGGTGTGAGCTGGTGCTTGCTCGTTACCCTTCGCACCCTGAAACCCTACGCGCCAAAGGCTCGTTGCTCCTGCTTCTGGGAGAGCGGGAAAAGGCGATTGAAGTGTACCAGGTTGTCGAGGAGATCGAGTCCGATCCCCTCGTTCGCAAGAAACTGGAGGATCTCCTCCGTCAAGATTTCCGGTAGAGGTCAAACGTGCAGCTCCTTGGATTGGCCCTTTTGGCCCTCGTTATTTGGATTGGGTTTAGCGAACGCGCGGACACCACCATTTCCGCACTCGACGGACACGCCTTTGTGATGGTGATCGGCGGTTCGCTGGCCGCCATCATGATCTCGTCGAGCGCACAAACGACGCTCCGCACATTTATGTGCCTCGTCGAAATCATTCCAGGCGCCGGAGTCCTGGGCCGCGCCAACCGCGCGCTCGAAGCAGAGCGGATCAAACTCTGCGAATTGTGGTCCGAAGGCAAGCGCGCTCAGGCAGTAGAACTCGCCGAACGGAGCAGTTTTCCGCCAATCGGCCGAATGCTAACGCTCGTGCTCCAGCGTGCGCCCGATGAGGCGACGAAGGCGGCCTTCACCGAATTGCGACACGCAGAATTGTCTCGTTGGCAACCTGCGATTTCGAACTGGGAGCTGCTCGCCCGTTTGGCACCGTCCTTTGGCATGATCGGTACGATTACCGGCATGATTCAGCTGTTCAAAGGCATGGGCGAAGACGACCTCAACATCGGGGCAGCGCTGTCGCTGGCGCTACTCGCAACGCTGTACGGCGTGTCCTTTGGGGCAGGCGTCGCGGGTCCGATCGGGCATTTTCTTCGCGGCTTGCTCGACGAAAGGCTGGGCGCCGTCGAGCGATGTGAACACAGCGTAGCCGACCTCATCGCACGGTCGACCCGCGGCCCCAACCCGACGGTCGGGTAGGCCGTGCAACGCCGCATAATAGGCAACGAAGAGGGATGGCTTCTCTCGTACGCCGACCTCATCACCAATTTGTTGATTTTCTTCGCGATGCTGATGGCTGCGGCGCAGATCAGCAAAACACGAATGCAACAAATCACCCGCGAGCTATCGGGTGTAGAGCAGCCTGCGAGTCTTTCTGCAATTCAGAAAGAAATCGAGGCGAAGGTCGCAGCCGAAGGGCTCCAAGAAATGGTACGCACCGAGTTGACCGACGAAGGACTCAAGGTGCTGCTCGACTCCGGCATCGTGTTCGACTCGGGTAGTGCCATGATTCGGCCCGAGCAGGCAACCGTGGTCGATAAAATGCTCGCAACGCTTGTACCGTACACTGCCCGGTACGCCTTTGCAGTCGAAGGTCATACCGACAGCAACCCGATTGCCGTGGGTTCACTGTACAAATCCAACTGGGAACTGTCTACCGATCGGGCGAACGCGGTGCGCTTCCGACTTGAACAGGTGGGTGTGGCCCAAGGTCGCATCCGCGTAGAGGGCTACGCCGACACCATCGCATTGCCCGAAAAAGCCGTGGCAGGCCTGCCCGTCGACCAGCAACTTGCTCGCCACCGACGTGTGATCGTGAGGATCTACTGATGGAAGCCTTTGTTTTCGTGATTCTGTCGTTGGCGAGTACAAGCGCCAATGCCCAGGAGGCGGGAGGCCCGCCTCGACGGACGATTCCGCCCGCGCTGCTCGCGGAGGTGTCGGCGGTACAAGATCGATTTGAATTGGCGTTAGCGACGGACTGTGGCGCTGGTTTGTGTTTCAGCAGGGGTTGCAGCTACGTCGCACATTTTGTCGCCGATCGGCCGCCCGCATCGTCCCTGCCAGGCCTTGGCGCTGAGCCAGGCCCCAGTGCGGTGGATTCACAGGCTTGGCTCACCCAGGCACGTTGTGAGTTCGCCTACGAGACTTCGCTTGAAGCAGGCGCCGTGCAGGCACTCGCTCGACGTCTACAGACCAAGGTCTCTTCTGGGTACACCGTGGTATCCGTGGGTTCCCAGGCGCTCCCTGCCCTTCCCACGCTTCCCCTACAACCTCCAGTGGTCGACGCAACAACGGAAGCCCCCGAACCGCTAGCGGCGCCACCTCCGAGCCCTCTGAGGGAGTTGTGGACCACGCTGCTCGACGATTTTGACTGGATGATTGGCCTGATGCTCGGGACCTTCGCCGTCATGGCGTTGATTTGGGCCTGGCGCAGAGTCGGACGCGAGTCGTTGGAAGAACGGGCGCTGCTTGCGGACCTGAACCGGGAAGCTGGCGCGGTTGCCACGCCCGACGCTGCCGCACCCGAAGCGGAAGCGCCCGCAATCGACGAAGCAGTCGCAACACAGTTGGCCGCTTGGCGCCTTCGACTTTCAGGCCTGGACGCGTTTCACCCCGATCCCGAGCTGCAAGGCATGCTGCGCGACCTGCTGCGTGCAGGCGAACTCCCACTGCTGGCTAAGGCCGTGCTGACCTTCCCAACGTTGCCGGGGCTGTTTCCGACTGGAGGCGATATTGCGACCGACAAACTTGCTCTTTCCGAATACCTCAAGACCGTTGACCCAGGGGCTTTGCCCTCGGACGGAGAGTTATTCCGGGCGTTGAATCGGCACACGTCATCGGCGACGCTCGCCGCGCAGCCCGACGCGGAATTGGTTCGCAGCCTTCGCGACGATTTCGGTGCTGCGGGGCTGGCGACGCTCATCGCCAAGATCCCGCCCCGTACCGGCGCCTTGCTCTTCGCGCTCGCACCCGGGAACGCACACCAAGAATTGGTCCATCTGCTTACACCAAGCCAGATGGTAACAATGTCGGAACAACTCCTTCGGTCCAACCGGTTGGATCCCAGCGAAACCCAGTATTTATTCGCAGTCTTGCGCGCTGCCAGAGACCCAGGCGTCAGCTTGGCCGCTCGCGCCCCCACAGAGGTCTCAGACCGCGGGTCGATATTCGACGCACCGAGCGCTTTGTCGGCGTTGTTGCCCGCGGTGGGCCCACAAGCGTGCTCCGACCTGTTCATGTCGTCGCTCAAACGTTTCGGAGGCAACCTCCCCGACTGGTACGCGGAGATTCTTGTACCCGAGATGTTGTTCTACCTGTCGGACGAAGCGCGTGCCGACCTTCTACTCGGCTCGGACGCAGACGCGTTGGCTGGTTGGTTGTCGCTGCTCGACCCGGCCGTGTCGGAACGCACGCTCAACGGCGCGCCGAACGCGCTGCGAACCTCAGTGCAGGCCGCGTCGGCCTTCCCTTCGCGCGCCCGCCAAATCGCGCTTGCCGACCGGGGGCGAAGGGAACTTGCAACCGGTTTCCAAGCTCAACTCGCCCGCGCCCGGGTCCGTTTCGAAGACGTCGTTCGTTCATTGGCTGAGAATCGATGAGGCTCGGCCACGCCGGTCTCGCGCTCCTCGCGCTGCTCGGTTGCCGAAAAGCGCCGCTCTTCGACGTGGACGCACAATTTACGCTGGCGGACGCAACCTGGTTCGCCGAAGAGGACACGCTATTCGTGTTCTACGAGATCACCGCAGAACAGGGCCTCAACGACGAGAGCGTCGTCGAAATTACCTACGAGACCGACGACGAGTTCCTGGATTGGACATCGCTGACCGACCTGCCCAGCGTCCACCCTCACGTCCCCGTGGACTGTGGCCCCGACACTCGGTGCGGCAGCGCGAGTCTGGCGGTGGCCCTCAAACCCCGCGACGTAAAGCTCCGCTTTCGTTACCATCGCGACGGAGAACTTTCCCTCAATCCGGAAACCGCATTCAACGTCGTAGGATTGGGCCCCCCCTACTCGAATCGAAGCCTCATCGTCTATGGCGTATTGGATGAGACAAACGAATTCATTCAATGGCGCGGTAGACACCAATTCCCAGCCATCCGCAACCACGACGCAGAGGCGTTGGGCCTGCGTCGCGACCTACTCGTTCAGGACGCAGTCTTTGGCTCGGCCCGCCTCGCAGCCCCCGACAACCCCTACGGTTATGGAGCGACCTGCCCTGACAGCTTCCTGGTCACGGGCTTCGGCGACCTCCGCACGCAAGACCGGGCCGCGTTTTATCCAGACCGCTTGCCGATCGAGGCCTCAACCGCGAGCACCGTGTGCGCTGCAGCCACGGTCACCGACGCCAATGGG
Source organism: Klebsiella pneumoniae (assembly GCA_945861065.1). GTDB lineage: Bacteria > Myxococcota_A > UBA796 > UBA796 > SXOB01. Next base: position 6,934 of record CAMASI010000043.1, on the reverse strand, counting down.
ACATTCACCACCGGCGCCATCGCCAGGAAGAATGCCGAGGTGCGTCCCGCTTTCCCGGTCCTGAAGAATCCTGTACGGGACGCCACCCCCCTGCCCTTTTTCCTCGGTCCTTGCGATCGCACCATTTCTGCAGAGCATGAAGAAATGCTTCGCCAACGTTTACAAATCGGCAACGTTCCCACGACGTGCACCGACGAATGGGACTCGCCGGACTTTGTGCCGAGTTTGGTTGTCGCGCTGAGGGCGGCCGTAGAGGCAACACGTCCCGCAGGGAACGACCTTGTACTCACGATAGCACTCAACCAGGACGAAGTGGGCGTGTCCGAGGCCGTAGAGGCAGCGCTGGCCCTTGTCCTACCCGAGGAGCGGCACCGCACCACACCCCGCCTCGCTGGGGCATTTGTGCTCGACAGCGACATCCGCGGGATGACACGGCCCGAGCTGAGCGTAAGCACCCTGTGGTGCCCGTCCACGCTAGAAGGGGACATCACCGACGAGAGCACGCGTTCGTGCGCGGTCGCACCCGACAACGTCGGACTCGACCTGGGTGTCTTCACGTTCGGCACGTTGCCCATTTTGCCGCCCCGCGACCAATATCTCGATTTCATTGACGAATATTCCGTCCAACAGGCCGGAGAGGTCACAGCGCTCGCTTACCGAGTCCCTGAGTTCGCGACAACCACCGACCACACCGACCTAGGTGATTTCGGAATTGTCACCTTTCTCAATCAGGAGATTATCAGCGCGGACAGTACGGATGCGTTCTCGTACTGTACTGGCGAGTCCTTCGATTTTACATTTTTCCAGTCGGAAGTGCTTCAAGGCGGCACCGGGGCCTGCCTTCAGCTCGGGTTCAACCCTGAGGATTGCGCCGCCCAGGTTTTACCGCTCGGCGCGCTGCCCGACTGGCACCAGGCTGTCAACGAGGCGACGTACGACCTTGGGATTGCCTGGGAGTTTCCTTTTCTGTTGAATATGGACTATCAGGCGTTCGTCGCCGGAGCGCTCACTGCGTTCGGATTCAGCGTGCCATTCGGATTGGGTAGTTCGGAGCAGGCCTACTACGGGTCGGAAATCTGGACGTCTGAAGAAATCGACCTCAGCCAATTGCTGACGCAATGCGATCGGTTCTGCACGCATCCCGCTTTTGATTCGGCCGGTGTTTACCACATCTCAGACTCGTTTGAAAGTACCTACGCGCACAGTTGTTACCTCCCCAAGTATCCAAAACCCGGCGATTCAGGTTTCCCTCTTGACCCTTAGCGGGACCCTCGTCGCTTTGCGCTTGTGCGCGGTCGCGGTTGCGCAGGAAAAACCCACCGTTCCGCCACCGGAGAGCCCTGCCCTGCCGGAAGTCGAAGACCCGCTTTCACCCTACCGTTTGCGATTCGACACGCTCGTCGAGAGGGCGATCGGCACGACCTCAGTGCCAAGCGAGTTCGATTGGCGCAGGAACCAAGTCCAGGTCGCCGCCACCGGCAGCTACCTCGTCGAGCTGAACAACTTCAACAGCATGCGTGGCGGGCTGCTCGCTCGCCTGCCTGCGGGCGGTGCTCTCCTTGAGTTCGGAGCGTCCTATGCCGCTGCGTGGGACAGTCCTTCGAGTCGGCAATTGGCGCTCACCCCCTACCGGCAGCCGGGCCACCCCGCGCGGATGGAAATCGATTTCGCCTTGGGACTCCCGCTTGCCGAGGGCGTCGTCACCACCGCCCCCCGGTTCTTCCCGGCGTTGCAGATGGTATTCAACGGCTACGTGGGATTTCGCTATTTGATCTATCCTGACGGCTACGCTCATCTCACAGCTGGCGAGGTCGCCACCGCGATTATCGCACCTTCGTTGTCGGCGGACGAAATCGACAATCTGGAGGACGTCCGCCTGAAATCCATGCAAGTAGACCCGGGTCGTTACGGCATACTGGTCGGGTTTGGCGACGACTTCTATTTCAAACCTGGTGTGTTTATTTCGCCTCGGCTGATGGTTGCAATCCCGATTCTCGCGCCCGCTACGCAGACGGAGTTGTATGTGTGGGCTGACCTGGCACTGGCCGTCGGCGTCGCGCTGTGATGTGGGCGACCCTCGGGGCGGTCGTAGCGCTGTCGGCCCAGCCCAGCGATCAAACCGTCATCTACTACAACGCACGGATGGCATTGCGCGAAAACCAGCCCACGGAAGCCGTGAAATTGTGGTTGCTGCGTAACTCCGTTGAGAATCAATCCAATCGGGTATCGAGCCACGACGCGGATTTCCGGTCGGTGACATGGGCAGCGTTGGGCGCTTTGGGGGTATGCCAGGACGGCCAACCGACCGACGAAGACGGCGTGGGGTTGTGGCCAATTGCGTTGCACAACTGGCTGGTGCGCAACATGGGGCGCCGGGTTTCCAAGGCGGCGGCGCCGTTTGAGGCGTTTGACGTCGGCCGACAAAGCCGCCGGATTTCGATCAACGACATCGTGAGCGCCGAAGAATTCCGGACCGTGCAATTCGCGCCACGGCGGTGTTTGCGGCCCCGTCTCCTTCTCGCGACGATGGGGAAATCCCCATTCTCCGACCTTTCTGACCCGGGCGTCGTCACCCATCTGCAGCTCTACCTGGTGAACCGGGCGCGGGACACACTCGTTCGTGACCAGGTAAAGGGAATGGCGGCCATCGAAGCGCGCCGGTTCGACCTGCACCTAAAACTGATGGCGTTGGCCGCCCGTGAGGCGGTGATCAAAGCGCGCAAAGACGCCCGACTGGGTCGGGAAATCGGGCTCACGCGCACGGCCATCGGCGTGATGCGGGAGGACGCGCCAACGCACCTATTCGAAGCGAACTCCATTCCAGCGGCGATTCTGAGGACGTCGGCGACCTGGCCGGCGTCGGAATGGATGGCCCTGTCCCCCGACCGACGGCTCTTCCTGTTCGACCATGCAAGGGCATTCGGCGTAGATCCTGTGGCACTCGACGGCGTCGTGCTCGGTGTCATCGACGCACTCGTTGAAACAGGCGACGGCACCCAGGTCGAATCGTGGATTGCCCGCCTGTCCCCTTCCGCGTCAATTGCTTCGATATGGGCCGACGATCGCGGTGCGAGGCTCCTGGCGCTAGACGCGCAGTCCGGCTTTCGCGAGCGGGGCGTGGTCGCGCTCCATCGCGGGCTGCACCTCCTTGAGCAGGGCGACTTGCGAGGTTCATTGCGGTCCCTAGCGTTCGCCTTGCAGCAGGCACCGAGTTCACGGGCAGCCGAGGAGACACAGCGTATCAGCCGACGCTGGCTGGCCTACGTCGCAGCGCAATTCGAGAGCACCGCTGAGTTGTTGGCGACACTTCAAGAACTCGTGCCGAGCCGCGACTACGCGTGGATTCTCGAAGACTTGATGTGGCGCTCGACACTCCGGGCGGATTGGACCTCGTTTGACAGGGCGATGAACTCCCGAGCGGCCCGATCCGGCGGCCGGGCGGCGTTGGACCGCCGTTTTGCACTTTGCCTTCCGCTCGCAAAGGGCGACCTTGGCGGATTCGCCCGCTTGATTCGCACGGGCCTGACCGAGGCGCCCAGCGAAACCCTGCGTTTCCTCGACCTTCTTGTGGCGCAAATCGAGTTGGAGGACGCGGACGTTCGTGTGGCCCACCGAGCCACGCTTGGGCGAACAGCTGCGCTGATTCTCCCGCTGACCTTCCCACCTTCGGAGGGCATGCCGAGTCGACAAAGCCGAACGGCGACGACATTACTTGAGCGCATAGAGGCGATTGAAGAGGGCGTCGGGGGCGTCGGCGCCGATGCAAGCGCGCAGGACCGTGCCCGTGCGCTGGCACCGACCGGTGAGGTGTTTGCGGGCAGCGTGCGGCTCGCACCGGCCGATGCGTTGCCGTGGCCGTTCGCTGCCACTGCGGTGGCGGCGCCATCGGTGTTCACCCCCCTCGACCTCACACCGCGCGAATGGCGGGATGCGTCGGGCGATTGGGTTTTCGGATGGAGCATCGACGGGTGAAACCTCGGCGAAGCACAGCTGAACTCAGGGCGCGGCTCGCCGAGCTTCGCAAAGGAGCCCGACGAGGGCGTGGGAATGGCAAGGCGCGGAGGCGCAATTGCGCAATTCTCGCCATTCTTCTGCTGTTAATCTTGTGGCCCTGCTGTAGCGCATTGGACGTCGTGCCGGAAGCGGGCCCTGGGACAGAATCACCAGGCGCTCAGGGGGTTGAGGCGACCCCCGATGCCCCACTTTCTGGACGGATACCGCGCAAAGACCGCCCTGCATTTGTGAACAACGCACCTGAGAGCTTACTGTGGGTGGCGTCGTTTCGGTTGCAGGTAGCGGCACGAGGCGCGCGGTTGGCCCAATGTTTCGTGGGCGCGGAGCGACCTGGCGCGATTAAATGGACCGCATCCGTCGAGCCGGTGTCCGGAAGGGTGTCTGACCACGTCCTGGAGCCTGCCCATGAAAGCGAACCGTTGACGGCTGAGCAAAAGGGCTGCGTGATCGCTGTGGTATCAGACCCGCCTTACAGGCTTGAGGGGGGTGGGGTGCGAGCGACACCGCAACGGGTGGCCGTGGCGATCGAGTTCTAAGCGGCCTGCTTAGAATGGTGTCATCCAAACCCGTTGGTAGCCGTTGGCACCGGGCGTCCAAGGGCCGTCGGCGGGCGGCCGGCCCCATCAGTGTCGACCGCAAAGCCATCGGGTACGCGCCGACCGACCACCTGATCGCGCCCGGCTCGCATTCGGTACGCGCGTTGCTACCGGGCCAGCCGGGGAGCGCACAGACGCAGTCTGTCGAAGTCGCCAATCCGGGAAGCCTGGTTGCGATGGATTTCGCCTTCTGATTGAAGTCAGGTTTCACCGGGTTTCCACGTGGCGTGAATCGCCGCGAGCCAACGGCGGAGCGACGGCGAGCGCGCGGCCGCGGCCTTCAAATCCCCTCGGCGCACAAGCTCTACCCTCTCGGCCACTCCCGGGTACCCGGCACGGATCTTCGGCCGTGACGAGAAATCTGGCCGAGACGCCCCCTGAAGTGCCAGAATCCAGGCATCGATACTTTCTACGGCCACGCCTCCTGCGAGGGAAACCTCATGGGGCTCCGCTGCGGCTTCGTTCAGTTCTCGCTCCCGCGCCCGGTCGCCGTCCCGGTCGCGCACCCAGACGACAACGCGCGCCCCCGCTTCCGAGGGCATCGAGTCTCAGGCGCCGCATCCGTCGTTGCTCCCGGCTCGCGTGACCTCCCGCCGCGAACAAGGGAATGTCCTTCCATACTCGCCCGTCCAACACTTCATGGTCGCACCCGGCCCGTTCCAGCAGCGCAACAAGCATGCCCGGCGCGGGTACGATTTGACGGAACGGAGGGCGATCCGTCCAGCCGCCACGCTCGTGCTTGCCCTCACCCGCGAGCACGATCCTCACAACCGCGGCCCGCCTCGCAGAAGCGGCGATTCACCAACGCCGTCGCAGTAGGCAAGCCACAATTCGCCGAGTCTGTAGGCATCAGAGCGAGCAGCAAAGTTGGGCGTCTCGTCAATCCGCATGAAATGGCTTCCCGACGCATCGCGAGTGACCACGGTCACCTCGTCGGGGCGGAGTTCGTTGACCACCAATGGGCTGTGCGTTGTCAACAGGACCTGCGTTCCGCGCTCCGTAAGGTGGCGCAAGACGCTCATGACATCGGCGATCCTGCTCGGGTGAAGGCCGTTCTCAGGTTCCTCGATGAGCAGCATGCCCTCGTGCTTTGCCTCGCGAAGCGTACAGAACGCAAGGTACAACAACAGCCCGTCAGACAGATCAGCGGCGGAAACGCGTTGACCGCCCTTGAGCGTGACCGCGACCTGCTTGGCGCTGCTTGAGGTGTTGATCAGGGTTAATTGCGCCACAGCCGGGAAAAGACTCTGCATTTCAGCGGCAATTCGGGTCCAGGCGTCGTCGTTGCGATTGCGCAGCGCGTCGAGCACGGCGGGCAGCCCATTCCCCTGCGGACTCCTGAACTCCAGGGTGGATCCCTCGACAAGCAGCTCGCTGGGTGCGCGCAGCACGTCCGCCCGAAAGGAAATGCGCCGGAGACCCTGTAGCCAACGTTCAGTCGCGGGCGGCGCTGCAACGATTTTCTTATCATGCAGTACGATACTCCAGTCCGCGTGGGAAAAGGACGCATCGAACGAAAGCCGCCGCCCATAAAAATCTTTCGGCGCCAGAATCGCCTCCAGCGTCGCACTCTTCCCGCTGTCATTGGGCCCCACGAGCGCGTGCAGCGGCGTAAGACGGAGCAAACCCGGGTTGACCAAGCACCGAAATTCCCGAATGTCGACGCTCAGGAGCATGCGCACGGCCTATCCCGCCACGACGGGGCTCACCTCTCCGCGTTTCACCAGATTGGCCCACCGACCACCGCCGATGTCCAGACGGTGGACACCGTGCACGACAAGGTCGACCGACTGCGCGTTCGGCGCGGACCCATAGACGGCGACGGCGACGGCCCTGCGGGCAACGAGGAGGACGACGAGCACCATGCCTTGCTGGAAGCGTCGATGGCCGGGAGGGCCTCCTTTGGCACGCGGACGGGCGCTGTACCGCGGTGGATGACAGCGTTGTGCGGCAGTTGCCGCCACGTTGCACGGCTGCCGGCTACTTCAACCTGCACGCTGGCGTCCGGTTCGGGGCCGAGGACTAAGTGGCCTCGAACGATTGTGCAGATATGTGCTGCGCCCTCCTCTTTCGAACAAGCGCCTAATGTGGACCGAACACGGCAATGTCCACTTTCGGTTCAAGCGTCCATGGGACGACGGGACCAACGGGTTGCTGATGACCCCCTTTCAGCTCATTGCACGACTGGCTGCGATTGTGCCCCAGCCCAGAAAAAACCTGATTCACTACCATGGCATTTTCGCACCGGCGGCCGCCGGAAGGGCTGCCATTGTCCCCGTCCGGCCACCGCCCGCCGCGCGGCCCACCCTGCTGCCACCGCACGC
>CAMASI010000042.1 GCA_945861065.1 Klebsiella pneumoniae | reverse complement strand
TGGCGAGTACCAGGAAGTCCATGGCGACGGCGTACACATCGAGCTTCTCATGGTCGAACGGCATCGCTGCCTCGGGTCGGGAGGGGGATCGGGATCGGGATCGGGTGCGCGCAGGCGTATCGCGGAGCGGCTTTCGATCATCGCGCCCGTTGTTGACCGTTTCTAGCCCACGCTGGCCGCACAGCGGTCCGCAAGTGTGTTGAGCCTAGGAGCGCAAGCGAGCACCGAAGGGAGCGGGCTCAGATGCCCGGACCCGGTCCGGAGGACCGAGGAGCGCAGCCAGCGACAACGGATCAACGCGCTTGCCCGCTGCTGTCAGGCGCGAAGGGCGGCCTCTGAGGCGCGCACGAGCAAGTCCTGAAGCCGACGCCCCAATTGCTGCGAATCCTTCACGCTGCCCTCAAGCAGCAGCGCTTCGTCCAGCAGCATGCGCATCAGCACACTTGCGTCTTCGATTTTTCCCTGGGAATGTAGGTCTTTGAGGTTGCGCACCAACTGGTGGTTGGTGTTCAGCTCGAGAATTCGTTTTCCTGCCGAGACGTCCTGATTGGCCTGCCGAAGGATTCGCTCCATGTTTGAAGACAACCCATCCTCCGCATCGACGAGCACCACGGCGCTATCGGTCAACCTCGCACTGGGCCGCACCTCTGAAACTGCGTCCCCCAACACGGACTTCGCCCATGGGCCAAAGTCTCCGAGTTCGGCGACGGCAGCCACATCGTCCACAGGCAGATCCAGCTCACCCCGCGACGCGCTTTTGAGCGCAACACCATTGAACTCCGTCAGAACCTGCGTCAGCCACTCGTCCACCGGGTCGGTGAGCAGCATGACGTCCCAACCCCGTTTCCGGAAGGCTTCCAGATGCGGGCTTGCGAGCGCCGCGTCACGCGACTCCGCGCTCAGGTACCACAGGTGTTCCTGGCCTTCGGGGCGAGCCGCCACCAACTCCGACAAGGACTTGTAGGTCGTGGCATCGGCACAGAGCATCGTATTGAAGCGCAACAACGGCAACAGCAACTCGCCGAAATCATCCTTCTGATGCCAATAGCCTTCCTTGAGAAGCACGCCGAACGCCGCCCACACGTCGCTGTACGGCACCTTTGGAGCGCCCTCACCTTCTCGAGGCGCGGCCGCGTGTTTGTCCAGTTCTTTGAGCACACGCTTCGCCAACGTGTCCTTGAGTTTGCGAACGATGGCGGTCTTCTGCACCATCTCGCGCGAGACGTTGAGCGGAATGTCGTCGCTGTCTACAGCGCCTCGCACGAAGCGTAGCCAATCAGGAAGAAGCTCGCGAGCATGCTCCTCGATCAGAACACGTCGGGCGTACAACCGGGGGCCACGGGGGGCCTCCGGCGTGTACAAGTCGTAGGGGCGTTGGCTCGGAATGAAAAGCAGGGCCCGATACTGCAGCGGGCTGTCGACGGAAACGTGGACCCGCAGCGCCGGATCGCGCCAATCCATCGCGATCTGCCGGTAAAAGTCAGCGGCGTCGGACTCCGACACCTGGCCTGGCGGTTCGGCCCACAGCGCCTTGCCCGCGTTCGCCTTTTCGTCTCCGACGTACACCGGGAAAGAGAGGAAATTGCTGTGTTTTCGGACAATGGTCTGTAAGCGCCGCGCCGATGCAAACTCCACCGCATCTTCGCGGATCCACAACGTCACCGTGGTTCCCCGCGTCGCCCTCGTACCAACGGCCACCTCAAAGACACCCTTGCCCGAGGAGGACCACAACACCGGTTCCGAACCCGGTTCCGCGGAAAGCGAGTCGACCTCCACCTTGTCGGCCACCATGAACGACGCGTAGAATCCAAGGCCGAACTGACCGATCAGATTGGGCGCGCCCCCGCCACCGCTTGCTGAGCGAGCGGACTCGACAAACGCTTTGGTCCCGCTCTTGGCAATCGTGCCAAGATTCTCGACCGCTTCCGCCGCTGTCATGCCAATGCCATCATCCTCAATCGTCACGATCCGAGCCGTTTCGTCCACTCGGACTCGGATCGCCGAACCGTCCGCGGCACCCGGACGAAGTTCGGGTCTCGTAAGCTCGAGAAAGCGCACCTTGTCTAGGGCGTCGGCACTGTTGCTGACGAGTTCCCTGAGGAAAACTTCTCGGTCGCTGTACACAGAGTGAATCATCAACTCTAGCAGCTGCTGCACTTCCGCCTTGAACCCAATTTCCGACATGAGACCTCCGACGGCCGGGACCCTAGGCACCGACCGCTGAGCGGCAAGCACCGTGACATCCGGCGATGTCGTGGGTACCACACTCACAACACGGAGGTGTTCATGTTCGAGCTTTGGGTGCGGCGCGACGGGGAGGCGCAACACGCCATCCCGTTGGGGTCACTCCCCGTACGCGTCGGACGAGCCGCGGGTTGTGGCGTCGTTCTAGACGACGAAACCGTGTCGGGTCACCACGCCGAATTGTGGGTCGAAGCTGGTGCCGCCTGGGTCCGCGACTTGGTGAGCCGGAACGGAACCTTCGTCAACGACGAACGCACACGCGGGGCAGTCCGGCTCGATTGCCCCTCCGTCGTGCGATTCGGCGCGCGCATGGAAGTGGAGGTCCGAGGCCAGGGCACAACCGCGGGACCCCGCCTGCTTCACCTCGAAGACGCGGACAGCGGCGTGCGTTTTTTGCTCCGATCCACTCGCTTTCATGTCGGCAGCGACGCCCAAAGCGACCTCCGACTTCATGACGGCCCCGCCCGCGCAGCCACCCTCGTGCGGATCGCAGACGACGAAGTTTGGCTGGGCCTCGCCGACTCCGAACGTCCACTCCCCCTCAACGAGATCTTTGAAGTGGGAGGACGCCGCTTACGACTCGTGGAATCGTCCGCTGACTGGGCACCTACGATCGAGTTCGGGATTCACCGCTATCCGTACGTCGTCAACGCCATGGCCGACGGACCGACCGGCCATCAGGCGCGATTGACCGATCCGGAGCGCCGGGAAATCGTGCTCACCGGAAACCGCGGCGTATTGATGTGGGTCTTGGCGCGTCAGCTCGCAGCAGATCGGGCCGCCGGCAAACCGGAGGCGGAAGAAGGCTGGATTGCAGACGCGACGGTCGCTACCGCGGTGTGGGGGGCGGCGTGGCGCGACGCCAACACGTTGCATGTGCTCGTCTATCGGCTCCGCAAATTCCTAGAGGGCGAGGGCTTCGACCCGTGGTTCATTGAGAAACGGCATTGGGGGCTTCGTGTTCGACTCGCGTCGTGCACTGTAGACAACCCCGGAGCCGTCGGGTAGCGTGCCGCACTCGGAGCGAACAATGTCCCGTCAGGCTGCCTTGGTCATTCCCGCAGGGACTACGTTCGAGGTTGCCGAAGGCTCCTTGCGGATTCGCCACGACGGCGACGTCAGCCTCGGATGGGCCCCTCCCAACGCCGTGCTCGATATCGAATGCAGCGGCAATCTCACGCTCAGCCTGCCGAACATCCAAGGCCGCCTGCGCGCCGCCGGCCGGATGGACTTGACGGGCCGGATCGATGTGGACCGGCTGGAGGCTGCGGAAATCGTGATTGGACCCGGCGAGGCAAAAGCACGTGCGGTCTGCGCCACCACATCGATTCGTATCGGACCCGCGAAAATCGCGTTTGACGCAGTCATCGCACCGGACGTGTCCGTAGACCCCGGCACGCACGGGCGAATCACGCTGTTGGACTGTCAGAACGAACTCGGCGCCAGCAAAATCAAGGGCTGTCTAAGTCCAGCGGACTACGCAGACATGATCGGTGATCCCGCAGACTTCGTAGCATCACGGGGGGCCGTGCTGCTGTCCGTTGGGCCGCACCCTTCACCCACGCCGGCACCTCCGCCGCCTCCAACACAAGCGGCGGCGGCGGCCCGCACCCCCGCGCCAGCGCCAGCCCGCGTTCCAAGCCATTCTCCCGCGCCGGCCCAGCCCCGCCGCGTCGCCGTCGCAGTTCCAGCGCCTCCCCAGCCCGCGCCCCGCGTTGTGCCGCCCATGACGCCGATACCCGCGCCGATCCGAGTGGAAGAAGATGTCGGAGATCCACCCAGCTTGGCGGTGGACGAGATGGAACCCATCAGCGAATCAGGCGTGGACGGCAACCTCGTCGAGTGCATCCGTCGCATCCGACAGGCCTACGACGGGGGCGAAGTGCCGCCCATGGTCACTGACCTAGAGCGCCTCGTGGTACGACGCGATCACGACGCTATCCGCAGGGAAATCAATGGCTTGTTCACCCGTCTCTCCGAGTGGCACGTCAAGAACGGGGTCCGCCCGATCCAGAGCGTGACCGCAGCCCTCAACACGATTCACACGCTCGTTCAGGACGCCTCAGAACGGTTCTGACCGTCGCCTGACCACGCCGCCGCCCGCGGGCGGTTAGCGCGACACGCTCCTGAGGACATGCGATGGCCGCCGTGCTCCCTTTTCTGCTGGTTTTGGGTTGCAACCGGTACGAATTGTTCCGTCTCGCGGGCTACCAGCAAGAGGCGTTCAGCAACCGCGCTGACATCCTCTTCGTGGTGGACAACTCGACCTCCATGGTCGAAGAAGCCTCCGCGCTGGCGACCAACTTCGACGCATTCGTCGAGGACTTGTCTTCGGAAGAAGCCGATCGGCCGCAGCAGGACCTCGGTGACGCAGTTGCGGACTACATCTCCGTCATCTCGCAAGACGTAGGCTACGTAGACTTCCAACTCGCCGTGACCACCACAGACGTCGCAGGCACCTGGGGTGAGTTGTACGGCAAGCCCAAGCCGAACATCATCGGACGCGGCGAAGACGACGTCGCTGGCCGCTTCAAGGAGGCGCTGCTCTGCGACGCCACTTGCTTTTCCGACTCCTCGTCCATCCCGTCTGACCCGTCGTATTCATGCGGCGATCCCCTGGTTGAGGTCAGCCGTCAGTACCTGGATTGCACCTGCGGCGCGGGCGCTTGGCTCAACCACTGCGGCAGTTCGCAAGAGGAGCCCCTCGAAGCCGTGTTCATGGCCCTGTGCCGCGCCGTCGAGAACCCGCCCCTTGACTGCTTTGCCGACATCGATATCGAGGACGATCACTACGACGCCCTGTTCACTGAAAGCGACGTCAAATCGAGTTTCGGCCTCGTCCGCGAATCGTCCACCTTCATCCCCATTATCGTGTCCGACGAAGGCGATGACAGCCGTCGCCAGTCCTCACAAGACGCCGTTCCGGAGGCCTACCTAGAGCTCTTCGAGCGCTTCGGAATCCGTCAATCTTGGGTCGTGATTGGCCCCAACTTGGACGAGGACTATGAACCCGTGTGTCCCGGGCCCACGCAATGGGGCACCGTTCGTTACGACGTGATGACCTATGACACCTCGGGCTTGCGCCTGGACATCACCAAGGATGTATGCCCGGAAAGCCCGGAGTGTACGCCGGCCGACTGCCCGGACCCCTGCGTGGGTTGTGTCGAAGACTTCGCCTCAGTGCTCGACGAGATCGGTAAGCTCCTGTCCAATCTGGCCACCACGTTCCCGCTCCAGTCGGTGCCCATCACCGACACGTTGAGCGTGACCGTCAACGGCAAGACCATCGACGAAAGCTCGGTCACCAGCGCCAACGAATTCGGCCTCGACCAGTGGACGGATGGCTGGAGCTACTTCGCGGACGACAACAGCGTTGTATTCCACGGTGAGGCTATCCCTGGCTACAGCGACGACGTTCGTATCTACTACCTGCCGCTCGACGGCATCCCTCGCGAACTCCCCTTTTAATTCCGGAGACTTTGATGGTGCTGACCACACTATTCGCGTGGAGCGCATCCGCGCAGGAGACGCTCGATATCGGCGTCATTCGCGACGACGAAATCGCCGTCGTCCAGAAGCTCATGTACCCGAAGACCAAGCGCACCGAGGTCGGCGTGCACGCAGGCGTCATGCCGTTCGACGCGTACTTGACCACGCCCAACGCCCAACTGTCTGTGGACCTCCACCAATCGGACAAGATCGCGATCTCGATCGTTGGCGGCGGCGGCTACGGCCTCAAGAGCGGAACGTACCGCGAGCTTGAGTCGATCACCTACGGCGTGGCGCCTTACGCGTTTCGCTACCTGGGTTCGGCACTCGGCGGTGTTCAATGGGCGCCGATCTACGCAAAACTGTCGTGGGACGGCGCCCACGTCATTCATTTCGACGTGTACGGCGCGGCGCGGGGTGGCGTGTCCATCGAGTCCAGCGTGATTCCCGGCGGTGGCCTCGCATTCGCGCCGACCATCTCGCCGGGCCTAGGAACCCGCTTCTACCTCGGTCCGAAGACGGCGCTTCGTGTCGAATTGCGCGACGATGTGCTGTTTGAGTGGCGCGAAGTGACGTCCTCGCTGGAACTCAAGCAAAACGCAAATATTACGGCGGGTTTCAGCTTCTTCTCGGCCAGCAAGGAGCGCCGCTGATGCTCGGATGGCTGCTGGTGCTCGGCATTTCCCTCGCGGCGGAACCCCCCGTTGAAGAAACGCCGTTCGTCGCGGTGGACGCAGCGATGTCCGCAGGAAAACGCAACGACGCCGGAGACTTGTTGCTCGCGATGGTCGCAGACCCCGCTGCAGTCGTTTCTCATGGCGAAGCGTGGCGTCGTTTGGCCACCCTCTTTACCGGCGTAGACCTCGACGTAGCTGCCCTCGCCGCCTGGCACGAGGCACTCAAGGCCGACCCGGCAGGTACTGGGTCGGCGCTCGTCACGATCCTCGCCCTTGCGGCCGAGATGGGCGACGAAGAACGCCTCGCGCCTGGCGCCGTCAACTGGCTGGCCTATTCGCCCGACGTCAACACACGTTCCAAGCTCGGCCTGCTCGCCGCGCGCGACAACCTGCGTCACGACAACCTCGGCGCCGCAGTCGGCCTCATCCCGCTCGTAGACAAAGGGAGCCCCTCGTTTGCCGACGCGGAGGTCGTCAAGGGCGTTGCGAACTCGCTTCAAGGCGCGCACGGCGCCGCGGTCACAGCGTTCCAACAGGCACTCGTCGCAGGAAAGGACCGCGAGCCCAAATGGCGGGACACCACGTCGCTCAACCTCGCGCGTGCCATGTTCGCAGAGGGCAACTGGGCGCTTGCGATGGTGCATTACGCCAAAGTGCCTCGGAGCAGCCATTTGTGGCCTGAGGCGCAATACGAACGCGCGTGGAGCCACTTTCGTGCCGATGACATGACGGGAACGTTGGCGCTGTTGATGACCCACGACACGCCATTCTTCGACCATTGGTACATGCCAGAAGTCGACCTGCTGCGCGCCTACTCTTACTTCCTGTTGTGCAAGTTCCCAGACGCATCGCGGGAAATCGACGCATTCGTCATCACCTGGACGCCGGTTCGGGATGGCATTGCGAGCACCCTCTCCACCATGACGCCTGCCCAGGCCTTCGCTGACGTACGAGACCACCTCGCCGGAAAGAAGACGTCGTTGCCACCGAATGTACTTCGCCACTTCAAGTACGATGACCGATTGGCGGACGCCGCCATCCTCGTAGACCGCGCCAACGTGGACCTGGGCCGCATCGACAGTCTGGGCGGAAGCGCGCTCGGGACCAAGGCCCGTGAACTGATCACGATGCGCCGAGACGCCGTCATCGATGAGCAAGGTCAGCGGGTCATCGCCCGCGCTCTGAGAGCCAATACCGAGCTCAGCGACATGCTCGGCGGAATCGAAATCACGCGACTGGACCTTCTCAACCTGGAGGCCCAGATTTACGAGCGCGCCGCCGCAACCGGTGCCCTCGAGTTCGGCGACCCGATCGGCAAACTCCGAAAACTGACCAAAGAGAAACGCGGCTTCCGCGTATGGCCTTACGAAGGCGAATCCTGGATGGACGAGTTGGGTTGGTACCGGATCGACACCCGACCCGATTGCCCCGAAGGCATGTCCCGCGGTGAGGCCACCCGATGACCGTTGCGCCTACCCGGCGCACGCTCGACAACGGCCTCGACATCCTCGTACAACCGCACGCCTCGCCCCTTGCCGCCGTGTGGTTGTGGCTTGAGGCCGGGACCGTGGACGAAAGTGAGGATGCGGCAGGGGTCGCACATTTCCTTGAACACCTCGTGTTCAAAGGCACCGAGCGGCGAGGAATCGGTGCCGCGGCGGCCGACGTGGAGGCGTTGGGCGGTGACCTCAACGCATTTACGTCACATGAAGAAACCGTGTTGCACGCCACGGTGGACGCGACGGACTGGGAAGGCGTGCTCGACGTCATCGCAGACATGGTGCGATTCCCTCGTTTGGACCCCGCCGAGCTGGAACGCGAGCGATTCGTGGTGCTCGACGAAATCCGCTCGTACGACGACGACCCGGAAACCGTCGTACAAGACGTGCTTCACGCAGCGTTGTACCCAGGTCATGCCTACGGTCGACCCGTGCTCGGCACCGTGGCCAGCGTCAAAAAACTCCGCGAAACGGACGTACGGGAATTCTGGTCCCAAAACTGGACGCCCAACCGTGCGCGTTTGGTCCTAGTCGGTCCTGTGGACCCGAAACACGTCGAGGACGTCGCCAAAAAGCACCTCGGCGGGTGGGCGCGCGGCGCCGAGCGCAAACCCATCCCCTCTCCCGCCGCGGCTCCCCATGGCCACATTGTCCGCGGAAAATCGGGATTTGACAGCACGGTCGTGCATATGGCGTGGCGCACACCTGGCATTGGGCACCCAGATGCTGCGGCCCTGGACGTGCTCGCCGCCGCCTTGGGGGAGGGGCAAGCGAGCCTGCTTCAAGACGAACTGCACCTCGACCGCGACGTGGCCACCGACAGTTGGGCTGACCATTCGCCAATGACGCAAGGGGGCAGCCTGTCGCTCGGCTTTCTCCCCATGGAAGGGCGCACGCTAGCAGCAGCAGAAACAGCCTTGGACGTGGTTCGTAGGGTCGTTCGACAGGGTCTGTCGATTTCCCAGATCGACCGCGCTCGGGGCGTGCTTCAACACGACAGCCTTTTTGACGACGAGACTGTGGAGGGCGTCGCCGACAACAGCGCTTGGTACGTCGCAAGGACCGGCCACCTGGACGGCCGTTTCCGATGGCGACGCGCGATCGCGGAGGTCAGCCCTTCTGACATTCGCCGCGTGGCACGCACGTATATGGACCCCGCGGCCACCACCCTGGCTTTTTTGGACGGCGGCCTTTCCCGCCGGGATGTCGATCGGCTCACCGCGTTGCCCGGTCAGCACGTCGCGCCGACGCAACTCAGGCCGAGCCATGAGCCCACCCGATTCACCCTCGACAATGGCGCCCGATTGGTGGTGCTGCCGAGCGGCGGAGAAGTGGCCGGATTGGCGATCACCGCGCTCGGAGGCGGACTCTTGGAAGAACCAAGGTCGTCGGGCATCGGCCAGGCTTGGTCCCACTTGCTCCAGTACGGCGCCGGAGACTATGACGTCAATGGTTTTGGCGACGCCGTAGACGCCGCTGGCCTGGTCCTCGACCCGGCAGCAGGCCGTGGGGGCGTTCAGATCGCCGCGTCATTCCCCGTCGACGCAAGCATCGACGCACTCCACCTGATTGGCGCTGTGCTTGCAGACCCGCATTTCGAAGCAGAAGACGTCGCGCGCATCACGAACGAGCTCAAAGAAGACCTGGATACCTTGCCGGATCGCCCGCAACAGGTCGTGCAAACGACGTGTTGGGAGATGTTGTTCCCCGGCCATCCGTGGCGACTGTCGCCCCTCGGTACGTACAAGAGCCTCAAGGCCATCGACCCAGCCGGCATTCGGAAGTTTCATAAACGAAACCTCGTAGCCAACAACGTCGTCGTCGCTGTCGCAGGGGGTGTCGAACCCGATGCGGTGCTCGACGTGTTGGGACCGTGGCTCAACAAGCTGCCAACGGGCGCGCCGCCAACCGTGCAAACGCCCCACCAAGCGATCGGTGTCGCGCCCCGTCTCGTGTCCGCCGGTCACGAACAGGCCTACGTACAATTCGCCTGGCAGGGCCTTTGTTGGTCGGACCCCGAACGCTACGCCCTCGCCATCGCCACTTCCATTTTGGGCAGCCAGTCCGGCCGAATGTTCATGGAATTGCGGGAGCGCCGAGCGCTCGGCTACGCCGTGTGGGCAAACTCGTGGGAAGGTCCCGTCGGCGGGATTGTGATGACCGGGCTCGCTACGGACACGCACAGGGTGGAAGAGGCCAGAGAGGCGCTCAACGACGTCGTGCAAGGCCTACTGTCTCAGCCACCAGACCCGGCGGAAATTCACCGTGCACGGCGCGCGACCCTCACCGCAATCGCTACGGGCCAGCAACGTGCGGTCGGACGGGCGCTCGACCTCGCGATGGCCGACCGTTTTGACCTTCCGTACGGCATCGAAGCGACCAGACAGGGGTTGGATGCTGTCACCGTCGCTGCCGTGACGGACGTGTGGGCCGCGCTCGGAGCCCCCGTTGAGGTCATTGCGACGCCGCTCCGCCGATGACCTGGGCGCTGTACGTCCACGTCCCATTTTGCCGAGCCCGCTGCCCCTACTGTGCCTTCACCCTCGTCACGTGGCGTGACGTCCCGTGGGCACGCTTCGTGGACCGGCTGATCGACCGCATTGCGGTCGAACGACCCCTGTTCGGGGCGCCGCCAGCTACGCTTTATCTGGGCGGCGGCACACCCTCACGCATGCCCGGTGTCGAACTGCGGAGGCTCCTGGACTCGGTCGAACGGCAAGCGAGCGCTGAGGTGACCGTCGAAGCCAATCCCGAGGACGTCGATGAACACTGGGTGCACGCTGCAGCAGCCGCAGGCGTGACGCGGGTCAGTCTCGGGGTGCAGTCCTTTCAGTCGGCCACGGCCAAGGTGCTCGGTCGGGAACACAGCCGGCGCCACGCGGCCGAGGCCATCAAGCGTGTCGCCGATAGTTTTCCGACCTGGTCCATCGATCTGATGTTCGGCGTCGAGCAAGGGTCCGGGGACTCGCTAGACGCCGACATCGACGCAGTTCTTTCAGCAGACGCACCGCATGTGTCGGCGTATGGCCTCACGATCGAACCAGGAACCCGGTTTGGCGAGGCCAAACGAGGACGACGGGCTGTCGATGACGAAGCTTGGCGCGTGGCCTACGACCGGTTGGTTGAACGGACACGCGCCGCGGGGCTACACCGGTACGAGGTGTCGAATTTCGCGAGGGCCGGCCACCAGTCGCAACACAACCGCGTGTACTGGACGGGGTTGCCGTACGCGGGCGTGGGTCCGGGCGCACACGGGTTTCGCCCCACTGGGGAGCGCACGGCCGAGACCGACGACGTCGCCGGCTGGCTCAGTGGCGCTGCGCTCACAGAAGAGACGCCGACGGCACGGGTCGCCGCAGTGGACCGCCTGTGGCCCGCTTTACGGCTCGTTGAGGGGTTGAACCTCAACCTCTTCGGCGAGGCTACGGGGTACAGGCCCCACGTGGATGTCGTCAATCGACTGCACCGCGGCGGCGCGCTGACGCATTCAGACGGGCACCTCGCGCTGACCGACGCTGGCTTCGCGGTTGCCGATGGCGTGGGGAGGGCGCTCGTGGACGCATTGGTGCCCGTAGATACCTGGGAAAAACTCAGCGACGTGCACACCGCAGTCGTCGTGCGGAACACGGCGTCTTCGACGGAAGGCGACGGCACCAACGAGGTGCGCGTCAAGGGCGGCGAACGCATCCCCTCGGACTGAACCACGCAGGTGACCGTGAGCGACGCTGACATCATTACGAACGTAGTCTGGACAGGGGTAGCCTGCCTGGAAACGCCTCCTATCGAGACCGCAACCGTGGCGGCGGAAGGGGTGCCGGCCAGCGACGCAGAAATCTCCGTCAATCGACACGCCGTGCAACCACGCCCGACCCGGCCGAATCACTCCCGCGCCAAACGCGACACCGAGCAACACACCAAAACGGCCGCCCAGGTATTGTGGATTGCCCTGACGTAGCCACAGCTATAGGCGGTCCGGCAACAGCACGTACAGCGACGCTAAGGGCGTGGTCCGGCCTACGTCTCCATCGGGCCAGCCGAAGTCCCACACCACCGCGCCGTCCACATCGTACTCGCGGATGCGCGGCAACGTTCCGGTGTTGTGCATCGTGTGGCCCGACGCCATGCGCGTCACCTCGCCCATCTCCTCCCCGAACAACCCGGATCCCAACCCAAAGCTGCGCAATTCAACTAGCGTCTCGTTTGCGTCGTCCACTTCGTATTCCCGCACGATGGTTTCGCGGCCCTCTTCGGCGTCGTAGGTCGATGTGATCAGCGTGCCTTCCGGCGTCCAATTCCCGCCATGTTGCCACCAGAAGGTGGTGTCTTCTGGCTCAAAGGCGTACGCAGTTTTCACTTGACCGAAAGCGCGGGTGACCGCGCCGCTGGCAGCGTCAATGTCGAGAATCGAATCCATGCTATAAAAGCTGAAAAGGTAACTATTCGACGACTCCCGCCAGTTTAGCGTGTTCGATCCACAATACTCGTTGGTGTTTACGTCGTCGAGCCATGCCTCACAATCAAAAACAATTCGTTGGGTAGCGGCGACGTCGACCTCAATGATGAATTCGTTTCGATATGGAAATTCGGCAGCACCATAGGCAAGAATATTCCCAGGCAATTCGGTGAACGGGTGGTGGAGTCCGGGGGTCACCCAGGTATGCTCCACATTTCCGTCCAGTGTCATTCGGCTGACGCTGGAGTCGTCTCCCCCATCGAACAATCCCCAATAACTATTGGCGTCGATCAGCAGCGCAAGGCCGTCGTACGACAAGCGGGGGTGCATGATGATATGTTCGCGGTCCGATTCCCACGACCACACGACGCGCCCACTTCGATCTAGAATCTGGGCGAACCACACATCGCCGAAGTCCCCGCCAGCCACTTGGGTTGAGGCGAGTACATACGGGAACGCAGGGTCCCAGGCGTCCGAAACCAGCACCTCGCCGATGGGCAGGCCCTCGGGAGCTGCTGCCGTCTCGATGTCGTGCTCGGGAGATTCGACCGTGCCGAAGCCACCCGTTGCAACGACCCGCCATGTCACATTCGCCCCGTAGGGCACCCCTACGATCCACTCCTGGTGCGCTCCCTTGGCGAGGCCCCGCGTCGGCGTGGTCTGCCATACCCCTGGGTCGACACTGAAGGACAACGCGAGGTCGGCCACCCCTGACTGAACCCAATCCACGACCACAATGCTGCCCACGGTGTCGTGCAACGACGCCGACAGTCCGGTCAGTTCGACGGGAACGACGTTGTCTGGGGCACCGTCTGTGGTCCCACCGTTCGATGTCCTAGGCTCCGTCGTCGTGCCGCTTGGGCCGGATGTCACGGGACCGAGGAGAACGGCGGTGCTGGTACATGCTAGTAGTGCGGTGAGACCAATGCCCATCATGCAGCACCTCGACTTCCGGTTTGTCTTGCCGCGCTCCTA
Source organism: Klebsiella pneumoniae (assembly GCA_945861065.1). Classification (GTDB taxonomy): domain Bacteria; phylum Myxococcota_A; class UBA796; order UBA796; genus SXOB01. The sequence continues at coordinate 24,357 of CAMASI010000042.1, read as the reverse complement.
CCTCGGTTGGGCGACCCTCGCCATGGCGGCATGCGGCCCCGGGGGTGGCGGTGCCTCCGTTGTTGGCGTTGAAACCGATCCTACCGACGGCCCAACGCAGAGCACGCCGCCCTCGAACACCGACGTTGCGACCGGCCTGTTCTTGCGTTTGGGGGTTGCGGAGGTAGACGGTGGTTTCGACGCGAATGAAACGTGGCGGGTCATCGACGACGATGGTGACGGCAATGTCGTGTGCGAAATCACAACAACGCTGAGCAACACCGTCTCGCGAGACGACTGTGCGGCCTGCGAATTTGCTTGGGACCTGCAGCGCAGTGCCAGCCAGGTTTCCGTCGATGGTGGCGCGTGTCTCGCCTCGGTTGGCGTTGACGCCCAGACTGTGGGAACGCTGGATGGTGCCGTCGTTTCGTACGGGTACGACCCAGACTACATCGGGCACCGCGAACTCCTCATGGTGTTTGACGGAACCGATTGGGTGCCGGGCAGCTACGCCACTCTGGTGGGCACGACGCTGACGTGGGAATGGGAGGATGGGTACGTTCCGGTCGGTAGCACGACCGGTGGGTTCTGAGAGCGATAGAGCGGCGCCCACGTGCGACCCTCCGTATTGGCCATCCTCGTCATCCTCTGCCCAGCGCTCGTCTGGGCGTCTGGCGGCGACGACCACAGCGCGTTCGGCGCCACCCTCTTCGGCCTGACCGTCGTGTTGCTCGCCGCCAAGGTTGGCGCCGACACCGCCCAGCGACTCGGGCAGCCGGCCGTCCTCGGCGAGTTGGTCGCCGGCGTCATCCTCGGCAACGTTGCCCTGCTCGGGTTGAACGCCTTCCTCCCCATCGGCGACGACAACTTCATCGACGGGCTCGCCAACCTCGGGGTGATTGTGCTCTTGTTTGAGGTCGGCCTGGAGTCGACCGTGAGCAAGATGGCGAAGGTGGGACCGTCCGCGGCGCTCGTCGCCCTCCTTGGCGTCGTCGCGCCAATGCTCCTCGGCATCGCGGTCGGGCAAATTCTCCTGCCGGAACGGTCGTTCTATGTACACCTCTTCTTGGGAGCCGCGCTCACAGCGACCAGCGTCGGCATCACCGCTCGCGTGCTCGCCGACCTCGGCCAATCGCAAACGAAGGAGGCGCGGGTGATTCTCGGCGCCGCCGTCATCGACGACGTGCTCGGCCTGGTAATCCTCGCGGCTGTGAGCGGAATCATCGAGGCCGCGGACGCGGGTATTCCAGCGGAGTTTGCACCCATCGGCTGGATCATCGCGAAGGCGGCCTTATTCCTCGGGGCGGCCGTGGGCCTTGGCGTACTGCTCGCCCCCCGCATATACCGGACGGCGGCAAAACTTCGGGGTGGGGGGGTACTCCTCGGGATTAGCCTGGCATTTTGCTTTCTGCTCTCGTGGCTGTCCACGGCGGTGGGTCTCGCGCCCATCGTAGGCGCCTTCGCCGCGGGGCTCGTACTCGAAGGCGCGCACTACAAGACTTTTGTGGACCAGGGCGAACGCCCGCTCGAAGAGCTCATCCGCCCGGTCTCCCAATTCCTCGCGCCCATCTTCTTCGTGCTGATGGGCTTCCGCGTCGATCTGGCGACGTTGGGCGAAGGCAGTGTTCTCGGGCTCGCTCTCGCGCTCACCTTCGCCGCCATCGCAGGCAAGCAACTCTGCATGTTTGGGGTGATCGACCGGTCGATCCGCCGCGTGCCCGTGGGGCTCGGGATGATCCCCCGCGGCGAGGTCGGGCTGATTTTCGCCAACATCGGACTCGGGCTCTCCATCGCGGGGCAGCCCATCATCGACGCCCATGTCTTCACGGCGGTGGTGATCATGGTGATGATCACCACGCTGGTGACGCCGCCCGCCCTGACTTGGAGTTTCCGGGCGTCAGGGCACGCCGCAAAATAACTTGCGCATTCGGAGTCGCTGGCATCCCGCGGCGCTGCGTTGCGGGGGCCGTGCCGAACCTGCGAAGTACGCCACGTACTCCTCGGTCCGGCTGCTCCTCGCGCCTTGCGCGGCAGGCGCCATCGAGCCCTCAGTGCTGCAACTTATTTTGCGGCGGGCCCTAATGCGCGGCCCGTACCCGGCAGCCGGTTAGGATCGGCTAGTCACGTACCGATGGCTGCGGCCGAGGAACCCTGAATGCCGTTGACCCCTACGACGGGCCTTGAGCAAAGGGATGCCACGCGGGTCATCGCGGGGGTGCTCGCCGTCCTCGCCGTCGTGTGCTGCTTCGGAGTCCAGGGTCCGATTTCACCTGACGCACGACATGCGCCTGCCGCCCTGGCGAGCGATGGTGAGTTTGGCTCTTCGTCGCCGGGATTTAAGGGCCCGCCGCAAAATAAACAGCGCATCTCGCGCGGGGCTGCATCCCGCTGGGCTTCGTCACGGGGACCCCGCCTTCCCTGCGAAGTACGCCGGGTACTCCTCGGTCAGGCTGCGCCCCGTTCCTCGCCCAGCGGGCGCATCCACACGCGCTCTCGCACTGTTTATTTCGCGGCGGGCCCTAACGACTCCAATCGGAAGTCCGTTGCTGATTCGCCGACGTGCGAAACCCTCCGTTCGGCCGCAGACGAACTTGCTCGTGACGCGGCCCTCCTGTGTGAGCAGGCGTTCGCTCGTCAGTCCGTGTGCGCTGCCCCGATTGACTTTCCAGACGAGAGAGTAGCGGGGGAGCTTCCGGCCGAAATCGTGGATTTGTTGGCCGCCTGCGTGTTGACGCCGGCGCAGGTTGTATTCGACTGCTCCGAGTTTCCGTGCATCGCCGTATTTGCTCGGGAGGTGCTCGAAACCGGTTCGCACGGTTGCGAGGCACTAGAATCCGCTTCCGAAAGATTCGTTGAGCAGAAGGACTCCCAGCCCGCACAGGAAAAAGAGGTTTGGAGAAACTGGATACCCATCATCCTGGAATCTGTGACTGACCCCTCACTAACCTCGTACCTCACGGTTCGAATTCAGAACAGGGCCCGCAGACTGGAACCGCGTTACAACGGCGTCTCTTGGGACATTGGTGACCTGGAGCAGAGCTGCGCAACTCTTCCCGAGGTCGTCAACCAACTCCGCGGTGAGAATCGGTGCACAGCGCTTCGCGCGTATTGGGACTGCGAGCCCGCCAATGAGGACGTGACCCAGGAGGAATACGAGGCCTACGTTCTATTCGCGACCGACCTCTTTGACGAGTTGACCGAGACTTGCCCCGGTTTCCGCGCGTTTCCAACAACCCTTGATTGCACAGGCGTTCCCTGCCTTATCGCCGTCGGTCGGCAGCACGACGACGCCAAGAAAGCTGATGCATTTTGCCGCAATCGCAATATCAACTCCTACACTGGGTCCGGGTTGGTGCCGAGTGTCAAGATTGTTATCGCCTACCCGAGCGTGTATCGGGAAGACGAGGCGATGGTCCGTGAACGGCTTGAGGTGGATCGGGACTTCCGCATCCAGCGCGTACTCGATGGCGCATGGAGAAACGGTATCGGCACGAGCAACTGAACGCCGCTACCCTCAAACAAAACAGTACTTAAGCACGGGTCCCTCGCAGGCTTCTCTGATAATCGGAATCTGTAGAAGTTGACGATATGCCTGATCATCAGATCCCCCTGAACCCCCTCCGACATTACCGATTTTGTTTCGTTGCCGTGGCGTTCACGATCAACCACAAATACAGGTACAACTTTCCACTGAAATCGGATCCCACAGCGATGTTGGAGTCGCGCGTCAGGGCGGAAACAAGCAACATCGTGCGCATGATTGGGATAGCCCTTTATCATGGCAGATAAGACAGAGACGCCGCTCGTCGTCATCGGGATGCTCGGCACGACGCTCGACGCCGGCCTCGGGCCCAACCGCTGGGAGCGGTGGCGACCCACGGTGAGCCTGTTCCAGTCCGAGTCGGCGACGATCGCCCGGCTCGAACTGCTGTGCCCCGATCCCGAGGCGCCCTTGGCCAAGCTGATCGCGAAGGACGTGGTCCAGGTGTCGCCGGAAACCGAGGTCGTGCTCCGGCCGCTCATCGTCGCCGACCCCTGGGACTTCGAGGCGATGTGGGCGGCGCTCCACGACTACGCTGTCCGCTACGCCCCCCGTCTTGACGAGGCGCGCACGTGGATTCATATCACCACCGGCACTCACGTCGCCCAAATCTGCCTGTTCCTGCTCACCGAATCTGGATTTCTCCCGGGACTGCTCGTCCAGACCGGTCCTCCCCGCCGAGGCGGTCCCCCTAGTCTCACCACCATCGACCTGCATCGCGCCCGCTACGATCAGATCGCCAAACGATGGGCGACGCGGGCCGCGAGCGCGGTGGGTCGGCTGGAGGGCGGCCTCGAAAGCCGAAATCCAGCCTTTCATGCGCTGATGGGCCGGGTCGAACGGGTGGCGACGCAGAGCCGCGCGCCCATCCTCATCACCGGCGCCACCGGGGCGGGCAAGACGGTCCTGGCACGGCGAATCTATGACCTTCGGAAGGAACGACGCTTGGTGGGTGGGGCGCTGGTCGAGGTGAACTGTGCGACGTTGCGGGGCGACGGCGCCATGTCCACGCTGTTCGGCCATCGGCGAGGGGCGTTCACCGGTGCCAGCGAGGATCGGAAGGGCCTGCTGGCGGCGGCCGACGGAGGCCTGCTCTTTCTCGACGAGATCGGTGAGCTCGGACTCGATGAGCAGGCGATGTTGCTGCGCGCCGTTGAGGAAAAGCGATTTCTTCCGTTGGGCGCCGACCGGGAAACAATAAGCGATTTCCAACTGATCGTGGGAACCTGTCGCGACCTGCGCGCGGCCGTAGGTCAGGGCCGATTTCGAGAGGATTTACTGGCACGAATCGACACGTGGCATTTTCATCTTCCCGGACTTTCCGAACGCCCGGAAGACGTCGAGGCGATTTTCGATTCGCTGCTGGACCGCGTCGCCGCGAACGAGGGCCGAAGGGTTCGCGCGAATCGCGAGGCCCGGGCTCGCTTCCTCGCATGGGCGAAATCCGCGCCGTGGCCCGGAAACTTCCGGGATTTCGATGGCGTGATCACGCGGCTCGCAACACTTGCGGAAGGCGGGAGAATTGATGTCAGCCAGGTGGACGAAGAAATCACCTCGTTGGAAATTGCCTGGCGGGGCAATTCACCTCCGAGCGCCTCGGCGATGGCGCTCGGCGCGGAAGCAGCGGCAGCCCTCGATCGCTTCGATCGTGTGCAGCTCGACGACGTGCTGGCGGTCTGCGCGAGAAGCCCAACGCTGTCGGAGGCCGGTCGGGTCCTGTTCGGCGCGTCGATCGCGCGTCGCACGAGTCGCAATGACGCGGATCGGCTCACAAAGTATCTCGCACGGTTTGGTTTGCGCGGTACGGACGTGCTCAGGCGATCCCTACCGGGCTGAGAACACGAACGGGTAAGCCGCCGGGGCACAAGCGAGGCGCAGGGCGTTACCCGTTTCTATGCACCAGCCGACGCTTCTCGCAATCGCCGCTGTCGTCTACTTGGCCGCGAAGGTGGTCCACGAGGGTCTCGGGCACGGTGGCGCCTGCGTCCTGACCGGTCACGAACTCGTGGGATTCACGACGAGTTGGTGCGACTGCACCGTGCCGCCCGAACACGTGGGCGCGGAGCGAATCGTCACAGCGGCCGGCACCGTCGCCAACCTCGCCATAGGGGGCCTGGCATTTGTTTTCCTTCGTGGAGACTGGGCACCGGCGACCCGCTATGCCTTGTGGTTGACCGCGGCGGTCAACAGCTTGCTCGGAGCGGGGTATCTGTTCGCTGACCCCCTCTTCGGTTTTGGAGATTGGACGTCTATTCTCGATTCCTACGGCGTACCGACGTCGCTTCGCGTGGTTTGGGGCGTGTGCGCGGGTGCTATCTACGTCGGACTTGGCTTTCTGCTCCTGCGGGCGCTCGAACCCCTTCTTGGCGCAACACAATGCAAACCCAAAGCCCGCGCACTGATGTTGTGGCCCTACCTGCTCATCGGGGGAGGACTGATGACCGCCGCAGCGCTGCGCAACCCGCTCGGGCCCGTCTACGCGTTGACCTCTGCCCTCGCCACGGTAGGCGGCACGTCGGCGTTGGCGTGGATGTCCGCAGCGGCCGAGGCCACAGGATCGCGCACCGACGTTGTTATCCCGCGGAATAACGGCTGGCTCCTTGCCGGCGTCGCCGCCATGGGGCTCGCAGTGTTTGTTTTCGGCCCCGGCGTGTTCCCGAATGGGTGACCGCGTCAAACACGACGTTCGCGAGGCGAAAGAGGATGACCTTGCGGCTATCCTTAGGATTCTTGCGCACGAGATTGAGCACGGCGTGGCCCATTTCGGCACGACCCCCCCGTCTCTCAACGAATTGTGTGCTGAGTTTGCGATCGCTCAAGGAAAATACCCGTGGTTGGTTTCGATTGTTCACGGTGAGGCCATCGCGTTCGCCCGTTGCGGCCCGTGGAAGGCGCGCGGTGCGTATGCTTGGAGCGCCGAGATCGGGTTGTATGTCGAGGCTGGCCGCCGTAGCCAAGGGGTCGGTACGGCGTTGTACACGGAGTTGTTTCCGCGAATCGCAGCCGCCGGTCTCCGGACCGTACTGGCGGGAATCAGCCTCCCCAACGTTCCGAGTGTCCGGCTCCATGAGCGCTTCGGAATGGTGCACGTCGGCACGTTTCCACGTGTGGGTTTCAAGCACGGCGCTTGGCGCGATGTCGGATACTGGCATTGCTGCGTAGGGGACGAAAGCATGCCCCCGTTCGCGAATTAATCCAGAAATTAGAGCGGTGGCGCCCGAAAGGTGCCTTCAAAAACAATATCTACGAGCGGCTTACGCGCGCTCGGAGTTTCTTTCGATCGCAAGGCCTCGGAAAGCACCTCCAAGGGGGCCGGGTGGCCGATCGCGCACATCGCCTCTACCGAGTGACCCTCGGGCAATCCCACCGCCTGGGAAGCCCTCGCGTAATCAAAGCCCTGCATACCGTGTACGACCAGTCCCAGAAGCGATCCCTGCAGGGCAAGGCTCATCCACGCCGCGCCGGCGTCGAACGCGTGGGTGGTGGACGGCTTGCCATTGTGATCGAAGGTATCCTTGGACGCCATGACCACCAGCGCCCCAGCCTGTTGACACCAGCCCTGGTTGAAGGGCACGAGCAGGTCAAAGAGGCTCGGCCAAGCGTCGGTGTCTCGCATCGCGTAGACGAAGCGCCAGGGCTGGTTGTTATTCGACGACGGTGCCCAACGCGCCGCCTCGAACAGCGTCATGAGTGCGTCCTTGCCCACCGGCACGCCGCTCATGGCCCGTGGAGACCAGCGGTTCGGGAACAATGGATCCACCGGATGATCGACCTGGCGGTGGGACAGTGCGCGAAGGAGGTCAGACATCGCTTCGGTGTACACCGGTAGCTCCCGGTGGGCCTCCTCCACATCGAGTCAGATGACCTGTGGGCATGATCCGTTTTCGTGGACGGGATCCTGCGACGGGGGTTGCATCGTCAGCGACCTTCCTTTAAGCCGATGTCGGTGGAACCAACTCGTTCGCTCTACGGGGGCCAATCAGCCGGACCCCTCCAGTGCGGCCACCAGGTCGGCGCCGTACCAGATCAACACCTCGCCCGCGCCGCCGTACGCGTCGAACCACGCGTGGGCGATGTCCTCCAGGCCGTCCCCATCGAGGTCGGCATGGTGCGTGCAAATCGGGTCGTACACGTACATGTCCAACCCTCGTGTGTCGAGTTGCACCCGCGCGGCGTGCTGTGTCATGTCCTCTGTTTCCGAGAACGGAGAAAACAGGATGCCGACATCACGATCGAGCAGTTCGTAGGTGCCGTCCCCGTTTATGTCGCCGCACGGCATGCGCAGGAAGAAGAGGCCGTCGTTGTCCAACATCGAATCGAGCCCGGGGGTCAGTACGCCCGACACGGGCGACTTGAACACCGAGGACGCGGTGGCCGGCGACAGGCCGAATACTTCAGCGTCGCCGTCGCCGTCCACATCACCCATCGGGTACAGCGCGACACGATCCCAGTCTCCCTCCGTCGTCGCGATGGCCGCCGACCGCGGGACCTGCGACCCGCGCGGCAACATCAGGTCGTAGACGAACCCGTCCTCCAACATCGGCGAGCACTCGTAGTCGTCCTCGCCCACGGCGATGGCGTGGTGGCCGGGGCCCAGGGCGTCCCACAGCACGCGGGACGTCGGGTAGAGTCCGCAAGGAGCATAGGTGTCGCCCAGAATCGACACGTCCGCCGTGTCGACACCGCCCTCGTCGAACGACTCCAACTCACCGGCGATGGGTCCATACGTTATCTGCCACGCGGCATACGTGAACGGAAGTCCAGTCACGAGGTCGAGGACGCCGTCGCCGTCAGCGTCAAAGCCGGAGGTCGGCGAATCCCGTGGCGACCAAGCGATCGCGAATTCCGTTTCGTAGTAGTCGTAAACAGTCAGTCGGCCCAAGAACGGGCCGGCGCGAAGCTGGGCCCCAATCCAGAGATCCATCTCCCCGTCACCTGTTGCATCTCCTGCCCATTCATAGTTGCCGTTCGAAAACCCGCCGGCTCCAACGATTCGGCTAACACCGTCCCACAATTGATTCAACGGCATCAGCCCACGGGGCAGTAATCCGGCGAGCACAGCGGCGTCGGAGCTCGGCAACTCATCCAGGTCGCCCATCGCCCCAACGATTACTAAGCCGGGGACACCGGCGTGCAGTCCGTCCAAAACGCTTAACGACGCGCCCAGCGCCTGACCTGCAACTCCTTGGATCACAACGGAGGGTGCAGCCCCGGGATCGCCCGATGGCTGGGACTCCGAGAGAGGCACGTGGCCCATCCCGTCCACAACCGGACGCGGACCGCTCTCGTCACCGGAAGGACTGACCGCACCCGGGGAGTGCGACCGGACGCATCCGACCAGGAGCCAAGTCATGGGCAATCGTCGTACGTATCGCGCGCCCAGAACGCCGACCCCAACGTGGAGTCCGACATGCTCCAGGTGTCCGTGTAGTTGTTGACCTCGGCATAGACGACGTGGAGCGTGTTGTTGGTCTTGTTGACCACGATCCCGGGACGACCGATACCGATGACCTGGTCGTTGCCGTCGAATGACGGCACGCTGACCATCTCGAGCGCCCACGGATCTCCCATGCAACGCGAAGCCACCGCGACCCGAGCCTGTGTATCGCCGGGTCCAGGCTTTGAGTCATACTGGTAGTACACGAACTGGCGATTTCCGTCCGCCACGAATTGCGGGAACGGTGCGGAGTTGTTGAAGCCGCTCACGGCGTCGACCACCGCCGTAGGCGCGTCCCAGCTAGGCGTCACACCGCAGTCCACGATGGCCGACGGGGCACAGCTGCTGTACCAAACGGTCGCGCTTGGGTCCTCGAGTCCGAGAGCTGCCCCTTCGCGCCACACCAGATGAATGCGGTTCGACGTCGTGTAGACCGAGGCGTGGTCCACCAACCCCGTGGTCCCTGCAAACGTGGCGAAGTTGGGACCTGCCGGATTGTCCTCACGGTGTACGCGAATCTGATTGAGCCCCACGCCCCGCCATGTCGAAGCGATGAATCGCTCGGAAGCAGGACCCGCGAAGTCCCACCCCGGATGGTCCTCGTTGGCGCCGAAGTTGGCCACCTCGGTGTGGTTCGGCCAGACCAACGGCCACGCCAGGTTGTCGTTGTTGCACGCCACGCGGTCTGTATCGCCGATGTCCGGCTTGAACGTGTAGCAGGCCACCGTGGGAAGCGCGTTCTGCGTGAAACGCACCATGCCGACGCCCACGTCCGGGCAGGCACCGCCTGCGGCGTCCAGCTCGACCCAACGGTACGGAAGGAACGAGAGCGACGCGCGATCCCAGCCCGTGACCCACAGGTCCGCCTGCTTCCGGTCGTCCAGGTCGTCCTCGAAGCCCAGACCGTCCCCGTCGCAGTCGACCTGGTACTTCTCGGCCCACACGATGCGCGCTTCGACCGGCGCACTGCCCGAAGCCTTCCGGATCGACAACGTCGGGTGGGTGTAGTGCTCGCCGTACGGCGTCTGGGTGATCAGCGCGTCCTGCACGAATGCCGGAGTCGGGCAGCCGGCCGCCGTGCCGCAGTCGCGCGCATGGAAGTTCAGCCACTGGCTCGTGCCGTCGTCGTCGATGTGTTCCACGAGGAGGAGCGTATCCCCGGTCTGTGGCCAGTTGCGGATCGCCGTGCCGATGGGATGGCGGTTGTCGAGTCCGCTGTCGACCATCGTCAAGTAGGGGAACTCGGCCTGCGCCGTCGCAGGCATGGCCAGCGCGGCCAGGACGGCGAACCCGGGGCCGGGCGCGGAACGGGAAACGCCTCGGAAGCGGAACGCCATTTCAACCTCGCGCCCAGAGTGGACCACACCCCGCGCCAGCGGTCCACCCCGCGCCAGCGGTCTGTTATCTGCTTTCTACCTGCCATGCAAGTCAGAAAGTTTTTTTGCAGCGCGTGTCGACCCACAACTCGGCGGGGCGGGCCGCGACGCGCGCCGGCCCCGGTTCGCCGCCCAAATGCCGCCCGTCAGGGAAAAACGCAGTAGTCCGGCAAGCTCGGCGGCAGGCCCGCCTCATACGGTTCCGGCGCCACGCCACGGGGATGGTCGCAGCCCGATTCGTCCCCGTGCCTTGCGACCAAGGTGGGCGGGCCTTCCACGATCGAGCCCGTGACTGAATCGTCCTCGTTGCACGCGAGCAAAGCAACGAAAACGGCGAAACGCATGGTACTTCCGTCTATTGCAGGTGTCCAAAGGCCTGGGAAGGGATCCTTTCGAGCCGAAATCGGTTCTGGTGGCAACGCGCGTTAGGCCGCTGCCCCCCCATGCCGCGCCGCGACTACTACAACCTGCTCGGCGTGCCGCGCGACGCAAGCGCCGAAGACCTCAAGCGTGCGTGGCGCAACCTCGCCCGCCAGTGGCACCCGGACAAAAAGCCAGACGACCCCGAGGCGGATCAGCGCTTCAAGGAGTTGAACGAAGCGTGGCGGACCTTGTCGGACCCGGAGCGACGCGGTCGGTACGACCGGCTGGGGGTGTTGTACACAGAAGATGGGCGCCCGCCTCGCCCTGAAGACATCACCGGCGCGTGGCGCGAGACCTTTAGCGGGCTGTTCGGCCGCCGTGTGCCTCGACCGGGCGCCGATCTTCGAATCACGCTCGACGTTTCGCTGGAGGAGGTGCTGGTCGGCGGCGACCGCGCTGTGTCCGTCCCTCGGAAGGTTCGTTGCGCCGTCTGTGTGGGTGCGGGTGCGCAACCCGACGGCCGCGCGACCTGTGCAGCTTGTACCGGCACCGGCAAAGCGAGCGGACCGCTCCTGCTCAAAACCACCTGTTGGCATTGTGCAGGTCGCGGGTACCGGGTCGTGACCCCCTGCGACATCTGCGCGGGCGACGGTGTGGTCAGCGTCGTGGACGAACTCCGTGTCATGGTGCCACCGGGCGTAGGCACGGGCACGAAACTCAAGATCACCGGCAAGGGCGACGCGTCCTCCTTTGGAGACACCGGCAGTCTGCTCGTTGTCGTGCGTGTCGTGGACCACCCGTTGTTCACACGGCGCGGCGAAGACGTGGTTTGCGACCTTCCCCTCACCTACGCCGAACTCCTGCTCGGGGCCGACGTACGCGTGCCTACGCTCGAAGGCGCCGTGAGCCTCGTCATACCGCCCGCCACGGCGCCTGGAACCCTTCTGCGCCTGCCACAGCGGGGACTGCCGGCCTCGGCGCGGACCGGTCGTGGGGACGCCCTGTACCGAGTGGTGCTCGAAATGCCGGTCGGCCTCAACGACACGGCCACCGAGGGCATCCGTTTGTGGGCTCGCGGGTTGCCCCGGGAGAACTCGCCCCTTCGGTTCGCCTTCGACCGCGCCGTGGAGACCCGTAAATGACCCTCCTCGTCATGTGGTTCCTGTCCGCTTGGGCCGCAACGCTTCCCGAAACTGTAGACGACGCCATGGCGTTTGCCGCTACGGACCGCGTGCGGACCGCCAAACTCCTGGAGAACGCGCTCGCCCAAGGCGTGTTGGGTCGCGACGCCGACGTCATCACCGTCTACGCCGGCGAACAGCGGCGATTGCTCGGTGAGGCACCCGCCGCCCGGCGCTGGTTCAAAGAGGTTTCGCCGGACTCTGCCTGGGCCTCCGCCGCTCGCCTCGGCCTCCTGCTCACCGACAACCCGTCCAGGCTGTCCGAGTCAGCGCGAGCGGCGCTGGCTGGATTCCAATCCGCCGCGATTCTGCCGAGCCAAGACGCCGACCGACACGCCCTTCTTGCCATAGACGCCGCCGTACGCGGCCAAGCGGACCGCAGCGGAGAACACGCGGCCCTGGCGCTGGCCGCTGCGAGGTCCGATGCGAACGTGTTCGCCCGCATACAAACCGCGCTGCAGTCGTTGGCAGGCCCCTCCCGAGCCCCGAGCGCGGCCGACGGCAGTCTGATGGTACGCGCCGAGAACGCCCTCGCTGCAGGGCGAATCGACGAGGCCCGTCGCCTTGCAGAGCAGGTCATTGCCTCCGACGCCACTGCCACCGACGTCGCGGCGGCCCGGTACCTGCTGCGCCGCGTCACTGCGAGCCCCGTAGACGCCAACCGCATCGCCATCCTCCTCCCACTGAGCGGCAAGTACGAAGCCGTAGGGCGTCAGATCCTCGACGCTCTGCAGGACGGATTCGCCGACGTCGGAGGCGACCGCAAATTCGTCATCATCGACTCCGGTGGCACCGCGGAAGCCGCGGTCGCCGGGATTGAGCGAGCCGCGCTTCAAGACGGCGCGATCGCCGTCGTCGGGCCCTTGCTTTCCGACGAGATTCCCGGCGTCGTGCAAGCCGCCGACGCGCTCCGCATCCCGCTCGTCAGCCTCGCTCAATCCCTTGAGACTGCGGCCGACCATCCATGGGTCCTGCAAGGGCTCCCCACGCGCGGCGCGCAAGCAGAAGCCCTCGTCTCGCATGTGGTTCACCAGCGCAACTGGACGCGTTTCGCGGTGTTCGCGCCGGACAACGCCTACGGCCATTCCGCCGCCGATGCGTTCGCCGGTGCTGTCGGTCGAGCGGGCGGAACCGTCGCCGCAACTGCCTGGTTCAAGCCCGACGCGACGGACCTCGTCCCAGACGCTACACGCCTTCGAAAACTCGCCACTGAACGCGACTTCGACGCCATGTTCATCCCGCAGAACGCCAAGGACCTACCGTTCGCCTGCGCCGCTCTGGCGGTGACAGAATTTCCGATGGGCGAGTACCTGCCGATCAAGGACAAGAGCCCGTACCGTGCGCTGCTCGGTCTCTCGACATGGAACAACGCCTCCTTGCTCACCAATGGCGGGCCATACGTGCGCAGCGGCTTGTTCGTCGACGTCTTTTCCGCCCTGGCGCCAGGCGACCATGCGCCGTTCGTCGAGCGCTACAAGGCCGCGCATTCGCGTACGCCGACGTCGCTCGAAGCCAGCGCGTGGGACGTCGGCCGTCTGCTCGGGACCGCTGCCAAAACAGACGCAGGCACACGCGATGCTTTCCTGGCCGCATTGATGTCGGCCCAGGTCGACGGGTCCGTCACCGGCGCCGACCACATCGACGCCCGTACCCATACGGTCACGGCAGAAATCAAGGTGTACACCATCACGCGCCACGGGTTCGACATCGTTGCGCCCACGACTGACCCTATAGAGGAATGACGTCGCCTTGTGCCGCCACCGCAAAGCCCGCGGCCTTCACCGCCGCACCTTGCGGCGACGCAGGATCCAGCAGCGGGTTCGTATGGTTCAAATGGATGAAGCGCACCTCGCCGCGTCTCTCCGTCGACAGCGAACCGAGGCGTGCCATCGTGTCCACAACGCGCGGGTGAGGCACTTTGCTCATGTCCCTTCCGACCAACTCGCCGTCCGCCCAAAATGTGCCGTCCAACAAAGCTACGTCCACCGTCGCTAGCACCGCATCCAGGTCAAACCCCTCCCACCGATCGATGTCCGGAAGGTACAACAAACTGCGGTTCGGACCTTCGATGCGAAAGGCCACCGTCTCACTAAATTCGTCACGGTGCGGGACCAGGATCGGTGTGACGGAAAGGCCGCCGAGATCCACGGCCACACCTGCCGTCAAGTCCCTCAACTCGACGTGCCCCGCGGAAACCACGAGGTTCCACGGCGCACCGCCTCGTAAAACGCCCGCCATGCGCGGCATGACCCACACCGGCACGCCCGTGGCCGCGAGCCCTTCGCGACCGAGGTGCACGAGCCCCGTGTAGTGCCCCATATGTGCGTGGGTCAGGAAGACGCCGTCCAGCACCTTGCCCGCTGAAGCCGGCGCCACGGCATCCAACGTATGCAACTGGTCGGGAAGCGAGGGCGTTGCGTCGAATATCCACCGTCGACCACTCGCAGGGTCCACCAATGCAATGGACGTCGCCATGTGACGCTTGCTCACATCCTCCCAGGCAGCCGCGCAGCAGTCGCGGGTACAGCCAACCTGCGGGTGGCCGGCGTCCTGGGCGACCCCCAACACCCACACGTAAGGAGCCGCCAGCGCCAACGCAGCCCCCATTTCAGGCGCCGATCTCCGCAAATGCGATCACCAACACCGCAAAAATCGCCCCACTCATCAACCCGATGACGGAGGCCCACAAATAGTAGAACTCAACCGGTGGCCCAAGGTTGGCCGGAATCGCGATGGCACTCGTTTGCATCTGGAGGTCCATCGCCGGGGCGAGACGGATGGAAGCGGCCGATAGGCGTGACTCTTGGGCAGCGATTGCCGGCGGCGGCGTGGCGGACCGAGGTCGCGCGGGAACACCCGACCGGCCGCCACCCATGCGCACCCAAGCGCCCTGCGCTGCGTCCAGCCATCCGACCAATGCATCCACATCTGGAAGCCGCTTTTCCGGCGCAGCATCTGTCGCACGCCGCAACAAGGATGCGAGCCAAGGCGGGGCGTGCGCGCTGGCGTCCAACGGTGCTGCGCGGGTCTTCCACTCCAACATGGTTGCGGCCTGCTCGGGCCGATTTCCCATCGCGGCCGCGGGAAAGGCGGAGCGACCGGTCATCATCTCGTAGAAGACGATGCCGAGGGCGTACAGATCAGCACGAGGACCGTGTTGAAGCGGTTGCGCGATGACCTCTGGGGCAACATACTTGATGTCGCCCAGCGGTGGGTTCGCGGCTTGCGCCAACGCGGCGTCGTCCATCGCCAGGTCCCAGCCCATCAACTGCGCGGTCCAGTCCGCTGCGACAACGATGTTGGTGGGCGACACGTCCCGATGGGAAATGCCATGGCCATTGGCGACCGCCAGCGCCCGCCCCACCGACCAGACCAGCGTGCAGGCGTCACGCCAGTCCACCGGTCCGCTCTCCAAAATATCCGAAAGCAGCTCGCCCTCTGCCGGTAGGGTCACCACCCATACGCGCCCTTCCGAGGTCCCGGTGTCTAGCAGCAACGGAATGGCCTCTTGGGCCAACGTGCGCAACGAAGCCACCATCCGACGCGCCGACGCCCGCCCTTCGGACACGTCGGGCCACGACACCACGATTCCCTGCAAGTCGGGACGATCGGTTTTGTGCGCGAGCCACGCATCGGGGCGGCTCGGCCACGGTGTGCGATCTAAAACCCACGGGCCGAGAGCCGTCACGCCGGCAGGAAGTTCAACGCCTGACATAGAACCGGCCTTTGATCCGACCGCCGCCGGTGACCTTCCCTTCTGCAGTCTGTCCGTCCAACGTCCCGGACAACACCCCGGGCTCAGACACGCCTTGTTCGACGACTGCGAATGTCGCCACCCCGCCGCCGCCCGAGGCGTACGTGCCGGTCAGCTTCGTTGTCGTGGTGATTCCGGCCTCATGGACCATCAACTGGCCCCCAATCCGTCCACCGGGAAGGAGTTCCAACTGAAGCGATGCGGGCTTGGTCAGGTACTTTCCGACAAAGGTTCCACCGAGCTTTGCATCCGGCGACGGCGCCGCCGCAGATCTGGCCGGAGGTCCTTCGGCGGCTCGGGTCGTCGGCGTCGTGCCACGAACCTCAGCAAGGCTCCCGGCCACGGCGTCCTGCCCGCCCGCACGGTACACGGTCGCATCCTCAGGCGTCTGCACCGGGGCCGAAACCACGGCCGCCACGGGTGCCGGAGGCTTCGCCACAGCCTTCGTGCGTACCCTCGGAGTGGTGGGCGTTGGCGCCGCTGCCGCTTCCAGGGGAACGGGCGGCGGAACGGCTGGCGGCGCGACGGCCACGACCACCGGCGGAGCGACCGCGGGCGCCGTTGGAATCCGTGCCGGCGGACGTTCCGGGATGGCGGAGACGTGAATCGGGATTTGGGTGGGCGGCGCTACGGCGACGACAATGTCTGTGGACCGTCGCAACACGTACACGCCGAGGATCGAAAAGGACGACACCGAAAAACAGGTGACGAGAAACAGCGCCATCTTGGCGTAGGCAGCGCCGTTGGCCCATCTCGGCGCGTTGACCGGCGGTCGCGCGGGGGCGGGCTGCCTCGGGAGCGGCGCCTCGACGATCGGCGGAGTCGCTGAGACGGACACGACCGCAACCGATGGGCGGGCCTGAACCGGCGGCGGCAATTGCGCAGGCCGTCCCTGTGACACGCCCAGGTTGCGGGGAATTGGCATCGGCGTCGGAATCGGGGTGGCCTCACGCGCGCCTCGCGGCATGGCCATGGCAGCGGGTGGCGGCGTCAACTTGATCGCTGCTGCAGGTTGTGGCACGGGCAGTGGCGCCGGAACGACCATCTCGCCCTCTAATGTCTGCCTCGCACGCGAGCCGGGCACAGGCGCGACCACGGTTGGGCCTTCTTCGCCATACCCGCCAGCCGCCGCGTAGGTCTCGGACTCGTCGTCGCCGAACGCGAGTTCGTCGGTGTACTCGTCAGACAGTGGCGCCGCGCCCGAAGGCGTCACGGACACTGCCGCAGTGACGACCCAACCGCTCGGCGGGCGCGCGGTCCCGCACACGCACCGTATCTGCAGCTTCTCGACGTCCCGCAGACAGTTGGGACAACGGGTAAGTTTTCCCGACCGCGTCTCGGCCTGTGCCAAAAAAGTGCCCTCCCGCGCCAATCTACCCCGCAATTCCGCGAAGTCGCGCGAATCCAAGACAATTGCGATTTGTGGCCGACAATCCGGGATCATCCCCCAGTGGCGGTCGGCGGCGAGGCTATAGGTCGAAACACTCGACATCCAGCGTCCAGTCGCCGGCTTCATAGGCTCTCAGCGCGACCCGGGTAGGAAGCGCCTCATAGTCCGCCATCCAAGGCCATATGAAGTCGTCCACGAACACCTGCGACGGCAAGTTGGGCTCGGCGAACGCAAGGCTGGAAACGAACTCACCCTGCAGGATGTCGTTCGCAGACACCCCAGGGTCCCCAAGTTGAACGTAGACTTCCGCGGGCTCCGTTGTCGCTACCTCAAACCACAGGCCGCGATGACCGCGCGGCACGATGCATACCACAAGCGTGCTCTCCGGCCCGTCGTCGGATTGCCAGTAGGGTTCCAAGAAGGCGCCGGAGAGGTGATCTCCGCAGGCGACGAGCAGGTCGGGAGCGCACGCAATGTCGTCGCCGACAAACATCGGCAAGGTTGCCGCGCCGGATTCCCCGAGCGAATCTGTCACGGTCAATTCCACCGACGAGGTGCCTTCCACCACCGGAGGCCATCGCAACTGACCGGAAGGGTCCATCGCGATCCCCGCAGGCAGTCCGGTCGCGACCCACGTCCACGGTTCCGTCCCCCCGACGGCCGACAAGGTGGCCTCGCCCGCCAACTCCGGCAGCAGCACCGGCAAGCCGATCAAATCAGGCCTCGGTGTGTCGTCACAGGTCACCGACAACCGCATGTCGGGCGCACCGTAGATGGGGGCGGCCACGACGAACACCTCCTCGGGTCCCTGGAAGTTCGACCACGTGGGGTAGGACGTAGGGCCCAACGCGAGCGTCGCGTCCCCGTAAAACGTGTAGACGTACAACGCGTCGGCATAGAACGGAAAGTCAGGGTACGGCCTGGCCACTCCGAGATGCGTGTCGGTAGCGCCCGATGCCGCCAGCGACACGCCCGAGAGCGTACCCTCCCAGGGCAACCGAAAGACGTCGAAGCCTTTTGGGTCGTACGGCCCGTAAAAGTCGCCGTCATACATGCCTTCGGTCACGACAAGGTCGATCGAACTGTCGCAAGCCAAGTCGGTGACGTCGTATACGCCGAGGATTGCCCGCTCTGAGCGCGTCCGCCCGAACGCGTCCTCGGCGTGGATGTCGATCTCCCATCCCCCTGGCGACAAAGCGGTTCCACTGACGTAGCCGGTCGTCTCGTCCCACACATAGAAGTCTGGGATTTCGGTGTCGGTCCAGATCCGCACCCCATCGTTGTTTCCGATCACATCGAAATCGATGTCGATTGGGTCATTCTGCCGCACCGGAAGTGTCCACAACCAGTCGAAGATGGGCCCATCCGTGCATTCGACGTCGGCGGACCAACTACCTGCCCCCGGCGCAACGATGAGCACGGGAACGCCGCCTTGATCGACAAACGGTGCCAATGCCGGATCGGTGCCCAGGTCGATGATGACAGACGCCGAATTGAACGGGTCCACATTGAACGGAACGTAGTCATCCAGCAGGTCATGCGAAGTCAGTTCTGCGCCCGGTTGCGGCACCCACACGGTGAGCGGGTCGTCGGCATCGAACTTCAGCTCGACGCGGGTCGTGTCGTCAAAGGGCCACGGCACAAACACCCAGGTATATCCTGCGAAATCCGCCCAATCTACGCCCTCTTCGCCACCGTATCCGCTGCTGCTAAACGTCCCAGAACCCGTGCCGCCACAGGGGATTTCAATCGGGTCCCAGTCTACGGGCACAGTGATTTGCGCAAACTTCGTTTGACCCGCGAAGTCCGTGACATGCAATGTGGCGCCAAAGGTACCAGCGATGCTGGGTGCGCCTCGAATCACACCATCGGCGCCGAGCGTAAGACCTTCCGGGAGCAGGCCCGAATCCAGTTCAAAGTTGAGCGGCGGGATCCCGCCCGAGACGGGAATCTTCGCCTCATAGGCTACGCCAAGAACGCCGGTAGGAAGTACCGAGTCCGCCAGGAGCAGGACGGGAGTGTTCTCGGTTGGGCCCCCATCAGGAAGCAGCTCCGAACGATCGTCAGGGCCGCAGGCGAGCATCCAAAACAACGGCACCCGAGCACCTCGTCACCTAGAGTGCCGGGATCCACGCCCGCTGTCAATGTCGGACCTCAATCGAGACTTCCATTTGAGGGTTGATCCCCTTCGCCTCTCCGGCCCACCCCTCCGCCCTGGCCACATCCCCAGTCTCGCGGGCAGCGCGCGCACCCACGGCGAACAACTCCGCAGAGCGGAACGGCGTCGCCAGCACAGCCTCCACTTCAGACTTCGCCTCCGCGGCAAGGCCCGCGCCGAGCAGGGCTTGTGCCAGACGGGTCCTTACGTTGCCATTGGGCCGTCGCATCGCGTCGGCGCGCGCCAGCGCCAGCGCCTCCTCCGGCGGCCCGGCGTCGAGAAAATGGTCGAGGGCATGACCGGTCGCCGCCTCAGGAAATTGCTGGAGCACGACGCGCCATGCGGTGTCGGCCGCCGCAGTCAGGGCCGCCGCTTCGGCCGTCTCCCCGCGGTCATGAAGCGACCCTGCAAGCGCATCCAGGAACTCGGGGGCGCCGTTCGTCCGCTCGATCACCGAGCGCCACAGCAGTTCGGCGTCCTCGACGTGCCCGAGCTTATGGGCCACTTCGGCCAGGTGCTCGTCCACCAAGTACCACCCGGGAAAGTGGGCCGAAGCGTCTCGGTAGTGCTGTTTGGCGATCACCCAGCGCCCGCGGTCTAGGGCGATGAGCCCACGCTGTAGGTCCACCCAGGCCCGCGTCTGGGGATCGCGGCCCACGATGAAGGCGTCGACGTCGTCGAGGCCCTTGAGGGCGTCGTCGAAACGGCCCTCCCACCACGCCAACTGCGCGAGCCCGAAGGTGGGGGCGAGTGCCTTGCGGATGAGCAGCGACGCCTCGTAGTGGGCACGCGCCCCGGCATGATTGCCCCGCTGCAACGCAACGTCGCCACGCAGCCGGGCGATTTCTGCCCGTGCATTGTCGTCGACCAGAATCCGCTTTTCCCACAACAGCAGACGCGGCTCCACCGCATCGAGTCGGTGAAGTGCGAAGTCGAGGCGGGCCGCCGACAGGTGCGGACCCGAGCCGGGCGGTGCAATCGCGTAGGCGCGCGCCAGCGCTTCGTCGGCGCGACCCCAGTCGTCAAAAGAACCGGTCAGCCGCGCGCGACGCGAATGCATGCCGACCAGTTCTTCCAGCCGGGTCCAGTCATTGTCGTATTTGGCCTGCAACACGATCGACGCCGCCAGCGACCGATCGAGCTCAGCGAGCGTTTCCGCAGCCGGACGGGAATCAGAAGGCTCCTCGATCGGTGGCACGCCCACCGAAGAAGGAGCCTCTGGTGCCTTACACCCGGCAGCGAGGGCGATCAGCATCGCCCCCACACGCACGGTTCGTGTCAGTTGGCAGGCGCCAGGTACGGGAACACGTCCAGGTACGCTGCATCGTTAGCCGGCGGGTTCAGCGGCAGGTTGACGAAGGTCAACAGATCCTCCTGCGTCAGGTCGAGCAGGATGAGCCCAAGCGTCACGTCGATGACCGGGTCCGGCAACTTACGGCCGTTCGGGAAGCCCGCAAGACCGGCCGTGTCGACCGAGATCACGTCGGGAATCACGAGCGGAGCCGCCTGGCCCACGCAGTCCGTAGTAGCGCACGGCCGAAGCCCGAGGGACATCAAATCGTCGTCCAGCGCACCGTGCAGGAAGTCGACGTTGGCCGTGATTTCGCCCGCGAAGTCGAAGTTGGCGTCATCCGCGGGGTTGGCCGCGTTGTAGTCGTCCTTCGACGTGATGACCGCGGTGGCGACCGCAGGCATGCCCATGCGGTCTACGCGGACGTAGGTCGCGGGGTCGTCGGTGGGGAAGACGAAGGCCTCCGGATCCGTGTCCGTGTCCGTGTCCGTATCGGTGTCGGTGTCCGTGTCAGTGTCAGTGTCGGAATCCGAGTCTGAGTCGGTGTCGGCGTCCCCTTCGTTCGTGGTGGTCGTGCCGGTCTCGTCCTCGGCTTTGTCACCGCAGGCGACAAGCGAGAGGGAGGCCAAGGAGAAGGAAAGCAGGATGTTGCGCATGATCTTATTTCCTCCCGCTGGTGGCCCAGAGTTTGAACGTCGCCGACCCGAGGGCGGCACCATCCATCTCGAACACGATGGCGTTCACATTCTTGCCCGCGAAGCTGTCCCGTGTGCTCTGAAACATCACCGCGCCACTCGCCAGCGTGTCCTGGAAGCCCTGGAAGTCGAAGAAGAAGGGGTCTTCGAACACGCCGCCGATCGCGCTGAGGCCGCTGCCGGCGTCGAGGATCATATCGGTCGGGCCTTCGACCACGGCCGTTCCGCCGGGGATGCCGGTGAACTGCACGCCGGTGGCGCCAAGGCCGTTGGTTCCGTAACGGACCCACACGTCGAAGTTCGCCACATTGTCGGCGTCGGTGTCGATGTGAACGCCGTAGATGACGCCACTGTCCAACGCGCCGAGCACGCCGACCGGGTCGGCGCCAGGGCCGCCAAAGGTCACGGCTACCACGATGTTTCCGTCGGCCTTATGCCAGGCGTAAACGTCATCAATGTCTGCGATATGGTCGGACTTGGTGCCATCGGCTTCGTTGTGGTCAGCGGCATACGCGATGCGGGACCCCAGCGAACTGATCAACACCAGTCCGAAAATTGGGACTTTCATGGGTGCTCCTGTGTCTCCGGGGCGGATGCCCCGACACGATCAGGTATCACAAATCCTGCTCACGTTGCACCAACGACGCAACGACCCCAGAAAGTCAGCACGGCGATGCCAGTCGGGGTGCGACAGGAAGGGCGCGCGAATTTGACGGGTTCCATATGTGAAACCCAGGCCCAGTTTTTCGGAACCCGGTGGGCCAGCTCGGGTGGGTAGCCGGTAGCCGTCACGGGCCTTGGGGGGGCTCCTACCCGCCGCGGACGGCCGCCGAGTTAGCTCCCGAGGCATGAACATCGCCATCGTCGGTCCTGGAAAACTCGGCAGTGGTCTCGCGAAGCTCTGGACGGGAAAGGGGCACGAGGTCTACGTGACGTTCTCCCGGGACGCGAGCAAACTTAACCAACTCGCCGCCCAGTTGGGCGTTCGCGCCCACGTCTCCACGGTGGCCGAGGCCGTCGCTGCCAGCGACGTGGTGGTGCTCGCCACGAAATGGGCACTCGTCTCGGACGTGCTGGCTCAGGCGGGTTCGCTCGCAGGCAAGGTCGTTCTCGACTGCACAAACACGATGACACCTCGGAAGACGGCACAGGGCCTACCCGAGACACGCTCGTGCGCCGAGGTCCTTGCCCAAATGGCGCCCGGTGCGCGGGTCATCAAGACCTTCAACCAGGCCTTCGAGCAGGTGTTGCACGCCGAAACCCGAAGGTTCGGCGGTGAGCGTCCGACGATGTTTTACTGCGGTGGCGACGCAGAGGCGAAGCTCGTCGCGGCCCAGCTCATCGCGGACACCGACTTCGAGGCGATCGACGCCGGACCGCTGGAGAACGCGGGCCTTCTCGAGGCCTACGCGATCCTCGTCATTCGGCTCGGGCACACCCTCGGCCTCGGCACGAACATCGCCATGAAGCTGATGCGCCGGTAGTTTGAGTCGTCACCGCCCCGGCTGCGCCTCCTCCAAGCCGAGTCCCCACACGCGGTTGCCGCGCTCAACGAGCGCGTCGGGGGCGCGATCCCCACAAGCCGGGCCCGACCCGCTCCCGGTCCCGCTCCCGACCCCGCTCCCGGCGTCGCCCCTGGAAGCGTCAGCGATCAACAAGCCCACCCACTACAAGAAGCAGCCCCTCAAGATCCAGAAGCGCTTCACGAGTGACTTCGATGACTGATTCGTCCCCTCCGCAGCCCGTAAGCGCGCTCGACCGGAAGCTCCTGCTCCACTTCCCCGGGCTCGTCGTCCGCAAGGACCTCTCGAAGGGCCTCAAGCAGAACGCCGTCGTGCCGACGTACGTGCTGGAGTACCTGCTCGGGCAGCACTGCGCGACCGACGATCAGGCCGCAATCGACGCGGGCTTGCAGTCCGTCCAGCGCATCCTGGCCAAGCACTATGTGCACCGGAACCAAGCCGAGCTGGTCAAATCCACGATCAAGGAGAGGGGCCGCCACAAGGTCATCGACAAGCTGCTCGTGGAGCTGAACGACAGGGGCGGCTTCTACGAGGCGGAGTTCAGCAACCTCGGGCTGCGCAAGGTGCCCGTCTCCGACGCATTCGTGCGGCGCTACCCCAAGCTCCTCGTGGGCGGCGTCTGGTGCATCGTGGACGTCTGTTACGAGCTGGCCGAAGACCCGAAGGCGAGCCCGTGGCAGGTGGAGGCGCTCAAGCCCATCCAGGTTGCCAACATCGACCACGACGAGTTCCTCCGCGCCCGCGCGCAGTTCACCACCGATGAGTGGATGGACGTGCTCATGCAGAGCGTGGGGTTCAACCCGGCGATGTTCGGGCGGCGCGCGAAGCTGCTCACGCTCCTGCGTCTCGTGCCCTTCTGCGAGCGCAACTACAACTTGTTGGAGCTGGGTCCCAAGGGCACGGGGAAATCCCACATCTACGCCGAGTTTTCTCCGCACGGGATGCTGATCTCCGGCTCCGAGGTCACCGCCCCCAAGCTGTTCGTGAGCAACAACAACGGGAAGATCGGGCTGGTCGGGTACTGGGACTGCATCTGCTTCGACGAGTTCGCCGGCAAGGACAAACGCGTCGACAAGACGCTCGTCGACATCATGAAGAACTACATGGCGAACCGAACGTTCTCGCGCGGGATAGAGCAGCTCACCGGCGAAGCGTCGATGGTGTTCATGGGCAACACCCAGAAGTCGGTGCCCAATATGATGAAGCACTCGCACTTCTTCGAGCCGCTTCCTGACAAGTACATCGACTCGGCCTTCCTCGACCGCATCCACGGATTCAGCCCCGGGTGGGAGGTGGCGCCGATCCGCCACGAGCTGTTCACCGACGGCTACGGCTTCATCGTGGACTACATCGCGGAGGTGCTCAAGTACCTCCGTTCCGAGGACTTCACCGGTACGTACAAGCGGCACTTCATGATCACGTCCGAGGTGTCGACCCGCGACCAGACCGGCTTCGAGAAGACGTTCTCCGGGCTGATGAAGCTGCTGTACCCGGATGGGAACGCGACCCCCGACGACATGGAGGAGATTCTCGCGTTCTCAATGGAACTGCGGCGCCGCGTGCGCGACAACATCATCCGCATCGACGCGACGTTCAAGCGGCACGACTTCGCCTATCGACCCGTGGCGGGTGGGGCGGAGGTTACGGTGCTGGCCCCCGAAGAGGTGCA
>CAMASI010000041.1 GCA_945861065.1 Klebsiella pneumoniae | reverse complement strand
ATCAGTGCAGGCAAGGAGGTGTCTACCGGCGCGCCCGTATCCGTGAGCGAGGCCGTCTCCTGCCCGGTCTCCCCCGTTGAGACCGTGCCCGTCGTCTCTCCTACGTTCGCCGTATCCCCGGAAGAATCCGGCGTGTCCAACGTCCCTCCGGTATCGGCAGTGAGGGTGGCGACGGAGGTTGCCGTATCGGGCGCAAACCGGATGTCGGGCGAATTCGCCACCTCTTCCTGGCAACCCGTATGAACAACAACGGCGAACAGGAACCTCATGGTGTCGCCACGTCC
Organism: Klebsiella pneumoniae; assembly: GCA_945861065.1. Classification (GTDB taxonomy): domain Bacteria; phylum Myxococcota_A; class UBA796; order UBA796; genus SXOB01. The sequence continues at coordinate 37,481 of CAMASI010000041.1, read as the reverse complement.
ATGAACCAACTCCACACGAGGGCTGCGCCGTCAAACGTCCAGTCGGACAGCAACAATGGCTCCGCATGCGGATCAGCATCCAGGTAGTTCGGTTCTGTCGTAAACGATGGCCAGTCCGCGTACCGAAGCCCAACAGCTGCCGCGTCTTCTAGAAACAAATGCGCTTCACCCGAGGTCCCATACACGGAAAAGCCGCTAACGATTGACGCGGGGTCCACATACCCAACGACCCAGGTATCCACCGTCGTAAACAAGCCGTGCGGAAAAAACCCGATATCGATCGTCGGGTTAAATTCGACGCTAGTGTCTCTGCACCATTTCGAATGCAGATCATGAATATGGCCCCCGCCAACGTCATAGCGCTTGTCGTTCTGATGATGAATGAACAACAGGGGCGCCACCGTCGCCCCCGGCAGAGGCGCATAGGTGACCTCCACCTCGGGCATCCCGTCCCCGTTCTTCAACACCCCTCCCGTCGAACCCCCAATCACCGCCCAGGCGTCAAACAGGTCCGGCCGCTCCGCTCGCACCTTGAGCACCTGCATCCCACCACACCCCTGTCCCGCAAGCAATCGATTACGAAACATCCGATTCAGACGCCGCCCTCGCAGTTTAAACAATTGATCGATCAATATCTGCTCCACCCTTCCGACGAGCGCAGCCAGCATCGAAACGTCGTCGTCTGGGAGGACCGCCGAGGCCAGCCCCGCCACGTTATTCCAAAGGCCCGTGTCCTCCCCCGCGTGCAGCGCGATGTCCACCCAGCCAGCGTAGTCCAACGCCGGACCCCCAAAGCCGATGCCCTGCGGCGCGATGTGCACGGCCTTCACCTTCGTCTGGCCCGGAATGTACCGCGTGGGGGTCCACGGCGCACCCGCAGGAGCCGCGAAAGACGCCGGATTCCAAAGTGTTCCAGGTAAGGCCAAAGGCACGCCATTGAGTAGTGCGTTGGCCTTCACGCGATCGCGTAGAAAGGTGTCTGCGGCATCCGTCTCACCGTGCAGCCACACGGCAAGGTCGAGTTCTGATTCCTCCCCCTCCGCGTTGGTGCCGGCCTGATCAAACCAGTCGATCGGTATTTCAACCGCGAACCGCCGCAGCCGACCTTCATGCAAGAAGGATCCAAGCACGGGACCCCTCCTAGCTTTAGCTACGCCAGGTGATTTCAAGCCACGCGGACGCGACCGCCCCTTCTTGGCCCGTGCCGCTCGACGCACGCGCCGATACCCCAAAACGCGCCAACCGGCCGAAGTTTGCCAGTGTGGCGTACGGCGTGGTGATCGATTGCCCGTCAGCCGAGATCGCGCTGTGCAGGTCCACTGCGCTGCTCCAATCGTTGCCGTCTGCCGACCAGCAGAACACGACCTTCCACTCACACGCCGCTGTCGTTTGCCGGGCCACAGTATGCAATTTCATCGACGCCGCGAACGGGAGGACCTCCTTCAGCTGAGGAAGGTCGAGGTAGTCGGTGGTAAACGACGTCCCACCTCCGCCGGAACGAATCAGTCTACTAATGAAAAGCGGAATGATAGTCACAATTCCGCTACCGCGCTGTAACATGGGCACTCCAGGTCTGGTTTATGGGTTCGTCAGACACAGGGGGGGGGGTAACACGGCGGGACATCGCGCCACCCATGGCGCCTTTGATTGACATACTCTTGACATCTCGTCTAGGCCAAGCACCCGACGCACCCTTGCCGTCTCCTCAGCTCGGCGCGGCCGCCACCGCCGCCCGCCCCGCCTCCGTCCGACACTGGCCATTCCCGCCATGTGGGCCCCGGGTGTCGCGAGCCCGCCGACGAGCAGACCCGGTTGGTCTGCGGAAAGAGCCTCGTCAGCTATCGGTGGATCGACATCCTGCGCAATCCATGGCGGGACAACCTTCCGGCAACCCCGACACTCGGTTGGATTCTCGACGACAATTTCGGCCACAAGCATTCGGACTCGTTGGCATCCCGCGGCGCTGCGTTGCGGGGACCCGCCGAAGGGCGCGATGATCGAATGCCGCTCTGCGTTACTCGTCCCGATCCCGATCCCGATCCCGATCCCGATCCCGATCCCGATCCCGCTCCCCCGCCCGACGCGAGGCACCGATGCCGTTCGACCACGAGAAGCTCGACGTATACGCGGTCGCCCTCAAGCGGCGGTACTACCTGTCCGCATCCGGCTCCGCCACCGAGTGCGCGGCCATCCTCGATGTGTGCCGAAGGCTGAGCCTCGTTGACGACTCGACGCATCGCTCTGGCAAGGAGCAGCTCGACCGAGTCGTCGCAATGCTCGTAGCCCTGGCGAAGAAGCTCCAAAATGATCGGTGAGCCGGTGAGCCAGCGCTCCGACCCGGGAGCGGGGCGGGAGCGGGAGCGGGAGCGGGAGCGGGAGCGGGACCGGGACCGGGTGCGGGTCGGCTGCGGCTTCTGGGGATAGCGCCCCCCGCCGAACCTGCGAAGCACGCCACGTACGCCTCGGTTCGGCTGCACCCCGCGCCCTGCGCGGCGGGCGCCATCGAGCCCTCGATGCAGCAACTTTTTTTGCGCGGGCCCTTAAGGCCGCCAACGCTCGAGACGTGTCTCCGGCCCAACCCCAAAACCCGTCTCTCGCACCTCCAATCCCTCCGCAAACAACGCCTCCCCGCGGTCCGGCCACCGCTGGTTGCGGGGTCCGCTCAACGCGCGTCTCCCGTCGGTGCCGCAGGTCAGCACGCGCACCCGCCCCGCCTTGTTCACGAGCGGATCGGACACCACGCGACGCACGCCCTCGGGCACGTCCCGAGGGGCACTGCCCGGCGGACGCAGCAACAACCACCCGAACGACAGGGTTTCGCGGTCCAATCGCGCGGCCCTGAAACGGGCAGCCAACGCAGGCGGCGGCGTCCATTGTAAGCCCGCGTGGCACGCCGCTGAAACGGCACGCGCTGGGCATGCCCCAGAAAACCGGCAAGGGGCGTCCACCACCCACCCCGACGAGACCAACATGTCCCGAAGTTCAAGCAATTCCGCATTCACCACGTGCCGAGCCGGTTCAACAATCAGAATCTGCCCTTCTCGGCTAAGCGTCGCGGCGATCTGAACCAACAAATCCCGCCTCGCCTCGATTCGGTCAGGCTGCCGCTTGAAGACTTCGCAAACCACATGCGCCAACGTCACGAGGTCGTAGGGCCCGTCAGGAAGCGGCTTCCCGGGCGTCCACACCTTAGCTCGAGCCCCCGGGATCCGTCGCCGCGCCACGCCAAGCGCTGCCTCGCTGTGGTCAAGGAGCATGACGTCCGAAAAACCCGCTCGCCGCGCAGCGATCGCCGCCGGGCCGGGCCCACAGCCCACATCCAGCACCGCCCCAGAATGGGAAACTACCCCTCCCAACCTCAACGCCGCCTCCACCTGCGCCTCGGAAATTGGGCTGAATACCAGCAGGTACGCCGCCAGCACGGCGGGGTCGTCGAGATACCCGTGTCCAGAGAGGTTTCGGTTTCCGCCAAAACCCTGCGAAAGCACCCGCACCGCGTCCACAAGCGCGGCCTCTTCGTCGGGTCGCAAACCGACAGGTCCGGGCGGACGACCGGTCAGCTCCCGCCACAACGCGACGTCCGTCACCGGTGACGAACCACGGGCAACGAAGCGTCGAGGTCCCAATCGGGGTCCCATTTCTTCGTATGGCAATTCGTGCAAATCGCTTCGATGACACACACGGGGCAATCTTCGCCGAGCCCCTCGATGGTACCGACGCCGCCCGCACTCGCCACATGCCGATCGCCCGGCCCGTGACAGGTTTCACAACCCACCGATTCGTCCTCCCGTTGGCCGCCAACGCCCCCCATTTGCAACGGCGTCGCATGGCACACCACGCAGGCCGGATCCGGCGACGGCCCCAACGAGGCCCGAGCCTCCGCGTGAGCGCTCAGGCGCCACTGCGTATGCTCGATGGGATGGCAGGCAGCACAGGCCTGACTGCCGACCGTCGGGCCCGCCTGAAAGGCCAACATTTCACGGGGCACTTGGCCATCGAGCAACTGAATGCGCGCCGCTCTCCACAACTCTGGCGTCAACGACGAGGCCCGGTAGTGATCGAGAAGCTGCACACCCCGGGCCAGGTCGAAGGACACGCTATGAGCTGCGTCATGGCAGGCCGCACAACTGTCACGGGGTGCGTCAACCATACCGTCATGAGGCCCACCTGGTCCGTGACAGGCTTCACAACCCACATCGACCAACGGGTCGTCCGGCGCGAACGACCACCCTCCAGGCTTGCCCAAACCGATGACGTGGCACCCCACACACTCCGGTTTCGCCGTCGCCTCCTGCTTCTGCAACGTCCGCCACGCGACGCTGTGGTGCGTCAACTGCCAGCTTTTGGCCTCCACCTCGTGGCAACTGCCGCATACGACTGTGCCTTGATACGCGGATGGGCGAAACAGCGCGAACAGACCCCCGGGCGCGACCCGCGCCTCGACGAAACTGTCGTACCCGGGTTGATACGGGTACCACCGGTCGCGCTCCACGATTTCACCGCCCCTCGGAGCGACGAGCACCGCACTCGGTGTGGAACGGGCGCCCATCGCGCGAACCAACTCCCGGTCCCGATCGATAAGAATTTCGGACTTGATCCCGAATTGTTTCTTGAAGTCGGAGACCTCAGCGTCTGACGCCGTCCCGCTTGCGACCCAGATCAGTCGCGCTTCATAGCCCAAGAGCCTGTCGCTCAATCCCGCGACCTCTCGCGCGACCTGCTGACAATGAGGGCAATTTGGCGCAAAATAAAATAGGACCGTCGGACGATCGATTTGCGACGCGATGGCCCGTGGCAATTGAATAGCCACAGGAGCGGGTTCGGCCAACACGGCCGCCGTTTGCGACGCCGGGCTGCCGGGGGTCCAGCCTCGCCCGTCGTCCGCGCCGAGCAGGAGCAACAGCCCAAGAAACCGCATCACGGCTTTACGATCCCCAAACGCACGTCGCGATTCTCCTCCACCCGGCGACGTAACGGCCCCCGCGTGGGGTCCGCCGCCAAAGCCGCCACCCAAAGGTCGTGGGCAGCGGTTCGATTCCCCTGCTCAAGCGCCATATTTCCAGCCTGCTCCCATCCGTCAGCCATCCGGCGCCCCGTACGAATGACGACCGGGTCACGATGCGCCCAATTCCGAGCCGCGACGATGGCCGCCTGCGCCTCCTCGCGCACCAAACCCTCCGCCCTTACCGCATAACAACGGGCGACTTCTGCCCGGCCCTCCTCCGTGACCGCGGCGGCGCCCGACCTCGCTTCCACCGCGTCAATACGACGGACAGCCCCCTCGCAATTGCCCTGCACCGCTTGTCGCGCCGATACCCTCAGATCGTCCCGAGACAAGCGGCCTGCCACCTCGTCGTCTACGATGCGTCCGGCAGCCGGCCATGCCGCTTCGGCTCGGACAAATCGCCCAAACTTATCGATCGTTTTTTGCGTCCACGCGCGCAAGGGCTCGCCATCCTCTGCAAACGCCGACATCGTGAGATCCACGGGACCTAGCGGGAAATCCACGGGAATTGGTATTTCAACCCGAAAATTCACCGACTCCCCGGTGGCGAAGGCGGACACCGGGACCCAGTCCCACGCCGGTGGCACGTCGTGGACCACCAACCTCTCACCGCTCGACACCGTCACCAACAGGCGAAACGGCCGCAGCGTCGCCTTGGACAAACGCTGCATTCCACCGCGCACGACTAAGACTGAGCCCGGGACTGCCTCCGCGGCCTCCAGCTGCCACACCACGCCCACTTTATCGGCAAAGTTGTTCCAATGCGGATCCGCACGGTCCAACGGCGGCCCGAACAGCAGTTCCCGTCTCAGAAAGGTCCCCGGATGCGACGTACGACGACTAACCGGGTAGGGCGGAATCCTTAGGAATTTTTTCCAGCCAGGTAAATGCACAAACCGCGTCTGATCCGCCCAACTGCCGTGAATATGGGCGATATCGGGCAGGCGTTCCCGGTACCCGTACTCTTCGACAAAGGGTTTTTCCCAGCCATGGTGGGCCACTGCGACGTCGTTGAGTCCGGCCATATCGAGCAAGGCGAACTCGCCCCACCACTGGTTTCCTCCCTGGTCGATGTCGAGCACCAATGGGAAGCGCAGGTCCACCCGCTTGAGGATGGCCTCATGGTAAATCACGCGACGACCAATATCGAAGGGCGTCGTGTCCACGTGGGACAAGAACCACACGTCGTAGCCCACACCGGCCAACGCCGGTACGGAGGCCCACAGCACCCACCACCGCACCCGACCGGGCCACGTTTGTACGAACGCGGCGAGCCCGTCGGCGACGAGCAGGCACAACGGAATGGCAACCGGCGACATCCATCGCCACCCCTCCATCCAATCGCCACCTGACCACACCGCAAAGGCCAGCGCGGCAAATCCGACCGAGGCGGCCAGGAGGCGTTCTTCGTCGTGCGGCCTGCCCCAACCCAGGGACAAGGCCAAGGCGCCGGTCAACATCAGGGAGATGACCCGGCAAAGCTCGAGCCAATTCGGCTCCTTCCCGGACCACAACCAAGATTCAACGTTGGGAATGCCCACCAACGCGAGCAGGCTGCACACGACCACGGCGACGCCGACAACCCAAACGCGCCACCCCCGGGTGCCGACGAGCGAACCAAGCACCAACGGCAACACCACCACCACGCCTTGGATGAGGGACCAACGCGTCAGGTAGAACCAACTCCGAGCGTCCCAATCAAATGGCAGGCTTCGTTCAATGGCGTCTACCTTGGCGTAGTACGTGTTTGGATGCGGCCAACCGAATGTCTGGAGGCGATAGACCTCCCACGCAACCCAGGGAATGATCGCGATTGTAAACCACAGAAATACTAGCCCCAATCCTTTCGGGCCACTTTGCCGCCAACGGCCCACAAAAACAAACCCTCCCACGAGCAAGACCGTGGCAACGCCTTCAGGCCGAGTCACGGCAGCGAGGCCCAGCAGGACCGCGGACCAAGGCGCGCCACCGCGTTCTCGTTCGACCAGCCAGCGCAGGCACCCGCCAGCAATCAGCACATCGAATAACGGATTTTCGAGTCCGGCAGCCCGCCAAATTGTCCATTGGGTGTTGCAGGCCAACAGAATCGGTGCGACCGCGGACAGCCAACCCGGCCCAACCAAGCGTCGTGCCCACGCCCACGTCAGCGCCAATCCCACGACGCCGCCAACCATCCCAGCGAGTTTGATGAGGACCCACGGAGATAGCCCAATCGCCACGCCAAGCGCGAGCAACACCGTCCACAGCGGATTGCTGAATCCCTCCACGACTTCGGCACCCGGCGTGGGAACGGGCCCGTCACCCGTCCCAATATGGCGGGCGTAAGAAAGGCTGATGGCGGCATCCTCGATGAGCCAAGGCGACAACAACGTGAACAGAACCAACCAAAGGACCGTCGCAAGTACGACAAGGGTCCACGCCACACGTTCCTGAGGTTCCAACGCGGCGAAAGCTCGGACCGCGCGACTCACAGGGCTTCGTCGCCCCCGGCTGCCGGGGCGTCCGGCACCTCTTCAACCTCAATTTGCACAGACGAGGCCGGCAATGAGCCCGCGCCCGATGCCGTGGAACCCCGTTTCTTTCGCTGCTCCTCCCGTTTCGTCTGTTCGGCGTGACGTTCCGCCGCGCGCACGGCAGGATCAAGGTCGAGCCGCGCCGTCCGCGCCTCTTCTGCGCGCCTCCGTGCCCATGCATGCCAGGGCCAAACCGACAGGGCCGCATCGTAGCGCGCATAGGCGGTGTCGAAGTCTCCCGCCAGGCGCGCCACCTCACCCTGTTCGTAAAGGGCTTCCGCGAAGGGGCCGGCGGCGGCAAGGTAATCCGCGTTTCTAGAGTCCCAATGCAACGCCCGCTCGAGCCACACGACCGCCTTGGCGGGTTCCGCCGCGGCAAGTCCAGCAAAACAAGTCGCGAACGCCGAAGAAACGCGACTCTGGTGTTCTGCAACCCACTCATCGTTTTGCGGGCGGTGGTGTCGAGCCAAAGCCCAGTCGACTTCCGCAGCCTCGCACTTTCCGTCCGCCGCTGCCTTGAGCGCGGCTTCGCGGTCCGTCTTCGCGAACCCAGACAGGGCATCAATGGATACGACAGTCAGGCCCGCATCAAATCTCAATTCGCCACGAGCAAACTTGGCTTCAGTCTCGTCTCGACCGCCGACAACGGCCCCCGCCGACAACCGCTCCGGATCGGAATCGGCGTCGGCCGGATCCGGAAGGGGTGAGGCTTCGACCACCGAGCCATCCGCTGCCACCACGACAAATCCGACGCCATACCGGCCTTCCTCTACGTTGACCGGTAGCGGCAGATCGTAGCGCCCAATGAACTTATCGCGCAAGCCCCATTTGTTGGGAAGGAGCCAGTCGTAGCCCAGCGGCACGTCCCAACTCGCGGCGACGCCAGATTCGTCATGAAGGAAGAGCAACAATCGAAAGTCCTGGCCCTCCTTTCGTGGGCGGGTCGACATCCCGACCTCGACATAGAACATTCGACCCTTGCCGACCTCCGGCGACGGAATGTCCCAACCCTCCAACGTTATCCCGTCGGCAAATCGCACACGTCGCTGTTCCGGATGGGGCCACGTGGGCGAGAGGAGGGAGTCCCTGCGCAGATAGTTGCCAGGGTGAATCGATTTTCCCTGCGCATATCCGGGGATTTCTACATAGTCGCTCTTGAATTCAGGCAGCGTCGGTATCTTGGACGTGCTCGCCCAATTGCCGTGCACATGCATGAAATGCGGCCGACGCTCCTTAAACAAGTATTCGCTTAGAAACTGCCTCTGAAACCGGTGTTGCGCCATCGGCGTGTCCACCAAGCCAGCCATATCCACCATCTCAAAGTCGCTCCACCACATATGAGCGCCCATGTCCACGTCGTAGTCCACCCAATTCCCTTCGTGGTGGATGCGTTTGCGCACGCTCTGCACAAAATCGACACGGGCCTTCACTGAAAACGGCGTGGTGTCAGGTTTCGTTGCCATGTCCTCGCTGCTTCGCCAGGCCGCTGGCATCGGCGCAAGGAACAGCGCGACGGCAGCCACGGCGCCCGCCAGACCCAAACGGTCCTCGCGCCCATTCCACAACACCTGAACAAGCCTGGCGGCCTCGCTGACACCCGAGGCCAACACGACCGAAAGCGGTACGGCACACAGTGACAACCATCGAAATCCCTTCATCCAGTCGCCCACCGCGACGACGCACCACACCAACCCAAAGGCGGTGAAAACGGTCACCGCGGTGCGCGCTCGATTTCCCATCAGCCACGAGCGCCCGGGTACAAACAGAAACGCCGAGAGCATTGCGTATACGGGTACGTTCTCAAACTCTTTGGGTAGGGGAAGCTTTGGCGCCGCCCAACCGCGGAGGTGGGCCTGGTACATCGCGGCCGTCACGCCAATCCCGGCGACGAGGCCGAAAAGTGCCCATCGACTGCGACGCCCTGCGCCCCCAACGGCGAGCACGACCACACCCCACAACACGAACAACGACACCGGAAAGAGCAACCACGTCGGGCCTCTTGCAGCGACGGGTAAGCCGATGACGGCTACGCCGAATGCCATCGGAGCGGCCTGCCGATAGCCCCAGGCCCCAAGCACCCCAACAGGCAGGAGGTAGCCAATGCCCAGGCTATGCGCCCAGTTCCGGACGTACATCCACCCGCCACCCTTATGTTCCCAAACCCACCAGCCCTTGTCCTTTTCTTCGAGTTTGGCATAGAACGTCTGAGGAAAAGGCCAAGCGAAATACCACAGGCGGAGCGCCTCAAACGCGAGTGACGGCCCCAAAACGAGCGTCGTCCACCAAGCGGTGCCGCGCCAACCGTCGCGCTCCCACGTCCAGGCGCAGCGCAACGACCAGGCCAACGCCACCACGACGGGGGCCTCGGGCCGCGTCCATCCGACCAGCAGGAACCACAAGGCCGACCAGGGGGTGCCTCCGACACGGACCTCCACCAGCAATCGAAAAAGGCCACCGGCGACGAGAAAGCTGTACAGGCCGTTCTCAAGCCCCGACTGGCCCCAGTGCGCGAATTGGGGATTCGCGGCCAGCAGCGCAGCAGAGGCGAGGGGCACGATGCTGCGAGGTCTGTCGTCCACCTCCCGCCCGATGAGCCAAGCGAGGGGCACCGTCAAGGCACACAACACCGCTTCCAGGCCCCTCGATACCGAAAAGAGGTCCAGCCCGAGCCGGTGAAAGGGCATCAACAAAAATACCCAAGTGGGATTACTGAAGCCCTCCACACGTTCGCCCCCGACGAAGGGAACAAAACCGTCGCCGTTCGCAAAATTTCGGGCGTAGGCGTAGCTGATCGCCGCGTCTTCGATGCACCACTCCCACCACCGGGCCTGATGGGCCACCGCGGCGATCGACAGCATCACCACAACGATTCTCTCCGCCAGCGTCCATCGGTCGGCTGTGGACGTGCTCCGCGACGGCGCGACGAAGGGAATCAACATGAACCCCGGGGGACCGCAGCCTTAGCAGGTCAAGGCGCGCGCCGCATGGTTGCTGGCGAGCCCTCGCCGAGGCAGGAGGTAAGCCTCCTCAAGGACGCCCCATGCTCAAATTGCTCGTCGCAGCTGCCTTTGCAGCCCCGTCGCCAGGACCCCATTCCGCTCAGGTCGGCGTTTACGGTCACCAAGCAACGCTGCCAGCGCCTCCGCCTCGTGGAAGCATGACCAGCCCGACACCCGGACCCGATCACACCGTGTACGGGTACCTCGCGTGGTGGGACGCCGATCTCGCGACCGTGCGATGGGACGACCTTAGCCACATCGCCCTGTTCAGCGCAGGCGCCAGCGCAAGCGGCACCCTGACGGACACCTGGCCCTGGGACCAAACGGCAACTGCCGTGGCGATGGCTGAGCCGTACGGCGTGCGCGTCCATTTATGCGTGACCCAATTTGACTACGATTCACTCGAAACCCTGCTCAGTTCTTCGTCGCACCGCACCGCCCTGATCGACGACCTCGTGGGCTGGGTCGACAGCACAGGCGCGCACGGCGTCAACATCGACTTTGAGGGCCTACCTGTGTCGGTTCGAGACGAGATGATCAGCTTTACCGAAGACCTCGACGCCGCAGTCGAAGACGTCGTGCTCGCCACACCCGCCGTAGACTGGTCCGGAAGCTGGGACTACTCCGAGCTGACGAAACACGCCGACCTGTTCATCATGGGGTACGGCTACCACTGGACGGGCTCCACCGAAGCGGGCCCGAATGACCCCCTCGTGTCCGGCGCCGGCACCGCGTTTTCTTCCAAGTACAGTCTGAGTTGGACCTTGGCGGACTACGCCACCTACGGTGCCGACCCCAACCGCGTCATCCTCGGCCTGCCCCTCTATGGTCAGGGGTGGACCACAGGTTCCGAGGCCGTGCCCGCGGGCGCCATTGGCACTGGTTGGTCTGTGTTCTACCGTGACGCCATCGCAGACGCAGAAGTGCTGGGACGCCGCGAGGAGCCCACGACGTCCTCCCTGTGGACCTGGGACGGCGCGGATCAGGTGTGGTACGGCGACGTCGACACCCTTCAAGAACGCGTGGTGTACGCCCGCGACACCGCTGCCGTGTCTGGCATCGGGTTCTGGGCACTGCATTACGACGCAGACGACCCTGCCATCTGGGAGATGCTTGCGGAGGCGCTGTCGGACTCCCCTCCAGGCACCACCCCCTCGACCAACGAACCGCCCGGAACAGAAGCCTTGGTCGCCGATGCAGGCGCACCGTTCCTCGCGTACCCCGGCGACACCGTTGTCCTATCGGGCGCCGGCAGCACCGGTCCAGGCCCACTCACCTATGCATGGACCCAAGTAGGCGGACCCAATGTGTCCTTGAGCAACCCCTTCGACGTAGCGCCAATTTTCGTCGTCGAAGGTGTTGGCAACCGCATCTTCGAGCTGGTTGTTTCGTCGGAAGGGGCGGAAAGCGCACCTGCGACGTCCACCGTGATTGTGATCGATCCCGACGCCGGAAGCCGGTACAAACCAGGCGGTTGTACGTCTGCTCCGGGCCTCGCTGGATTGTGGATCGGGGCCTTTGCCCTCACCGGGATCCGGCGCGCTCGCTCCAAGCACGCCCGCGGCGGTTTGTTCGGCTGAGCGCCAGAAAGAGGCGCCCACGGAAGAGCATCACCCAATGCACGCCTCCGAGGCCAACAATACCCAGTACGGGGGCCCCCACCATCAAGCCGATGGCCAAGGGACCTGACAGGGCGAAACCGAAGAATGGACCAAACATCCCCACGACGCTCGTCGCCAAGTCGGCGTCCCACTGCCGAATCGCCAACCACACCGCGCCGTAGCTGACGAGCCACAGCGGAATGTGCGCGCCCAACCATTCGGGCCAGTTTTCGGACATGAACTTCGCCGAATCGCGCAGCAAGGCAAAACTTGTGGACTTCCCTTGGTACAACAATTCAGGAACCACATTGAAGGCCAAGCCCGCAACCGGCACCAGAACCATCAACAACGTCGGCGCAGTCCGGCTCAGCAAGAACTGCGGGAGCCAAAACGCGAACAACACAGACATCGTGTCCAAGAACAGCCCGCCGAGCCTGCTCTGAACATCGTCCAAGCCGATCTGGCGGGGTCGATTGACAGAAACGTCGAGCAATGACAGGTACCAACCGACGAGGAAAGACTCGACGATTCCGAGGCCGAACCCTCCCGTGGTGCCGCCCAACGCCCGCGTCGCCGCCAACCACGCGATCTGGGTGAGGCCAAGCACAGCCAGCGCCCATAGGCTGCGACGCCATTCTTTGCTTGCTTCACTTGCCGCCGTTCTGTACATACGAAGGGCGACCGCGACGTGTTCCACGAACGCGGCGTTAGCCTCTCGGCGGGCGCGCCGCACCGCGCTAGTCAGCCACAAACCACGGATTGCGGCCTGACGCGCGCTGGACCATTCGAAATCCTAGAGATCTTGGGCGAAGGATCTTTCGGCACGGTGTGCGTTGCGCGCGTGTCCAACGATCCGCTCAAGCGCAAAGTGGCGCTCAAGATTCTCAAGGGCGCCTACGTCGCCAACAAGAAAATCCTGAACCGAACACGGGACGAAGCCCGCCTGTTGTCCCGGATCAACCATCCGAACATCGTGCGCGTCGAGCGATTGATGGAGATCAACGGACGCCCCATCGTCGTCATGGAGCACGTACAAGGCGTATCGCTCGATCTCATCCTGTACCGATTCCGCGACGGCCTCCCTCCCGCGATCGCCATTGAAATGGCCCGCCAGACCTGTGTTGCGCTCCATGTGGCTTACCAAGAAGCGCTCGGCGAAGACGGCCGCCCGATGCGCGTCATCCACCGCGACATCAAGCCGTCCAACATCCTCGCGTCGATTCACGGCGAGATCAAGGTCGTGGACTTCGGGATCGCCAAAGGCGAGTTCGAAGGTCGCGAAGCCAACACCGAATCCGTCGTCATGGGCAGCCGCCCATATATGGCGCCGGAACGGCTGGATGGGCAGAACGACAGCCCAGCAGTGGACGTCTACTCCACAGGCATGAGCCTGTTCGAACTGCTCACCGGCCGCACGATGAGTCTGTCCATCAATCCGGTGACCCACGAGACGGCGCTCAATCGCCAACTTCAGTACATCCAGGTCCCTGGCATGGGCCAATCGGCCCTAGAGGACATGCGCGACCTCGTTCGCCGCATGTGCGCCTACACCCGCGACTACCGGCCCAGCGCCATCGATTGCGCGCGGGAATTGGAGCAACTGCTTTACGCCATCGAACCCCGCTACCGCATTGGCCTTGAGGAGTTCTGTCGAACCACCGTGCTGCCGATCTACGAGGCTCGCCAACGAAAGCCGCCCACTGGCACCGAGGTGGACAACGGCGAGACGATGGAGGAGAACGAGGCCATCTCCGAGATCACGGACGCGTTCAAACGGGCGCCTACACAGCCGATCAATCCGCGACCGAGTTGGGCACCCCTGGTCGGTTTCGTGGCCCTGCTCACCCTCGTCGTGGGCGTGCTCGGTGTGGCCGCAATCTTCAAGTACATCAGCGACGACGGTAAGGCGGAGATTCGCGTTTGGTTGCCCCAAGGCGCCAGCGCAACGCTGGGCGACGTCACCATCAGGGCACCCGGCAAATTCCCGATCGTGCCGGGGCCCAGCACCATGGACGTCGCCCTGCTCGATGGCCGGAAGGTGCGCTGCGCGTTCGCCGCCCAAGATGGCACGGCGGTACGTTTCGGAGATGGTGCGATCTCCGTGGACGACGGCGCCGCCGTGGATTGCGTGCCCCTCCCTTGACCCGCTCGGGTTTCTGCTTACAGCGGCGGCCAAGCACGTTGATGCGTTGTCGCTGGCTCCGTTCCTCGGTCACAGGCGATGCAGCCTGTTCCCTTCGGTACTCGCTGGCGCTCCTCGCCTCAACATGCTTGGTCACCGCTGTACCGAAGCGCTCTTCGTAAGGCCTAGCCCCACGTGATTCGCGTTGAACAGCTCACTCGTACGTACGGTGAGACGCGCGCCATCGACGGTCTCGACTTCGAGATCGGGCGCGGCGACATCGTCGGTTTCTTAGGCCCCAACGGCGCTGGCAAATCCACGACGATGCGCATTCTCGCGGGTTCGCTTGGCGCTACGTCCGGCCGCGCCACAATCGGTGGAATCGACGTCTTCGACCATCCGATCGCCGTCAAACGGATGGTCGGCTACCTTCCCGAAGTCCCGCCGCTGTACACCGAAATGACCGTTCGGAGCTTTCTCCGGTTCTGCGCACGGGTGAAACTCGCGAAGGACCCGATCGCCGACGTCGAAGACGCGATTCGAAGGGTCAGCCTCGGCTCCGTCGCGCATCGGCTCATCGCCAACCTATCGAAGGGTTTTCGCCAGCGGGTCGGCATCGCAGCCGCGCTCGTTCACCGGCCTCCCGTGCTCATCCTCGACGAACCGACGTCTGGGCTGGACCCGGCCCAACGCGTCGAAATCCGCGAGTTGATTCGCGAACTCTCACGCGGCGAAACCACGGTTGTACTCAGCACGCATGTGCTCGCAGAAGTCGAGGCCCTGTGTGACCGCGTGATCATCATCCACAAAGGCCGAATCGTCGCGCAGGACCGCATGGAAAACCTCACGGCACGGTCCACGGCGGTACGCTTCCGTGTGGCGAGGCCCGACGCTTCCCTTCAGGCAACCCTGCGCGCGCTGCCGGGTGTCACCGAGGTCGTCGTCGAAGGCGAAGACTGGCGGGTGAGCTCGTCCACCGACGTGCGCGAACTCGTCGCGAACACGGCCGTCCGGTGCGGGCTCCTGCAACTCGGATCCGAAGGGCAACTCGAAGACGTCTTCTTGCGGCTCACCGCCGAGCACGCCGCATGAGCGCCCTTCATATCGCTTGGCGCGAACTTCGTTCCTTGTTCGCCACCGCGACCGCTTGGCTCGTCCTGCTCGGGTTTTCCTTTCTCGCCGGCTACTTTTGGATCTGGGTGTTCTCGAATTTCGTTTCGGCAAGCACCGACCTCGTCTTCGACCCGTACGCGAGCGCTCAGCTCGACATCGGCGACCACCTGCTCGCACCTTGGTTTGGCGACCTGGCCATTGTGGTCGTGATGGTGTGCCCCGCGCTTTCGATGCGGACCTTCTCAGAAGAAGTCAAACTCAAATCCATCGAGTTGTTGCTGACCAGTCCCGTGTCGACCTTCCAAATCGTGCTCGGAAAGTACCTCGGCGTGCTGGGATTCACGGCCGTTCTTCTAGGTACGGCTTTGGTGGGACCGTTGAGCCTTGCGTGGTTCGGCGAGCCTGACAACAGCGTCGTCGCTTCGGGAATGTTGGGTTTGTTTCTGCTTGCCGCGGCGAACCTGTCCCTTGGCATGTTCTTCTCGTCGCTGACCGAAAATCAGATGGTGGCGGTGGTTCTCAGCGTCACAGGTGGACTCGCCTTGTTCATTCTAGGAATGTTCGATCTGGACAACCCCGACGGCGTGCTCGCCCAACTCGCATTCACGGGCCACCTCGACGGCCTGTTCACCGGCGCGATCAAGGTGTCTGACCTCGTGTATTTCGCGGCATTCATCACATTCTTCGTATTTGCTACCTGGCAACGGGTCGAGAGCTGGCGGTGGCGATGAATCGTCGCTGGACTTGGCTTCTGTTGTGGACGAGTCTGCTCGCAGGCGTCGCTGCGGGCGTCTTCGACCTGGTCCTCGGGATCGAACACGTATGGACGATCCGGATGGCAGCGACGTCTGTTGCCTTCCTGCTCGTTTGGGTCGCCGCGGATTTCGCCCGCATCCGAAGCGCCCTGGCAAGACCTTCCACGCGGTTTGGCGGCGGCGCGTTGCTGCTCGTCGCACTTGTCGGCGCCATCGACGTGCTCGGCTACGTGCTGGCCCGGCGCAACGACCACACCTGGGACATGACCAATGACCGCGTGTGGACGCTGTCCGACCAATCGCTCGGCGTCGCGGCTTCGCTGAAAGAACGAATCGAGGTCCGCACTTATTTCCGTCCAGGCACGCCCGAGTACCGAGAGTTCCAGCACCTGATCGGCCTGTACCGAGAGCACACCCAGCAGCTCGACGTGTTGTGGCTCGACCCCCTCAAGGACGTGCGGAAAGCGGAACAAGACACGGTCACCGGCGAACAAGGCACGGCGATTCTCGAGCGCGCTGACGGTCGTTTGCAGCGCATCGAAGGAAAGATTGACGAAGAGCATTTCACCCGCGCGCTTTTGTTGCTCGTCTCTGGCAAGGACCACAGTTTGTGCTGGTCGCTGGGCCACGGGGAACCCGATCCCGACGACGAGATGAGCGCCGAGGGCCTTGGCAGCATCGTCTTGGCCGTGGAAGCCCTCAATTATTCTGTGCGCAAAGTCGAAATCCCCGTCACCGGCATTCCCTCAGATTGCGAGGCGTTGATTGTGGCCCGACCCCGCACCGACTGGCAACCCGCAGAACGCGAAGCCTTGGCTGCGTACTTGGGTGCTGGCGGACGTACCTGGTTGATGCTCGATGCGGGCCTCACCCCGGAGCTGTCCGCCGACCTCGACCGGTACGGAATCACCGCACCTATGGACATCGTGCTCGATTTCAACCAGGGCAACCTGTTGCTCGGCGTGAATGACCCATCGATGGTGGTGTTGTCGTTCGATGGGCTCGCACCCCACCTCATCACCCGGGACCTCGGCGCCGCGTTGGTCCTCGGCATCGCTCGCTCCATCTCCTACGACCCAACCCGGGAAGGCCTGAAGGGGATCGAGCTCCTTCGCACAGGCGCCGAGGCCTGGGCCGAATCTACGCCCGACATCGACCCGCCGACACCCGACGAGGGCGTCGATCAGA
Source organism: Klebsiella pneumoniae (assembly GCA_945861065.1). Taxonomy (GTDB): domain Bacteria; phylum Myxococcota_A; class UBA796; order UBA796; genus SXOB01. The sequence continues at coordinate 20,185 of CAMASI010000041.1, read as the reverse complement.
TCGGCGAGATCCCCGTCATGGCGGTCGTGGAAATCACCGACCCGGCGGTGCTCGCGGTCGCAGCTGGGCCAGTCCCAGAGACCGAAGGACCTGTTGCGCCGGCCGCGCGGGGTGTCCCGGAAGGCTGGACACCCAAACCCGGCGGGCGTTTGGCCGTGATCGGAGACAGCGACTTCGCCTCCAATCAGCTCATGGCTTTGGGGAACAACCGCGACCTGTTCCTCAACACGCTCGCCTGGCTGGTGGACGAACCCGAACAAATCGGGGAACGGCCGCCAGAAGGCGACCGCTTGGAAGTCGACACGCTGTCGGGCATCGTCGTCGCCCTCATTCTGTTGCTGGGCGTGCCCGGCCTACTCACGCTGGGCGCAATCGCCACGCTGCTGCGCCGGCGTATGTTGTAGGGTTTGTTCGAGCGGCGCCCGCTCGAGCGCTATTCCTCGTGGGCGATCTCGTACGGGTCCGCCACATGGTGGATGTGACCGCTCACGTGCCCTAGGGGCCATTTGCCCTCCCAGGCGATCTGGTGGTCGGCCGTGATTTCCTGGAGCACGCCTACGGCGCCCCAACTCACCAACATGTTGCCGTTCGCGAGCCGATGGGCCGCGCCCTCCACCTTGGACAAACAAAAGTCCACCTTGCCCACGACCAGGCAGTCGTGTTCCCACACCACAGTCAGGGTCTCGGTCGCGTCGTCTCGCGCCAGCTCCACCACCTTGCTGTGTCCGAGGTCACCACCGGGGCTGACAAACGTCACGATGGATCCGGAGGACGTGTAGTTCGAGTTGTGCGGCCATTTGATGTCGGCTGCGTCGATGCCGACCAGGGTCCACTTGCCATGCAGTCCGAAAGAAAGCGTCTCGGCGCCGGAGGCGTCCACCTCTACCACGGTGTTCACGTTGCGCATGCTGAGCAACCACCGGTCCTGCGCCACGTCGTGATCAAATCCGTTGATGTGAATCCAATCCCAACCCTGAGGATAAAAGGAGAAGTTGTCCTCCTCATGGTCTTCGAGCGGAATCTGCTCCGGGTGGTCCCACACGTTCCACACTTCGGTGACAGTTCCATCGGGGGCTCGAATGTGCAATGCATCGCCGACTACGTCGCGCGCCACACCGTCTACAAGGGCATTGCGAACGTCGATCGCCACGTACGCCAGGTCGCCATCGTCTTGTTCCACAAACGCATGGTGGCCAAGCACGGTCTCTCGGTCGTCCAACAAGCTGCCATCCCAAGCTACGGTGAGCACCTTGCTGTCGTCGATGGAACGGTCGACATTAAACAGGTTCATGCTGACCCCGTCGATGCCCACGGCGGGCTTGGCATCCGTGCCCTGGTGGTCGGCGTCGTGTTGGTAGTCCCACACCATCAAACCCTCGCGGTTGACCATCCAGGTCACGGCCACAGAGGCCACGTTGGCACCCATGATGTAGCCGCCGTCGTGAAGCGTCGGTTCATTGACCGAAAGAACAAGCTTCGGTGTCTCCGCCGTGGGGGGGCCTGTGTTCGTCACGACGACCGGGCAGCTCTCCGTCCCGATTTCCACATGCCAGGAGATTTCCTGGATGGGCGGAACGCCGCGCAGCGTGTGGCTATGGCTTGTGGACGTGCTCACCGGCGTTCGGAATTCGACCCCATCTTCCGCCGCGAACACGACGGTCGCGTCCACGGAAGCGTCGGTGTCAAAGGTCACCTGAAGCACCATGCCAACCTCGGTGAGGGCGGCTTCCTGCGTCTCCGCCACCGTGATGCAATTGCCGGTGGCGACCGTTCCGTCGCCGGAGTCCGTCCCTGCTTTGTCCGGGCCGCAACCGCTCGCGATGGCCCACACCCCAATTCCGAACAGACCAAGGCGCATTGAGCCTCCCGCCTCCCTACTATCGCGGGGGCGGACTGTGACCCGCGAATCAGGTCTGTTTGGGGCGAGCCTCAATCCAGCGCGGCTGCGCGTCGGATCAGCCCCACCAGCTCCGCGTCCGTTGTTTCTCCCGGTCGGGCCGCTTCGGTCGCTACCGCGACAAGCCGTTCGTAGGACAGGTCGTTCGCCCACCCGCTGCCCCGCAACCGCTCGGCGAACGCTGCGGCCACAATCGCCATCCGATGGTCCTGACTCCCGGCTTTGAACGACGGCACCACCTCCGACCGGTCCATCACCCACTTTCGCTCGACGGCCGGCCGATCTTCACCGGGGGGTTTCGCCCGTACAGATACCGATAGCAACGGCCCCTGCGCCCCCTCCCGCACGACCACGTCGTACAAAGCCGTGACGGCGTGCCCCGCGCCCATTTCGCCGGCGTCGCGTTCGTCGTTGCGGAAATCGCGGTCCGCCATGTCCCGATTCTCGTAGCCAATCAACCGGTACCTCTCGACCGTGGTTGGGTCAAAAACCACCTGCACCTTGACGTCGCGTGCCACCACTTCGAGCGTGCTCGCCAGCTCGTCCACGAAGATGCGGCGGGCTTCATCGCGACCGTCCACGTAGAAGTAGTTGCCGTCCCCTTGGTCAGCGAGCTGCTCCATTCGAAAGTCCTTGTAGTTTCCCGTGCCAAACCCCAGCGTCGTCAGCGTGATTCCATCCAAGGCATGGCCACGAATCAGCTCCGAAAGCGCGTCCACGCCGATAGAACCGATGTTGGCGTCGCCATCCGAGGCAATAATCACGCGGCTGGTTTCGCCTTCCCGATGGGTCTGGTGCGCCAACCGGTACGCCAGCTCGATTCCCGCACCCATCGCGGTAGAACCCCCCGCGTCGAGTCCCCGAAGTGCGTCGAGAATCTGACGGGAGTTCCGGGCCGACGTGGGTGGAAGCACGAGCCCGGCCGAGCCCGCATAGGCGACGATGGCCACGGTGTCGTCTGGTGATAGCGACCCCACCGCCATGCCCAGCGCGGTTTTGACCAGCGTCAACCGGTCGTCGCCTTGCATCGAACCGCTGGTGTCCACCAGAAAGGTGAGGTGAACGGGTCGACGAACCTCGACCTGTCGGGCTTGCAAACCCACTCGGACCAGCAGGTGGTCGCCGTGGAAGGGTCCCGGACTGGCTTCGAACGATACGGAGAGCGGGGCCCTGTAAGGCGCCGGGTAGCTGTAGTGCAGGGCGTTGACGAACTCCTCGACACGAACGCTGGCGGGGTCCGGCATGCGGCCTTCGCCGAGGCTGCGTCGGGCCCAGGTGTAGGAGCCCCGATCTACGTCAATGGAGAAGGTCGAGCGTGGGTCGCGGACTGCGTCGACGAAGCCGTTGACGCCGTGGTCGATGAACCCGTCGCCCGTGTTCCCTCGCAGCTCGGCGTGGGATTCTTCCCCGTACCCCAAGAGGACCAATTGGTCGTCTTCTCCGCTGAGGTACCCGAGGCTGGACAGTGAATCAATGGCGTTCCGCCCGACCTTGGGTTTGTGTCCCACCTGGGCACGCTTCGCCGGAGGGTCCATCGCCGGCACGTCCACAACCTCCCCATCAACGTCCGCGGGGGCCAACCTGCCGTCCACCGAAACGAGTTCATTTTGGTAGCCGTTTGTCAGCGTCGTCGCCGTCGCCGCCACCAGCAGAACCGCCGCGGCGAGCGCGCCCGACGCAACCCACCAACGCCACGGATTCGCTTTTGGCAGGACTCTGCCCGCGAGTTCGCCCGGGACGGCAATCGCCTCCACAGCATGAGGCCCAAACCGCGCATCAAACAGCGCCCGCAGGGCAGGATCCGCATCCATCGCCAGCGCGACGTCGTCGGGCAGGTCGCCCGTCTCGGGATCCCAAGATTCGATGTACTCAGCCAGGTTCTTGATGCTCACCGGATCACCCCCTCAGCCACCGCAAGTTCCGTCAAAACACCTCGCAACGTCAGGCGACCGCGCGCCACCCGACTGGCCACCGTTCCAGGCGCAATGCCCAGAACACCCGCGGCCTCACCGAATTTCAGCCCCTGGCCATCCACCAACCACACGGCTTCCCGCTGGTCGGGTGGCAGGCCGTCGAGTGCGTCGCCGATAAAACGACCGACCTCTCGTCGCGACACCTCCCGCTCAACGTTCGCGCGCTCGAAGGGCAAGACGTTGCTGTCGGCGAGCCCTACGTCTACGGCATTGCGCTGAACCCTAGACCGCTCGTTCACGAATGTCGTGTACAGGACCCGACTCTGCCAAGCGCCAAAGGCGCTGTCGGCATGGAGCTGACCTACCCGGTCGAGGCCTCGCACCAACGCGACCTGCAGCAGGTCTTCTGCCGTGACCGGGTCGCCCGTCAACCGCACCGCAAAGCGGTACAATTGGTCGATCACCGGGGTCACCAACCGTTCGAACCGTTCTCGGTTCCCCATTGCACCGTCCGTATCTACGTCTACCAGACAGGGGCCGACCCGTTTCTTATCCCAAAACGTTCTGTCCTCTCAACGCACGATTGATCCGGCACCTTTGGGCTGAGCCGTTTCGGTCAGCCCCGAAAACCGCACGACTCGAACGTCCGCCATTTCCACGCGGTACAAGCCCCACGCCGCTCTTCCGAACCACGCCACATCGTCTTCGACCTCGACACGAACAGGCTCGATGCCGCGAACCGTCACCTCGAGAATCCGATGCTCCGGGTCCGACGCCGCAATCACCGAGAACTGCTCGACGTCCTCGAACGGGATGGACACCTGCCCAGCACCGAGGTCACCCCACACAAAAACCTCGCCTGCCATCGACGCTCGCGTCAGGGAAACGCGCGTACCGCCCACGTCCTCGACCTCTACGGTGAAGTCTCGCGCAGGAACGGGAATCCGGGTGATCGCGCCGCCAAAAGGCCAAGCAGCGAACGCTGAACCGCAACACCACAGAAGGACCAGACCCACCGCCACGCCTCGCCGCGATAGCGTAACAGGGCCCTTGTGGAGCGTTGTTGTCGAGCACGGTATTGCGCGGCGTTGCCTCTGCGGCGCCTCCCCATCTCGGCCACGTCTTCACCCTCGGCAACTTCGACGGTGTTCATCTGGGCCATCGCGCCTTGCTCCGCGAAACGATTGCACTGGCCACGTCGCTCGGTACGCGGGCTGCGGCGCTGACCTTTGATCCTGCACCCCGCGATGTGCTTCGCCCCGACAATCGGGTCCCCCGCATTCACAGCCTGGAGCGCCGCACCGCAGCGCTACTCGACACAGGCCTGGCCTTGGTCGTCGTGCTTGACTTCACGCTGGAGACGGCGTCCTGGTCGCCCGACACCTTCGTCGAACGTGTCCTTGTGCCCTTCGCGCCTGCCGGAATCGTCGTCGGTTGGGACTTCCGATTCGGCCACAAACGCGGCGGCGACGCCACGGATCTCCAGCGTCTCCTGGGTGTGCCGGTGCACAGCGTGGTCGCGACGACCGATTCCGACGGAATTGTCTCCAGTTCGCGGATTCGTACCGCCATCCAAGAAGGCCGGGTCCGCGACGCAAACGCGCTGCTAGGTGCCGCACACCAGGTCGACGGCACCGTCGTGACGGGCGACGCACGCGGTCGCACGCTCGGTTTCCCCACCGCAAATTTGGTGCCGGACGCCTCCTTGCTTCCGGCCGACGGCGTGTACGCGGTGACCGTGCCCATCGCAGGCAAGGTCTACGTAGGAGTCGCCCACCTCGGCACCCGTCCTACCTTCGCGGGTTTGGCGTGGCGTTTCGAAGTGCACGTCCTCGATTTCGACGGCGACCTCGTTGGACAGCAGCTTTCTGTGTCGTTTCACGACCGGATCCGCGGCGTGCAACGGTTCGACGGGGTGGACGCATTGGTCGCAGCCATCCGCAAGGACATTCGGTCTGCGAGAGCCCTACAGTTGTGCCGGTGAGGAGGCCGCGCTGCGAAGCCGCTCTCGCAACGCCGGCGCAAATTGGAATATTTTCGACCACACATTCGCTCGCTGTTTCGACTCGCCCGGGATCTGGCCAAAACCCCAGCCCAGCACACATCCAAACAGGTAAACAGCGCGTCAGAACAGGGGGTGATATCGGCCAAGCTATTGGCGCCATGCCCGCAAGCGTCCTCTGCCAGGCAACATTCGCCCAAGAATTCATCCATGCCTGGTATTTCGTCCAGTTGTGTCTTCTCGCCACTCACGAGCAAGGCGACATTCCACAAAGGTCAGGCTGGACATCAAGCGCGTGTACGCTCGGTCGGCGGATTCGTAACGGCTCTCCTGGGTTCCTTCCTTCCTGGGTTCCTGCGAGATGCAGCCCCCCGAGCGGCCAAGACGCTCCAGCCAGGCACTGGCCCAGCGCGGTGACCGGCGAGGTCACGCCCACCTCATGCCCCAATCCAACGGCCCGCGAGCACGCCCCAACCAATCAGGGCCGTTCCTGTACCATCGATGCGTCAGTACCCCTCGTCTTCGTCCGGTTCGATGGGAGTTCGGACGATTTCGCGCCAGCGAGCGAAGACCTCCTCCTGACCGCTCATGTGCCGGAGCTGGTCGATCACAGGGCCCTCCTCGGACTTGAGATCCGGGAAGGCCAGCAGAAGCCGTTGAACGTCGACGAGATCCGTACCGGCCTTGGGACGGCCCGCCCGGTGGACTAGGCTGATCACCTTCATCGCGACGAGCTCTGGGGGCGCGATCACCAGTACGCCGCCGAAGGGCTGCGACGACGGGAGCCTCTCAGACTGACGGACATCCACGAGGTGACGATTCGATGGCTTCCGCACCTGGTAGACGCGAAAGCCCTGTCCGGGTACGACCTCCCGCACACGCACGGCGATGCGGAGCCGCTCTGCGAGCCGCGCTCGTACATCCTCGGCGAGTTCGGCGGCACGTGTCGAGAGCAGGTCAACGTCGTGGGTCATGCGCTCCGGTTCACAGTAGGCGTTGACTGCATGGGCACCGAAGAGAACCGTATCGGAGCGGCCGGCTAGAAACGCCAAAACCTCACGAACGATCGTGGCAAGGGGGACTTCTTCCTGGGTCACGAATTCTCGGAAAGTCAGAGGAGCGTCTGCGAGGAGCACGACGCACTGCTATCACTATCGCGCGCCACGATCATCCGCATCGGGCCACGGGGAATCCGGTGCCAGCCCTGGGTTTCTGCCGGCCGACCAACGCGCGCCGTGGGTCAACCTTCGCAACGCGCAGTCCAGCTTGCGGCCTCCACGTCGTTGCCGTCGATCACCGCACCGTCGAGGCCCGCGAAGGGCGCGGGTTGCCCAGAATAGAGGACGTATCGACGTCCACGCCCACGATTCGGCCAGGGACGCCTGGGCGAACCACGCACAGGTGGTGCATGTCGGCGACGATCGTCCGGCCACCCAGCGTGCACGCAGATTTGCTGTTTCGCGCCAACGAGTTTCAGAACGCGCCAGATCGCAGCGCGCTGCTTTGTTGCCTCTTCCGGCCATTAGAGCGGCGACGCACTTGACGGCTCTCGACGATGACGACGTGCGCAATTCCGTTGACAACTGCCCGCAAGTAGCCAACGCAGACCAGACAGACAGCGACGGGGACGGCGTTGGCGATGTCTGCGATACCCTGTCTGCTGTCGGCGACGGCCCCGGTGTCACGGTGATCACCGCGAACATATCGCCGTTTGCCACGGGTCAGCTGATCTCGGGTGTCGATGTCGGTTTCGGCTACATCAAGTCCGGCCCCTGCAAGGGCACGCCGACCGACCTTTCGGTCCCCACGAAGCGAGGCCCCCCAACGGTGGCGGACGGCGCAGGCGTCATGGTCCTGAGCCCGACCATTCCGGTCGCAGGTTGCGGCCTCTATGTTCAGGTTCTCGACGAGAGCACCTGCACCCTGACGAGCGTGACCACGCTGCCCGAGTAGAACTGGCGCGGTGCACAGGTGGGCCCGACAGCTTGGAGCGATTTTGGGAGTTGGACTGGGTCCGCGCGACATTGCTGTCGTTTCTGGCCCTGTCGGCACTTCTAGGCCCAACACACTTGCGCACCGCTATCAGGAGGCCGCGCTGCGAAGCCGCTCTCGCAACGCCGGCCCAAGCGCCAGCATGCACGCCGCAGACGGCATTCGACAAGGGTTTGCCTCCGTGTGATCTGTGCTCAAGGTGAACACGGTGGCATGAAGCGTCTGGAGCCGAGGCAAGGCGGGATGTGGTTGCCGGTCACCCGTGTGGCCGAGTCGCCAGGGCACAGGTTCTACGAGAAGCTGAATGAGCTTCTGGGCGAGCACAACTTCGACCGACAGGTCGAGGATCTGCGCTTGCCGTTTTACCAGCCAACCAACGCGCGCCCAACGGCCAAAGCCAGCGCGGAGTAAGGCCGCCCGCTACCACGCGCGTGATGCCCCTTCGATCAGGTAGATCGTGGCGTTGATCCAATCTTCGGTATTGTATCCCCCGGTGTCTTCCTGCGTTGCATCCGGGGGCGTTCGGCGCACGATCGCGAAGTCGCTGAAGCCGTCCCCGTTCGTATCGCCCATGGGCGTAGACCACTGGTTCGTTGACGACGTCTCCAGCCCTTCGAAGACCACGCCCGGATGGTCCTCGATGTAGCCCGTCCCCTCGAATGGACCGTAAAGAAGTCGAGAGACAGTGGGATAGTCCGACCACACGAATAGATCACCTTCGCCATCCCCATCGACATCCCCAACGTGTCGGACATCCCGATATACGTCGAAAACTTCCGATGGCCACAGTGTGGCCGTGCGTTCCGGACTCCCGTCCACGGGTCCACTAGCGAATTCCAAAGTTGCGCCTGCACTCCCGCTCGTGTATCCTTCGACGTCGCGACAGAATGAAGTCCCAACGACGATGTCCGAGTACCCATCGCCGTCAAGGTCCCCGTCCCAGTCCCCAACGGCCGGGCTCCCGTGTCCGCTCACACCCGAATCGGGATCGTCGTACGGACAGTCAAGCGGCGCAATCACCAGATCGCGGTAATCTGCGAAACCGCGCGCTGGTCCCAGGATCGCGCCCAGCAGCGGAATGTCGCTCCAGCCTGCGGGGCGAGAGCCCGCAGAACCCAATATGTCCGAGATTCCATCTCCAGACATGTCACCGCTGCCAAGTATTCCGACATAGCTCAGGTATGGATTCTCGAAATCCGACACCTGAATCTCGGCAACCGCGTCGAGCGCGGAGTACTCGCCCGCATCTGCCGCGAAAAGGCACCACGAACGGTCCATGTCGTCGACTGCGACAAGCACCTCCTGACCCGGATCTTCCGCTGCATCCAGCACTCGCGGATTGCCAATCGTATTCCCGCCTGGATGCTCGGAAACAAGACCAAAGGCATCGTCCCCGCCAATATCGCCTACCAAGGGGGCCAGATACCAGGCGACCGCGCCCACCCCGATCGACACGTCCTGGCTGCACACCACGTCGCCGAGGCCATCTCCGTCGAGGTCCCCTGCGTCGAACACTTAGCAGGCAGTCAGCTTGCCGGCGTCGATGTCCTGCCATTGCGTGACGCCCGGCGGAAACGGCGACTCCACTACGCGCACCCCATACAACGCATCGGTGAACAAGACATCGAGAAGCCCGTCGCCATTCGCGTCCGTCGAGTTGGCGTACACGGCGGTCCGAGCTTCTACGCCGATCAACCGCGATGGAGCGGCATCGAGGTCGTAGGGGTCGGGCAGGCCGCACGGAGACAGGCCGTCACAATCGTCGTCCAGCCCGTTGCCGCATTCATCGACGGCACCAGGGTGGACGAGCGGGTCGCCATCGTCGCAATCTTCGCAATGGTGGGATCCGTCGCCGTCATCGTCCCAGGGCAGGGCTGCGCCGGTATCGCAGGACGGAACTGCCGCCTCGGGCAAGGCAACCGGCTCAAACGGCGGGACGGCCGGATCGGCACAGGCCAGCACCAGCACCAGCACCAGCATCGCTTGCAATGAGGCGCCCACGGTCAGTCTCCGCCACCCATGCCGCGGTACTCGAAGGCACCGAGATCGAAGGGCAATGCGTCAATCACCGCTACGCGAGGCACGCCATCGAGATCCCGGTCAAACTGGTTTGGATTCGGGTCGGGCATGCGATCAATCGCCCAACTCGGCTCTAGGGTGATCGGATCGATTCCTGGGCGCCATTTTCCCCGTTCGGTTTCCCAGAGCAACGGCTCGAACTCCCAGTTCACGCCTCCGAATACGCTGACCTCCGTTCCGAGATTGTAAAGGCCAGAAACGACAGCCCCTACAGAGACGTCCAAAAGATTTCCGCCCAAACCGACATTCGGGTCGTAGAAGACCGAGCGCCGCACAACCCCCCGCGAGCCGCTCCCCCATCGCACAGGAACATTGTCGATTGCGGTCACATGCCACAGGTGCAGCGCGCCACCCTGCTGGGCGCCCGCAAGGTACTTCGAGTCCACTTGGTCGTCTAGAAAGCTTCGCGCAACTGAAACCGATGTGTTGACCCCGATCGACACGATGGCGCCGTGACCCGTTTCCGTGAAACCCATCGACACGTTGTTCGCTTGGTTTTGGCGGAATGCGACTGCATCAATGACCACCGTTGCGCCCGCTTCTGCGAGTAGCCCAGCGCCACCTGGCAGGGGCACCGAACTGTGCACCTCGAAGGAACCGACGACGTCCACGGCCGCGCAGTCCGGCGTGCTCGGAACAATCACCAGGTTTTTGTTGACCACCAACTCGGCCGAGAGCGTTCGCGACGTGCCGGCTTGGACAAAGACCATATCGCTTGGAGCGGCATCCGAAAGGGCGCTCGCCAGGCTGGACCATCCACATCCGTCGGCCGGGCGTGACGCCAAACCAATCGTTCCCGCCCCTGCCTGTTGCACCAACACGAGCCAGGAGGCCGTAATCACAGGGCACCGGTCAGGCAGGCCGGATCGCGACCGCCGGATCGCGATTGAAAGTCTTCGAGGGTCGCCACGCATCCTGCGTCGCTCGGCGTGAGGCCACACTCCATCACGTCGCAATAGGCCACGCACAAGGCCTGAAGCGATGCGTCCGCCTCTTGGCAACCTGCGGCCTCCGCCGCCTGACCCGGGCTCGCACTCGCGTTCGCGGCCCAGGCGACCGACCCAATCAGCAGCCCCCGAACGAGACGAGCGGTACCGCCCGCAGTCGTGGTCAGGCAACTAGAAAGACTGACCGACTGACCGACCGACCGACCGCAGGTAACGTGCCAACATCGGGAGCCTCCCAACTGTAAACTCATTGTAGGCCAAACCGAACGATACCGCAACTTTTTTTCCGAGCGCCGCATCTAGCCGGGCGACCCCGTCTGAGGCGCCCACCCTCGCGCGATTCGCAGGAGCCGCCACCTCCGACAGTCTGCCCCCGAACGTCTCGAAGGTGCGGGCGTCTCCGCCGTGGCCCTGAGCGCCATGCCAGAACCGTAGACCGAAACCGGCGCGCTGCTGTCGTGGCTGGTGGGCCATGCCCCGGACTGGAGAACCCGGCATGCACGATTCTCCGCGGCAACCGGCTGGAGCGCTGAGCCGGATCCGGACTCGCCCGCCGCAACCGTGCAAGGCGTGATCATCGTCGGCGACGACGACTGCACCCGCTCATCACCCATGTCTCGCGTTGCTTCCTCGCCACCCGTCCGGTGCTGCGCGTCGCCATTCCGCCGCTCGGTCTCATCGCGCCGCACAGCCTGTTCGATCTCGTCCCCGACGCAACCGCGATGCCAGGTGCCGCACACCAGGTCGACGGCACCGTCGTGACGGGCGACGCACGCGGTCGCACCCTCGGTTTCCCCACGGCAAATTTGGTGCCGGATGCCTCCTTGCTTCCGGCCGACGGCGTGTACGCGGTGACCGTGCCCATCGGCGGCAACGTGTACGTTGGCGTCGCCACCTCGGCGCCCGTCCCAGCGATCCGCGAGGACATTCGGTCTGCGAGAGCCCTACGGTTGTGACGGTGAGGAGACCGCGCTGCGAAGCCGTTCTCGCAACGCCGGCCCAAGCGCCAGCATGCCCGCCGCAGACAGCATTCCGACCCCTAAGCACCCGAGCCACAACCACCCGCCGAATCGGTCGAGTACGGCGCCGCCCAACAGCGGCGCAACGACGCTGGCAGACGCAAACGACATCGCCAGAAGGCCCTGGTAACGCCCGCGCAAATGCGTCGGCGCCAGCGTCGCCACGACGGCGGACATGACTGGCGCGCTCAGCATCTCGCCAAGGGTCCACACCGTCACCGCCGCCACATGTCCGGGTACGCCAATTCCCAGCCCGTGCATCGAGAATCCGACCCCTTGGAGCAGGCACGCCGCAGCAAACACCCGAGGCGGGTCGAAACGGGCAACGACAGGCGCGAGCCAGGGTTGGGCACACACGATGAGCAGGCCGTTGACCGCTATGACCAACCCAAAGGTCGCAGGGGAGTGCCCTTCCCCCTGCATCCACGCCGACAGCGCGACGTAGCCCTGGTGGGGTACCAACCAAGCCAACGCCATGGCCGACAGCCACCACACGTACACGCGGTCCCGCAACACGTCGCGAAGGCTACCGGGGGAGGCCCCCGCGGGCAACGGCGGCAGCGTCTCCGGCAACCACCAGTACACAAACGCGCCCCACGCCACTTGAACGGCAGCCGCGGCCAAAAACACGACGCTATAGCTGTGTCCGGCGATGAAACCGGCCAACGCGGGCGCCACGGCGAAACCGAGGTTGACCGTGACATAGGTCAACGCGTAGGCGCGAATCCGATCGTCGGCGGGCACAAGGTCCGCCACCATGGCGTGCACAGCTGGGCGATGCAAATCGTACACGAGCGCTAGCACGAACGCCCCCAGGACAACGGCGGGGACCGTGGGGGCGGCCGAAAGCGCAACCAGCGACAGGGCCGCGCCGACCGAACTGCCCAACAGCGTCGTGCGCCGTCCAAAACGATCCGCGAGCACGCCCCCGAGCGCGGTCCCGAGCATGGAACCCAAGCCGTAGGTCGCTACCACCCCGCCGGCCTGGGTGATGCTGAGCCCATGTTGTGTCGTCAGCCAGAACGTCAGCAAGGGCTGAACGAACTGGCCCGCCCGATTCAAAAACAACCCGAATTGAAGCGCCCAGAACGGGTTCCCGAGGCCCCCGAATCGGGCCCGAAGATCGGCGGCGAGTGTCACGGCGGCGCCTCATACCCGATCCGCAGCGCCGCGAAGTACCGTTCGCCGGGGGCGTAGAACTGCTACACGGCACCGGAGCAGGAGGTCGATCCGTGGGCGCCCAGACCCTTTCCGGCACCACCCGCGTGTTCGCAGTGCTCGGCAGACCCGCCCGCCATTCCAAGTCGCCTGCCCTGTTCAATGCTTGGTTCGCTGAGCGCGGACTCGACGCTGTGTACGTCGCGTTGGAACCCACAGCGGGCGACATCGGCGCGTGGTTGACGGCGTCTGGCCTCGCAGGCGCCAACCTGACCGCACCCTTCAAAACGGCCGTGTTGTCTGGCCTCGTGGGTCTCACGGCCGAAGCGGAGGCCGTCGGCGCAGTCAACACAGCCTGGCCGACGCCATCGGGCTGGATGGGCCACAACACCGACCCGGCCGGGATCGTGGCCACGTTGGATGAGCAAACGCCAGGCTGGCAATCGATGTCTGCGGCCGTGTTGGGTGCCGGAGGCGCCGCTCGCGCCGCGGTCCTCGCCCTGGTTCGTCGCGGCGTGCCCTCGATCTGCGTTGTGGCACGAAACCCATCCAAAGCAGCCTGGGCCCTGCAATACCCGCAGGGTTCGGTGCAACCTTGGCAAACACCTGTTGCGCAGTTGGTCGTCGATTGTACCTCCGGTGACGGCGCCGCCGCAGCCGCGCTGGGGCCCACGGACAGCACGCGCGTGTGGTTTGACCTCACCTACAGTCGCCATCCATCCCCGATTCAATCGGCGGTCGGCGTTCGCGGGGCCCATTTCGTGGACGGCACGACGCTGCTGCAGCATGTTGCACGATTTTCCTTAGACACATTCCTCGGAGCCACGGGATAGTCGCGCGCCGCGGAGGCGCTTTGGTTTCCACGTGGCTCATCTGCACGGCCGGGCCGCTGCACGGCCAGCGGTTTGTGGTCTTGGAGTCCGGCCTGACCATGGGCCGGGCCGAAGACAACGGCATCGTTATCAACGACGAGGGCGTGTCGCGCTACCACGTTCGGTTGATTTGGAGGAACGGCACCTTGTGGGTGAATGACACCGGCTCCCGGAACGGCACCTTCGTCAACGACGTGCGCGTTTCTGGACCGATTGCCCTCAAAGTCGGCGATTCCATTTCGGTGTCGACCTACGCGTTCGCCGTCAAGACCTTTGACGAGGCGCTGTCCAACCAAGTGACCGCAGAGCGCGCCGCGGAACGTGTAGCGCCCCCACCCGCGAAACCGCGCAAACCCTGGTACTGGCCCTTTTGATGGCAAAAAAGCCATTCGGCGTCGAGGTCACGGTACGCCAGTCCGGTTCGCCGGACCGAATCGTCGCCCTCAAATTGGGCACGACCCGCATGGGCCGTTCAGACGACAACGACCTCGTGCTGCCCGACGTCGGTGTGTCCCGCCGACACCTTCAAGTGGTGGTGGATGCGGAAGGCGCCACCGTTGAGGATCTAGGAAGCGGCAACGGCACCTACTTGGGGGGCCGACGCATTCAATCACAGCGTCTCAGGGACGGCGACGAAGTCAGTATCGACCCTTTCACCCTTCGGTTTCGGCTGGAAGGCGGAACCCGCGTACGCCGGGTCGTGCAACGTCCGCGCGGGTGGCTGGAGATCGTTCAAGGCCATGGAACCACGGCGCGCTACCCAGTCGACGACGAAGGCGCCGTGATCGGCCGCAGCGAAGAAGCCGAGGTGGTGCTGGCGGACCCGGCCGCGTCACGACAACACGCCCGAATCGACGTGCGTGGGGGCGCGACGACGCTCAAAGACCTCGGCAGCGCGAACGGCGTGTTTGTCAACGGCGCCCGCGTCCGCGAACGGATGCTCGTACACGGCGACGTCGTGCGGATCGGAAATAGCGACCTGCGTTGGCTACTCCTGGACGGTCCGCCCTCCGATCGGTCGATGATCGACGCCCCTTCCCTCGTCCCGGCTGCGCCCAGCGCCGTGCCCGCCCCCGTGACGGCACCCAGAGAAGCCCAAGGAGGCGTTTGGATGGCCGCGATCGCGGGTGTCACCGCGGTCGCTGTCTTCGTCATCGCCGCGGCGACCGTCGGGCTTGGGGGCCTGCTGTGGTGGCGCTACGCAGCGACCGAAGTCGCGCCATTGCGCGCCCCGCCCTGGGAAATGCGCTTGCCCGCTGGCCTACCGGCCTCTTCCACCCGCTCGCTGTTCGACCACGGCGTCGATCGCATGCGCGCCGGGGCCTACAAGGATGGCGTCGAGGATTTCTACCGCGTCCTGCTGGTGGATCCGACAAACGCCGACGCCCGTAAATTCGCCGTCGCCGCATCGGAATTGCTCGCGCTGGAGGCGCTCAGCGCCGTCGTCGAGGCCCGAGCCACCGAAATGCAAACCGACGCGGCCCGTCGAGACGCCTTTCTCGCCAGAGGCGACCGAACGTCACGCTCTGCGCTATTCGCCACCTGGGGCGAGGATCCTGTTGTGATCGGGGCCATCGGCCAGAGTGAACGATCTCGCAATTGGTCTGACGCGATGATTGCGGCTGAGCGCCTCCGTACGGCAGGCGATCCCGGAGCGCGCGCCGCTTGGACTGCCCTTCTGAAAAGCCGCGACCTCCAACAACGCACGGCCGCGCGGTCCGCACTAGCGACGCTCGACACGGAACAGGCCACGCGAAATCGCGCCGCTTGGGAGGCAGCCGCCCGCCTGGAGGCCGCCCGCGACCCGGGTGCCGCTGCAGCGTGGCGCAATTTGGCCACGCAGGATCCAGCGGACGTGTCCGCGCGACACCACCTGAGCCGAATCGGCGGATGATCGCGTATTCCCTCCTGTTCGTCGCCTGTGCACCCCACGCCACGCCACTGGAAGCTGCCGGCGACGCACGTCCCGCTGCCGATCCGCGTGAAACGCTCGTCACCGCTACCCAATCCAAGGACCCAGCGATCCGTTCCTTGGCGTTGTCCGCCTTGGTAGGTGCCGACGGGGCCCACCCCTGGGCCACCCACGCAGCACAGGACGAGGCCTCTGAGGTGTGGGAATCGGTGGTTCCCGCGCTCCTCGGCAGCCCCTCGGGGACGGAAGTCGTGCTTCGCTGGGTGGAAACAACGCCCATTGATAGCCCCGGATTGGCCATCACCCTGTGGGCCCTGGGACCGGCCGCCGGCAGCCGCGCCTCGACCCTTTGGCCACGACCCGAAGAGCCCTGGCAGCAGGCCCCCCTGGCGGTGGCGGCAGCGCGTTCAGGGGACGTGGACGCCGTCGCTTTTCTCGACCAGTGGTTACGGACGGGCGACATCCCCTGGGACACGGTGCTCTTTCAACACGTCGGCCACACAGGAAGCCCCGCGTTGATTCCCGCCCTACTGGCCGCCGAGCAGCGGTCCGAACCCGAGGTCAAGGCGAGCCTCGCCGCTGCCCGCTGGGCGTTGGGCGACCGGAGCGCAGAAGCAACACTGTCCCGCACGCTCGACGTCGGCGACGAGTTGCAGCGCGTGTCTTTGGTCGAAACCCTGCTTGCGCTAGACGGAGCCCGTCCACTGCTCGCACACGCCGCTAGGGGCACTGACGACGCTGCACGCCTCGCCAGCCTGAGCCTCGACCCAGATCCGGACGCGTTTGTCGCGGCCCTTGCGGTTGGGGACGACGACGTCGTCGAAATCGCCGTCGATCACCTCTGGGTGTGGTCGACCAGGTGGGGACGCCGCGCCCAACGCCAAATTTGCGAATCCGCCCTGGCTGGGGCCGAAAGCGGCACCACCCGCGTGAGAGCCGCTTGGGTCGACTGGTTGACTCGCTGCGGCAAAGAGGGCGAATCTGCGTTGGCACGACTCCTGGGCGACGAAAGCCAACGCGTTCGCACCGTCGCTGCCGCGGCCATCATCGGATCGCAAACGCCGTCGCAAACAGCGCCACCGCCGTAGCGGCTGCGGTGGCTGGCGAGGTGATTCGGCCATTCAGCCCCTCCCACACCAAACGCTCCGTGGCCCCGATGACGATCAGTGCCGCAATTCGTGGCTCTTCGATTCGGACGAGCCCACGGGCGGAAACGTCCGTCGTAAACGCCACCACCAAGTCGACGATTCGGGCCTCCCGCTTGGCCACAAGTGCGGCCGCTGGCCCGGATCCTCGCAGTTCCCGAAACGCCAGCGTCAAGGCGGCGGATTCGGCCAGCCCCACGACCGCCAAGCCGACCGCCATTCCCTCCCAGATCACGCGCACCTCCTCAAACGTCGTGGCTTGCAACAGCGACGTCGAGACGTCGGTCAGCAATCCAACGACAGGTTCGTCCCACTGATCCAGGATCGCGTCAAAAACCGCTAGTTTATCCGCGAAATACAGGTAAAACGTGCCACGTGCGACGCCCGCGTGAAGGACGATGGCATCGATTGTCGCTGCATCCACGCCGACTTGCCCGAATACAACAACGGCCGCGTCGATCAACCTGCGCCGTTTGTCCGCCTTGTTGTCCTCTCGTCTACCCACCGTCACCCTCCTTGACACGCCCCGACCGACCGCGTAGATGCCGCGCGAATCGCGTGCGGAACAACGACCCGCGCCGGAGACAATAGATGTACGCCATCATCGAAGCCAGCGGGAAGCAGTACCGCGTGGCCAAGGGGGAGACGATCCGGGTCGACCTTTTGGACGCAGAAATCGGCGCAACAATCCAGATCGATCGCGTGTTGATGATCGGCGGGGACGCAGTGTTGCTCGGTTCACCCACCGTTCCCGGCGCCAACGTGACTGCCCGCGTGGTCGCGCACCCGCGTGGCCCCAAGGTCACCAGCCTCAAGTATATCCGCACCCGGCGGTTTCGCCGTCGTCACGGCTTCCGCGCGTCGCATACCACCCTCGAAATTCTCGACATCGTGAGCTGAGCAATGGCACACAAAAAAGGTCAAGGTTCCTCTAGGAACGGCCGCGATTCTGGCCCGAAATTCCGCGGCGTCAAGCGCTACGGCGGCGAGAAAGTCATCGGCGGCAACATCATCGTGCGGCAAGTCGGCACGAAGTTCCACCCGGGCGAGAACGTCGCCATGGGCCGTGACTTCACGCTGTTCGCGCGAATTCCAGGCACGGTGCGCTTCTACGAGCGCAACCACCGCGCCTTTGTGGCCGTCACGCCCATCGAGGGCTGATCGTCTCCTGGTTGTGTCGTGCGGTTTGTCGATGAAGTTCGGATCACCGTGGCCTCCGGGCGCGGTGGAGACGGTTGTGTCTCGTTTCGGCGCGGCAAACACATGCCCCGTGGCGGACCCGACGGCGGCGACGGCGGACGCGGCGGGGCGTTGATCCTGGTCGCGACCGCGAACCGCAACACACTCGCCGACTTCCGTTGGAACAAGCTTTACCAGGCGACCCATGGCAGCCCGGGTACCGGAGGCCACAAGAAGGGCCAATCCGCCGAAAGCCTGATTCTCGAGGTGCCTGTCGGCACGGTCATCATTGATGAGGAGACGGAGGAGCAGCTTTCGGACCTTCATACCGAGGGCTTTCGCTGGACAATTCCCGGGGGAAACGGCGGGCTCGGCAACGTTCATTTCGCGACGCCCACCTACCGTACCCCTGACGTCGCCACAGAAGGCGCTGCAGCGACCCAACGCGCCGTTCGGCTGGAGCTTCGCCTCATCGCCGATATTGGCCTGGTGGGGTTTCCAAACGCAGGCAAGAGCACGCTTATCGGGCAGTTCACGGCGGCCCGACCTAAGGTGGCCGACTACGCCTTCACAACGCTGTACCCGGTGCTCGGCGTCGTGGACCTTGGCGACGATTCCAGGATCGTCATCGCCGACCTCCCGGGACTCATCGAGGGCGCCAGCGACGGCGCTGGTCTCGGCCATCGTTTCCTAAAACACGTGCAGCGGTGCGCGGCTTTGGTCCACCTCGTATCGATCGACGCCGAAGAAGGCGTGATCGCTCGATGGGAGTCCATTCGGCGCGAGATCGCCCAGTGGGAAGGCGACCTGTCCGATCGTCCGGAAATCGTCGTGTTGTCGCGTTGCGACCTCGTCGAACCCGAACAAGTTGGGCAAGCCCGCGCCGCGTTGGCGACGCATACCGGCGCCGACGTGCTGCCGATCTCGTCCACCACCGGCGAAGGCATCGACGCGCTGCGGGCGCGGATCATCGAGTTGTTCAAACAAGCAGCACTTGCCGAATCGAGGCAGGAGGCACCATGATGTCCGTAGAGAGCGCAACCGCGCTCCCCAGAGGAGGCGCTATCCGTAGCGAGGAATTGGCGATCGCATTGGCGGTCGCGACCCAAGACAAGAAGGGCGAAGACGTGATCGTGCTCGACATGCGTCCGCTCGTTGATTTCTGCAGCTTCTTCGTACTCGTCACTGCGCAGAATCGACGCCACGCTCAGGCCTTGGCCGACGAAGTGCGCCGAATCGCGCGCGAAGAACTCGGCCAGAAAATCACGACCATGGAAGGCTACGCCGGAGGGCGATGGGTGCTCGTCGACGTGGAAGCCGTCATTGTGCACGTCTTCGACCAGCCGATGCGAGGCTTCTACCACCTCGATAGCCTCTGGTCGGATGCCGCACGCGTCGCCGTCCCCGCCACCGGTTCACCTACGGCGTGAAGGTTCGTGTGCTTCGTGTGGGCGGCGGTCGATGCGATTGGGCCGACGACGCTGTGGCGGAGTGGAAGAAGCGCCTCGTCCGTGGCCTAAAGGTCGAGGAAGTGGACGTGGCGCCCGAACCATACCGGGGCGACGTCGAACGTGTCCGCACGGTAGAAAGCGAACGAATCGCGCGCCAACTCAAACCGCGCGACCGACTCGTCGTCTTCGACGAGCGCGGTGAGGCGCTGACCACCGAGGGCTTTCGCAACTTGGTGTCGGTCGGGCGCGCCGACGGGGACCTGGTTCTCGCCCTAGGCGGCGGCTGGGGCCATAGCGAGGCGTTGCGCGCCCGCGCGTGGCGAGTCGTGCGCCTGAGCGACCTCGTATTGGCCCACGACGTCGCCAGGGTTGTCCTGTGGGAACAACTCTATCGCACTTGGACAATGGAACAGGGCGGGCCTTACCACCACGAAGGGTAAGTGCCCGCCAACCGTTCGGCCTAGCAGCCAGTCGGAGATTGCGCACCTACTGCGGGAGGCGATGCCATCCGCGGGACTTCGTCACGGGGACCCCACCCTCGGTCGGAGTGCGTCAAGCACGCCTTCCCTCGGGTTGCACCCCGTTCCTTGTCCGGCGGCGGCCTCACCTCCCTCGCGAC
>CAMASI010000040.1 GCA_945861065.1 Klebsiella pneumoniae | reverse complement strand
GGTAAGGAGCAGCTCGATCGCGTCGTGGCGATGCTCGTAGCCTTGGCGAAGAAGCTCCAGAATGATCGCTGACGCTTCCAGGGGCGACGCCGGGAGCGGGGTCGGGAGCGGGAGCGGGCCGGGCCCGGCTTGTGGGGATCGCGCCCGTCGCCTACTCCTCGTCCCCGGCGTCGGATTCCTCCTCGCCTTCCGACCCTTCCGAACCCTCCGAGTCCACGTCAAGATCGTCTTCCTCGGGTACGTCGGCCGACGGGTCCGTCTCGTCTTCGATCAACCGAGCGACATCGACGATTTTCTCGCCTACCTCGAGTCGCATCAAACGAACGCCTTGGGTGACGCGGCCGATCCTGCGCACAGAACTGGCGGCGATGCGGATCACGCGACCTCGGTCTGTCGCAATCATGATCTCGTCGCTTTCCTCGACCGTCATCGCTCGTACGACCTGGCCGGATTTTTCCGACGTGCGGAACGAAAGGATTCCTTTGCCGTAGCGGTTTTGCGCTCGGTACTGGCCGATCGAAGTGCGTTTGCCGTAGCCGCCGACCGTGACCGTCATCAGCGCCTGGCCATCGTCAACAGACGCCGACTCCTCGACCTCCTCCTCGTCCTCTTTGCCCTCGACCACCACCTCTGCGGCCGGAAGAAGCACGGCATCCACCACGCGATCACCAGCGGCCAACTGAATTCCGCGGTTGCCTCGCGCCGGACGCGACAACTCCGGCACCTGGTCGAGGCCGAATCGAATGCATTGGCCACCCGCCGTGAGCAGCAGCAAGGACGCATTGACCTGTTCAACGAGTAGGACGAGCACCAACGCGTCGCCGTCTGCGACGTCGCACGCGATGAGCCCGCCAGAGCGCAAATTTCGGTACGCATGCAGAGGGGTCCGCTTCACGAGACCGAAGGCCGAAATGAACAGCAGCCAACGGCCGCCCTCCTCGCCGTCTTCCAACTCCCGCAGACTCAACACGCTCGCTACCCGCTCCTCTGCAGGCACCTCGACCAAGTTGACGATTGGCCGCCCTCGCGCGGTTCTCCCGGCCTCCGGCACGCCCACAACTGCCAACGGATACACGCGGCCGGCATTGGTGAACACAAGCAGCGTGCTGTGGGTATGCGCGATGAACAGACTGGTGACGAAGTCTTCGTCCCGCGTCTCCATGCCAAGTTTGCCAAGCCCGCCCCGACGTTGTCGGCGCCATTCATCCGTTGAGCACCGTTTGATGTAGCCGAGGTGGGACAACGTGACGACCTGGTGTTCTTCCGCGATGAGGTCGAGGAGCGAGACCTCCGCGCCAGCATCGACGATTCGTGTCCGACGGGCGTCTCGGTACCGATCGCGGACGTCCACGAGTTCGCCGCGAACGATTCCCATCAACATCGCGTCGTCGCCGAGGATTTCTTCGATCCTGGCGATCTCTCCGAGCACCTCCATGCGTTCCAATTCAATCTTGTCTCGCTCCAGGCCGGTCAGTCGCTGCAACCGAAGGTCCAACACAGCGGACGCTTGGATCAAAGTCATTCCGAATAACGAAACGAGGCCCTCACGCGCCGAATCCCCATCCGCGCTCCCGCGGATCAACGCAATCACGGCGTCGAGGTGGTCCAACGCAATGCGGTAGCCCTCCAAAAGGTGGGCTCGTTCCAGCGCCTTTCGCAATTCAAACCGAAGCCGCAGCAGCGTGACCTCGCGGCGATGGGCGATGTAGTGCAGCAGCATCTCACGAAGCGACAACACCCTTGGTTGTTGATTGACGATGCTCAGCAGAATCACGCCAAATGTCGTTTGTAGCGGGGTATGTTTGTAGAGGTTGTTCAACACGATTTCGCCGATGGCATCGTGTCGCAACTCAATCACCACGCGCATGCCGTGCCGATCGGACTCGTCGCGCAATGCCGCGATTCCCTCGATCTTTCGTCCCCGGACGAGGTCGGCGATCAGCTCGACCAACCGCGCTTTGTTGACCTGATAAGGCACCTCGTCGATAATGATCGCGGTGCGCCCGGTATCGAGGTCCTCGAAATGGGTCGTCCCGCGCACGATGAGCCGGCCGCGGCCCGTCTCGTAGGCCTCCCGAATGCCACGACGACCGTGAATCGTGCCGCCCGTCGGAAAATCGGGTCCCGGGACGATTTCGAGTAGCTTCTCAAAAGGCAAATCTGGATTCGCTATCAACGCAATCGCCGCGTCGACGATCTCGCCCAAGTTGTGCGGCGGAATCTTGGTGGCCATACCCACTGCAATGCCGTCCGCTCCGTTCACCAGGAGGTTTGGAAAGCGCGCTGGCAACACGTCTGGCTCGACGGTGGTGCCGTCGAAATTCGGCGAGAACGCCACCGTCTCTTTGTCGATGTCCACGAGCATTTCGCCCGCGAGCTTGGTCATCCTGGATTCGGTGTAGCGGTACGCCGCAGCCGGATCGCCATCGATGGAACCGAAGTTGCCTTGGCCGTCGACCAACGGGTAGCGAAGGTTCCACGGCTGTGCCATACGGACAAGCGCGTCGTAGACTGCACTGTCGCCATGGGGATGGTAGCGTTTGAGCACTTCGCCCACGACACCGGCACACTTCTGATGTTTGCGGTCGGCGAACAGGCCCTCTCGAACCATCGCGTACAGGATCCGGCGATGCACGGGTTTGAGACCGTCGCGGACGTCGGGGAGCGCGCGTCCGATGATGACGGACATCGAATAGTCGAGGTAACTATTGCGCAGCTCTTCTTCGATTCGAATCGGCGTAATCGAACTTGCAAACGGGTTCATTTTCGGGTGTCCTTTCTTTGAAGCCTAAGCGCGCACGCCGGGGCGAAACAGGGAAGAGCCGACGGCTTGTAGGCCCACGAGGTCGTGGACGTCTTCGTCGAGTCGGGGAACATCTTGGTAAAAGCCGCCGCGCGCCGCAACCCGAACACGGGCCACCCAACGGCGCTCCGCATCCGCGAGCAAGGCCAACCGCCGATGGGCCATGCCTAGCCGGGCCAACACGACGGGTACGGTGGAGGTCGGCAGGCCGATGGCCTCCGTGTTTGCCACTTGACCCAGGACCACGCGAGCATCGTGGCCGCTCGTCTCACAATGGTGCACTTGATTGACGACGACGCCCGCCCACGGCAAGCCCCGGCGCGCCATCTCGTCTAAAAAGAACACGGCGACGTCCAACGCGGGTTCGCTCGGGGAACAAATCGCCAAGAACGAGGTGCCCGGATCCCGCAACAGCGAGAGCACCGCCGTGTGGCGATCGACGAATCCCGCGTACAGGCCTTGGAAGTCGTGAAAAAACACGGAAAGGTCGTCGAGGAATTCCTTCCCGAACACGGCGCCGAGGAGTCGCTGCACGATCGCGGATGTCCCCGAAATCAAACCAAAGCTGTCGCTCGGACGGAGGAACCACTTGAGCACACGTTCGTCCAGAAAATTGACCAGTCGCCCTGGACTCTCGAGAAAATCAAGGGCGTTCTTGACTGGGGGGGTGTCGAGGACCACAAGGTCGTATTGACCGCTCGTCACGAGGTCGTGCAGCTTCTCCGTGGCCATATAGTCTTGGCTGCCCGCTAGCGTATCCGCCATATGCCTGTACACATGATTCTTGAGAATACGTTGCCGAGTTTCTTCATCCCCCGCAACCCGTGCCATCAAGGCGTCGAAGGTGCTCCGACTGTCCAGCATCATCGCCCACAGTTCCCCACCCTCCGTCACGGGTATGCCACCGAGATCGATCCGCCGTGCATCGTCGCCGAGCGCCTCCAACCCGAGACTTGTTGCGAGTCGGCGCGCTGGGTCGATCGTCAGGACCATCACCTTGCGGCCAGACCGTGCAGCGAACAATCCGATCGCCGCGGCCGTGGTGGTCTTGCCCACGCCGCCAGCGCCGACCACGACGATCAACCGACGGTCGGAAAGCCATCGTTCGAGGTCGTAAGTTTCCGCCGTCGTCATGCGAGGTCCCGACGGGTGAGTCCGACGCGTCGGCCCAAGGACGCGGCGACGTGCTGAACGATCTCGCGGGGTCCCAAGCCAGGTGGGGCCGGTGCAACCGTGACGGGCTCGACGGAAATCCGTTCGCGCAATCCACTCTGTGCGGCCGCCGTCGCAGATTCCAGGGTGGCTTCCCACCGCCCCGCTCGCACAAACTCTCGTTGCACCACATCGAGGTCGGTGCGCGCCCACAATCGATCGATCAGACCGTGCTCTGCGTCTCCAAGTGATGGCGGATTCGCGTTGTTCAGAAAAACGATGGGAGGCGCAGACAGAAGCCCAGACGCCGACAATCTCTCCGCCGTTTCCACCGTTTCCGTTACAACCATTTCTTCCGGAAGGGCGACCAACGCCACCCGCGTGCCCGCGTCGAGCAGCAATGCCCGAAGCTGCTCCGCGCGGCCTCGGACCGGGCCCGACCGGAACAAGCCCATCGCGGACCGCGTAATGTCGAGCAAAGAGAACGCATGGCCCGACGCAGGCATGTCCACGACCACCACGTCGTAGTCCCTCGTCCGCGCTTCGATGGCCGACAACGTCACGATTTCCCGAGAACCCGGCGTGAAATCCAGGAATCGCGCCACGCCCTGATTGGAAAGAATAAGGCTCACAAGTCGGCGTGAAGGCACGACCGAGGCCAAAAATTCCATCAGTGCTTCTCGCCACGTCACGTTCGACACATGCAGACGAGGACGTACGGGCTCCGGTTCAAATCTCGCCGCCGTTCCAAAGACCGCGGGGAGCGACGGCCGCTGGGAATCCACTTCGCACAACAACACGCGACGGCCCCGCGCCTCTGCCAACAAAGCGAGCGCCGCCGCGAACGTTGTCTTTCCCGTCCCACCTTTACCCGTGACAAGTACAAGGCGCGCTCCGAGCAGGGCGGCAACAGCCTCATCGGAGGACACCGTCAGATGTCGAGGTTGCGCACGTCGAGCGCGTTGAGTTGAATGAAGTCGCGTCGTGGCTCTACGACCTCGCCCATCAACAACGTGAACATCTGATCTGCGGCGGTGTGGTTGGGCATCTCGACTTGCTGAAGCACGCGGATCGACGGATCCATCGTCGTAGTCCACAGTTGCTCGGGGTTCATTTCCCCGAGACCCTTGTAGCGTTGGACCTCGTATCCGCGCTGAGAAAGCTCTAATAGCGCCGACAACAACTGCGACCAACTGCGCGCTACCCGAACCGCGGCCCCCGCAGATACCGTCACTGGGAGCGGCACATCGGCCAGCAAGGAAGCATGAAGTGTCACGACCTCAGAATGGTCCCCAAAACCATCTGGGATCACGACACGCCGGGTGTCGCCCTGTTGTTGGAGTTGAATGACCCAAGACGGCCCTTCACCAACGGTCACGGAGAGGAGGCGCATGGCCGAATCAGCCTCCGCGACTCGCCGCACCAAGTTGTCCACCGGCACATCGGCAACGACGGAACCGCCAAACTCCATCAACAGCGCTTCCGCCAGCGCCTGGGGGATTCGCCGTTCGAAACGCCGGAGTCGTCGAATGAGGTCGGAGAGTCGTTCGATCACGGAGGTGACCATGACCGTATCGAGGTCAGCGACGGCGCCGTTGGGCCGCACTGAAACCGTTTGTGGCGCGTTCTCGAAGAAGAACCGTTCCATTGCAGCTTCATCGCGAATATACCGCTCGTTGCGGCCCCGACGCACCCGGTACAACGGCGGTTGCGCAATGAAAATGTTTCCGCGCTCGATAAGATCGCGCATCTGCCTGTAGAAGAATGTCAACAATAGGGTCCGAATATGGGACCCGTCCACGTCGGCGTCGGTCATGATGATGATTCGACCGTAGCGGACTTTCGTCGCGTCAAAGTCGGGTCCAATTCCGCAACCGAGCGCCGAGATAATGGTGCGAACTTCGTTGTTCGCCAACATTTTGTCGAAGCGGGCCTTTTCCACGTTGAGAATCTTACCCCGAAGGGGCAAAATGGCCTGGGTTTTCCGATCGCGACCCTGCTTCGCCGAGCCGCCGGCGGAGTCGCCCTCGACCAGGTACAGCTCACACAGCGCCGGATCTCGTTCCTGGCAATCGGCGAGTTTTCCTGGAAGTCCAGCCCCGTCCAGTGCTGATTTCCGCCGCGCCAAATCCCTTGCTTTGCGCGCCGCATCGCGGGCCCGTGTGGCTTCCAACGACCGCTGAACGACCAAACGGGCAATACCCGGATTTTCCTCAAAGAAAAACCCGAGTTGTTCGTTCACGATATTCTCGGTCAGCCCCTTGATCTCGGAATTGCCGAGTTTGCTCTTGGTTTGCCCTTCAAACTGGGGCTCAGGCACGCGCACGGCGAGCACGGCTGTGAGGCCCTCGCGAACATCTTCACCCGCAAGCGTCACGCCCTTGAACGCCTTGCCCGCGTTGGCCGTAGCGTACGCATTGACGGTACGGGTCAGGGCGGCGCGCAACCCGCTAAGGTGCGTTCCTCCCTCAATTGTATTGATGTTATTGACGAAGGAGAAATTCGTTTCCTGGTAGGCGGTCGTCCATTGGAGCGCAACCGCCACCTCGATTCCGTCTTTCGATCCTGACAAAAACACCGGTGGCGTATGTAGCGCCGTACGGCCGGTATTGAGCCACTCCACAAATGACGAGAGTCCACCTTCGTAAGCAAAGGTTTCCTCGCGGCCCGCTCGATCATCCACAAAATTGATTGTGAGGCCAGGATTGAGGAATGCGAGCTCGCGGAGACGCCCGGCGAGTATGTCCCATAAGAAATCTACGGTTTCCTGAAAAATGGACGTATCAGGCCAGAAACGAATCCGCGTCCCGCGACGCGACCGTCCCTCGTCTTCCGGCGCAGGCCCCTCGTTCGCCAACGGCGCCAGCGGCGCACCTTGAGCGTACTGTTGGTGGTAATGCAGCCCTCCACGCCAGATGTCGAGCAAAAGTTTAGCCGACAACGCATTCACGCAGGACACACCTACGCCGTGAAGGCCGCCCGAAACCTTGTAGGCGCTCGACTCGAACTTACCGCCCGCGTGCAACACGGTGAGCACCACCTCGGCGGCTGAACGCTGCTCCTCCGCGTGCCAATCCACCGGAATGCCTCGGCCATTATCGGTCACCTCACAGGAGCCATCCTCACGCAGCCGAACGTCGATACGGTTGCAGTAGCCCGCCAGGGCCTCATCCACGGAATTGTCCACCACCTCGTACACGAGGTGATGCAAGCCGCGCTCACCGGTGTTGCCGATATACATCGCCGGCCGCTTCCGGACGGCTTCAAGGCCCTCCAACACCTGAATGCTGGAGGAGTTGTAATCGCTGCCGTCGCCAGCCCCGCCGTTCGGCTGCATGTAGGACGCCCTCTGGCCAGGCGAATAGCGTCCCGGCGAACACGCGAACCTATCGTGAATCGGTGTGCAGGTCCACCGACAACACACCGTTCGTGACCTGCAACCGTCGGGTCCCGAACGGTAGACGATCAAAGAGGTCTACGCGGGTCGAAGACACGAATACCTGCCCTCCGTTCTTGCCCAGGAGGTCCAGAAGCCGCTCCGTTCGTTCGGAGTCGAGTTCCGACCCCACGTCGTCGAGGAGGAAGACCGGCGCCTGGCCTCGGGCCTTTGCCGCGACGAGCTCCGCGAGTTTCAGCGACAACACGACAGACCGCAGTTGGCCTCTCGAACCCCAGGTTCTAACCGGACGATCGTCGATCCGGAACTCGACGTCGTCGGTATGAGGTCCCTTCAGCACGCCGCGTCGGCGCAATTCATCGCCTCGGGACGACGCCACGGCCGCCGCCAAATCGACCTCGGTCTGGTATCTTAGCGACAGCCGCCCAGACCCTGCCAGCTCTCGGTGCAAGAGGTCGAGGTGCGGCTCCAACTCGTCGAGCAGACGTCGGCGACGTGCCACCAACTCGGTTCCTAGCCCCACCAACGTTTCATCCAGCGCATCGAGCACCGCGGCCTGCGCCGAGTTGCGCAGCTCGGCCGCTTTCTGAGCGACGACCCTTCGGTACCGCCGAACGATGTCCAAATGGGCCGGCGCAGCTGTAAACGCCGCCCGATCGAGCCAAGCCCTGCGCAATGCGGGTTCTCCGCTGCCAATCACCACGTCATCCGGCGTAAAAGCAACCGCGCGGAGACCGGTCCACTCGGCGACCTCGTGCACTGGGTTTCCGTCCAGATGGAGCGTTCGTCCAGAGGGACCCAAACCTACGTGGAGTCGTAGCTCACCGCCGTCTGCTTTCACGCGAGCCTGAAGCCGAGCTTGCGGCTCGCCCCACGTCACCACATCTGCAAGACGGGTCCCACGCAGCGGTTTGAGCGTGGCAAGAACCCACACCAATTCGAGCAAATTGGTCTTGCCCTGTGCATTTGCCCCGGTCACCACAACCCAAGGCTCGTCGACGTCCACCTCGAAGGTTTTAAGGTTGCGAACGCCCGATGCGCTTAGCGTTCGAACCCGCATCGCGGTGTCAGTCGAGCCGCATCGGCATCACGACAAAAAAGGCACGGGCATCGTCGGGATCTCGCACCAAGCACGGCGCCAACGGATGCGCCAGTTCAAGCGAGACCCGTTCGCCCGACAGCACCCCCAGCACTTCTGCCAGGTACCGCGCGTTGAAACCCACAGTGATCGGAGCGCCCGTCAGTTCAACCGGCACCGCTTCGTTGACCTCGCCGCGATCTACGTTGTGCACGTCCACCACGCACTGGTCGGCGTCGAACGAGAACCGGACGGCGCGGGTTCTCTCCTGAACCACGATCAACACCCGCCGCAGCGCCGCTGCCAATTCGGCTGTGGCCACAAGCACGCGGTGTTTGGGTTCGCCAGGAAGAACAGACTCGTAGTCCGGAAACTCACCATCCAGCATACGAAACCAAAACACTGTTCCGGGGCGGGTGACACGAAGCGCATTGTCGCCAAACGACAAGTCCACTTCGTTATCGCCAGACTCGAGCAACCGGCGCAACACGCCGAGCGCCTTGCGAGGCACCAACATCCGCTTCGGAATCACCACATCACCCGCAACATCGGCCTCCGAGGCCGACAACCGATGGCCATCGGTGGCAACCATTCGAAGTCGAGACGCGCCGTCCACCTTGACCTCTTGCAGGTGAGCCCCGTTGAGCCCATAGCGAACGTCGTCTGCAGACACGGCGTAGTGGGTCTGGTCGATGATTCTACGCAGTGCGCTGGAAGCGATTCGAACACCGCCCTTTCGCTCGAAAGGTGGCAGCGGCGGGTACTCTTCTGCCGCGATTCCTGGTAGCCGAAAGACAGAACGCCCCGAACGAATTTCAAGTCGCGTGCCGACGAGAGACAACTGCACCACGGCTGCTGGAAGCGCACGAACGATCTGAAACAGGTTGGCCGCATCCACCGCGACCTGCCCGGCAACGCTCACGTTGGCTGCCACGTCTCCCACGAAGGCCACCTCCGTATCTGTCGCCGTCATGCGAATACCTTCGCCAATTCGGGCATGAAGCAACACGTGAGACGCCGTTGGGCTGGTGCTCCGTCGTTCCACGACGCCTTGCACATGGGCAAGCGCTCGACCGATCTCTTCCCGATCGACGTACAGGTCCATCTTCAACTCCGCAGGCCACACTATCGCACCCATGGGTCGAAGCGAGAGGCCCTTCCTACAGGGATCCTCAGTCCGAGTGGATCGATCGTTGTTGGATCTAGAGGAGACGAATCTCTGTGGAGAACGGCAGACAAGCTCGCCCGTGCCGACGAGATCCCCTGGGGACTGGGTTGTGGATATTCTGGGGGTTCGCGTGGGTTCTCGGTGGACAACCTGCACCGGAGTGACCCAAAGGAAGATTCCCGCCAGTCATCCACAGACTTATCCACAGCCTGTGGATGAGCGTCAGCAGTCAGCCATTAGCTCGGTCGGAGGCGGCATGCGGGACTTCGGCGAACTACAGGTTTGGCAGAAGGCTCACCGCCTCACCATCGACAGCTGATGGCTGATGGCTGACAGCTATAGCTAGGACCCACACCCTTACGCGATCGAAGCCCGAATCGCGCGCCGTAGGGTCGTCTCGATGACGCGAATTCGTGTTGCAAGATCGGTGTCGGAAGAGAGCATCTCTTCGACGCGGCCGACGCCATGTTGGATCGTCGAGTGGTCCTTTCCGAATTCGCGGCCTAGTTCCGGAAAAGAAACGCCGCAGTACTTCCTGGCCAAGTACATCGCGATGTGACGGGGACGCGTCAAGTTGCGGTGGCGCCGCGTACCGGTCAGGTCGGCCGTCCGCAGGTCGTGAGCCCGAGCCACCGCCTCGATGACCACCGCGACGGACATTCGCGTGGGAGAAGCTGAATACAGTTCCGGCAGGGCCTGTCTGGCGACGTCGTCCATCGTGCGGCCGGGGTAAACCTCCCGAGCGATGACCAGCCGGTTGAGCAGGCCCTGCAACTCGCGAATGTTGCCGCTGATATGGGCGGCAATTCGGTCCGCAAGCTCGGACGAAATGTCGATTCCCAGCTGTGCCGAAGTCTGCTCCAGGATCGCTTGAAGTGTTTCGCGGTCGGGGGCCTGGAGGTCCACGGCTACGCCGCCTTGAAACCGAGTTCGGAGGCGGGGTTCGAGTTTGTCGATCGCGGCCGGTTCGACGTCGGAGGTGAGCACGATTTGGCGACCGACCGAGATCAAGGCGTTGAACGTGTGGAAGAACTCCTCCTGCGTGTACTCCTTGCCACTCATGAACTGCACGTCGTCGACGAGTAGTACCGAGCAGGCTTCGCGGTACCGGTTGCGAAATCCCTTCATCTGGCGGGTCTTGATCGCCTCCACCATTTCGGTGGTGAAGCCTTCTGCGGTGACGTACAACACCCGGGAGCCGGGGTGACGTTCGAGGATCTGGGTGCCGATCGCATGCATGAGATGCGTCTTGCCAAGCCCGCTCGCGCCGTACAGTAGGAGCGGATTGTAGGAGCGTGCGGGTCGATCTGCGACAGCCCACGCGGCCGCGTGTGCCATCCGGTTGCAGTTGCCGACGACGAAATTGCGGAAGGACTGCGACGGATTGAGACCTTCGCTTCGTGGGATCGAGTCGGAGGCGTCGTCGATTGGATCTTCGACGACGATCTCAGACGTTGGATCTTCGGTGCACTCGAATTCGATCACCGGCGTGACGCCCAGCGTGGACACGACCGCAGCTGTGAGGGCGCCCAAGTAGTTCTCGGCGATCCAATCAGCGTAATACTGATTTGGGACGTGCAGCACCAACGTCCCATCGGACCGCGAGGCTGGCCGCGCGTAGCGAAGCCAGATCTCGACGTCCTGGTGACCGATTCGGGCGGCGACCGCCGTCAATACGCGGTTCCAGGTGGCGTTGTCCAAAGCTACGAACACCCCTCCCCGAGATTGGACTGCGGGGACCTTTGCAGCCTAACGAAGCCGGGCGTCCTCGCAACGCAGACCGTTGTGTCGCCTGCGATCTGGGCGGCTTCCTTGCCCCTCGTCCGGACCTGCGATACCGGTGGCCTCCCCGTGTGGAAGGCCAAGGCGGCACGTGCTGCCTGTGGCAACGCGAGGGAACCCAAAAGCCCACGGGCAGACGGACGGAGGCCCCATGAAGCGCACGTACCAACCTCATAAAGTCAAGCGCCTACGGACGCACGGCTTCCGCCATCGCATGAGCACACCGAGCGGGCGGAAAATTCTGTCGAATCGCCGCCGCAAGGGGCGGACGCGCCTCGCAGTGTCCTCGCCGGACAAGCGCTTCTAGCAGCGACGACCCTGATGACGCCGCTGTCGGGCCCTGTCGCCGGGGTCGGCTGGGATCGGACTCGCCACCTCTTGAGCAGGGCGGATTTCGTGCGCGTGTCTTCAGGGGGTGCCCGCTTGGAGCAGCGCCATGTGCTGGGTCTACACGTACGCGGCGCGGCTGATGTTGCGCGGGTAGGGCTGACGGTTTCCCGGAAAGTGGGAGGGTCTGTGGTGCGCAACCGGGTCCGGCGATGGTTGCGAGAGGCCATGAGGGTCCGCTATTCACGGCTTCCGAGGCTTGATCTCGTGCTTGTTGCGCGTCGGGCTGCTGCGAATGCCGGCCTTGCGGCGCTGAGCCAAGATGTCGAGCGACTGGTCGCGGTGCTGGAACGCCAGATGGCGGAGAAGCCATGAGGGGCCTGTTCGTTGGTGCGATCCGCGCCTACCAGCGGTGGGTGAGCCCGATGTTGCCGCCTGCTTGTAAGTACCAGCCGACCTGTTCAGAGTACGCGGTCGGCGCGATCGAAGCGCAAGGTGTTGTCCGAGGGGTGTTGTGGGGTGCGTGGCGAATCCTTCGATGCAACCCGTTTTCGGCGGGCGGCTTCGATCCCGTTCCGCCGCGGCGCGCGTAGATGGACCGGAGAACCGCCGTCGCTGTGCTGCTGAGTCTTCTCCTGTTCTGGAGCTGGACGTCTGCGCGTCAAGCGCAGGAGGTCGCCGAACAGCATGTGCTGGCGCAGGCTGCGCTGGCGGAGGCGGCCAAACCTGCGGTACAGCCGACTGCGTCAGCGCCCCACCCTTTGGTGGCAACGCCAAACTACGCTGAGCAGAAGCTCGCTCTGGCGGGTTGTTCGACCGACGGCGTGGTCTCAACGGTCGGCCCAGCGGTGCGGGGCCTCCACCACAGCAAATATCCGGCGCCTTTCAACGTTCAACCCGTATGGAGTTGGCTGTTCGGCCTCGTCTCCGGAAACGTCGTCCCGTTTGAACCGTACGGGGCGGAGCCGGGCCCTGTCGAATTGTTGTCCGACAACGCGTTCGGATTGACGACAGGTGTCGGCCCCTACGAGCCGATGGGGTTCGGTACCGCAGACGCCCCGGCCGGTGGCGTGGCACTCAGCGGCCTGTCTGCGACCGGTGTTCGTGTAGACTGGAAGCTCGCACCGGTGGCCGGCGACATTTGCCTCTTCACGTTGACGACCCGATTCACCAACGAAGGCGCGACGCCCTTTGCGGGTCCGGTATGGGTCGGCGTGCACGACGAGGTCAAAGCCGCAGCTGGCGCGTTGTCTGGGTACGTTCCTGTTCGGCGACCCGTAGGCCACGTGGATGGCGACGTGGTCCTCGGGGACGGCGCCTCTGTCGTGGAAGAGGCCGTCGAGCACGAGGGCGTCGTGCGGTGGTTTGGCCTCGCGGACACCTATTTCGGCACCTTGCTCCTTCCGCAGGCGGAGGGTCTTGTCGGCGCGCTGCACTTTGACGCCATGGCCGGCGAAACGCCGCTTGCGGGGGCGCGCTGGGTAGCCCCCGTCAATCTGGCGCCTGGCGCGTCGGCGGAAACGTCGTTTCAGGTGTACGCAGGGCCGTTGGAGACAAGCACGCTGGAGGCGGTGGACGCGAGCCTTCCGGAATTGGTGCAATTTGGGTGGTTCGCCGTGTTCGCGTACCCACTCAAACTTGCGTTGGTGTGGTTGCACGCGGCCGTTGGCAACTGGGGCATCGCGATTGCGTTGCTGACCTTCGGCATGAAGCTCGTGCTCTACCCGCTCACCCAGTCGGCATTCAAGTCTGGCCAGGCGATGGCAGCGCTTCAGCCTCGGTTGGCGGCGCTGAAGGAGACGTACAAGGACGACCCGAACCAGATCAATACCAAGACAATGGAGCTGTTCAAAGAGAGCGGCGTGTCTCCGATGGGGGGGTGCCTCCCGATGCTCATCCAAATGCCGATTTGGATTGCGCTGTACAACGTGCTCCGCAACGTCGTCGAGCTGTACCACACCGACTTTCTCTATTTGCGGGATCTGTCCTCGCTTGACCCCTTTGGCGTGCTTCCCACGCTTGTGGTCGCGTTGATGTGGTTCCAGCAACAACTGACCCCGATGACCAATATGGACCCCGCCCAGCAGCAAGTGATGAAGTACATGCCGCTGATTGTCGGCATCTTCTTCTACGGCCTGCCCTCGGGTTTGATGGTCTACATTTTCGTCAACACCGCGCTGTCGATTTTGCAGCAGTGGTACATCAAGCGGCAATTCCAGGCGCCCGTTCCGGTCGCGACCTGACAAGGAGAATGTGATGGCTGCTCCCGAAGGAGTGAAGACGGTGGGCGTAGAAGGCGCCGATGTGGCTCGCGCGGTCGATGCCGCTGCGGTTGAGTTGGGAGTGGACCGCGCGCGCGTCCGCTACGACATCGACATGGCCCATTTCCGAAACAACGACGGGGGTTCGGTCGCGCGCCGTACCGTTCGTGTCGTTGCCTGGGTCGGAGAAGGCGACGCTCCAGCCAGACCCGCGCGTCCGGCCGAGACCGCCCCGCGGGAACCGAGACCGCAGGCAGATGAGCCTCGGCAGCAGGAAGCCAGGGAAGAACGTCGCGACGACCGTGGTGACCGTCCCGAACGGGGCGACCGTCCCGACCGTGGCGACCGGGGTGGCCGAGATCGGCAGCCTCGTGGCGACAGGGATTCGGCGCGCGCGCCTCGCCCGCCTCGCCCGCCTCGTGAGCCTCGTGAGCCTCGTTTGGCGGCAGAGGGTTCTGACGGCGACGACTCTCGGAAGCCGGAGCGCGTTCGCAGCCCCGCAGCCGGCGTGACTGACGCGTCGACCCGCGCGGAATCGTGGTTCAACACCCTGCTCAACCACATGGGAATCCAGGGTACGGTTGCGGGCACGGGGGAAGAAGGCCGGGTGCACCTCTCGGTGGCGGCGGAACGTGCCGGACGGCTCGTCGGAAAGCGAGGCGCCACACTCGGCGCCGTTCGTCACTTGCTCGCGTTGGTACTGCAGCGGGACTTCGGTGAACTGGTCGTGGACGTAGACATTGCCGACGACCGGCCCCAAGGTGAGCGCCAAACGCAACGTGAGGATCGCGAGCCTCGTGAGGCCCGTGAGCCCCGTCCCCCTCGGGAGCGAGACAGCCGGGAGGCCCGTCCTCCTCGGGAAGAGAACCGTCGCGACGACGCAGACGGTGGCGGCGCAGGTGAGCGCGGTCGTTATGCGGCTGAAAACCTTCAAAAGCTCGCCCGTCGTGCAGCGGAGAAGGCGCGCGAGAGCGGCAAGAGCATCACCATCAACCTTGAGCTCAACAGCTATGACCGCCGGTTGGTGCACCTCGAGATCGCGGAGATCCCGGGCGTGCGCAGCCAGTCGGAAGAGAAGACCATAGCGGACGCGTCGGGCCGAGAAGTGGTCCGGAAATTCGTCCAGGTCATCCCCGAGTAGTGGGCTCCCCCATCGTGGCCTGTGCCACACCGCGAGGCCGTTCGGCCGTCGCGATGTTGCGCATGTCCGGGGACGGCGTCGCCGACATCGCACGTAGGCTGGTACATCGCGACTTGCCTCCGCAAAAGTCGGTGTTCGTGCGCTTTCTGGTTGCCGGGAGGGTGCTCGACGAGGGCATGGCCTTGTGGCGACCTGGACCCCACACGTCCACGGGCGAAGACGTCGTTGAGCTGACACCCCACGGCAACCCTGTCGTGGTGGACGCTTTGCTTGCGGCTGCCGTGGATGGGGGTGCGCGACTCGCCCGTCCAGGCGAGTTTACCCGCAGGGCGGTCGAACACGGTCGACTCGACCTGGTCGCGGCCGAGGCTGTGGATCAGGTCGTTCGCGCCACCAGCGTTTCGGGTTGCGACGTCGCGAGAATGGCGCTCGACGGACGTCTCAGCGCTTGCTTATTAGACATTCGTCACAGGCTGTTGGACGCCTCGGCCGAATTGGTCGCCCGCTTGGATTGGGCGGGCGATGACCTTGTGGACGTGGACGACGGAACACTGATCTCCCGGTTGCTTGCCGTCGCGGACGCGGCGGACGCGTTGGCTGACACCTGTGTCGCCGGAAGCCGCAGGGTGGAGGGCGCTTCGGTGGTGGTCGTGGGCGAAGCCAACGCGGGCAAATCGTCGCTCTTCAATGCGTTGGTTGGGACGGAGCGTGCGCTGGTGCATGCGTCACCCGGCACCACGCGAGACGTCGTCGAAGCCCGGGTGCAGCTCGGTGATTTGGCGGTGACGCTGTACGACACGGCGGGTGAGCGACAGACCGACGACCCGGTCGAAGCGCTTGGACTTGCCTTCGCGTCCCGGGTGATCGAGGAAGCGGATCTCGTGTTGCTGCTGCTGGCGGGGCATGTACTGGGCCCGAGCGAAGTCGAGTTGGCGCTCATGGCCAGGCTCGCTTCTGTACAGCCGGTTACCGCCGTCAACCGAGCGGACCTCGGCGCCCGTCTCGTACCGGAACATGCCATCTCTGTGTCAGCGGCCACAGGCCTCGGGGTGACGACGCTGGTCGCCTGCCTCGTCGATCGCCTCATCGGTGTGGCGCCGGCCATCGCGATCGCGTCGACCCGGCAACGCGACCTGTTGCGCTGTGTGGCCCGAGGCGCGCGAGCTGCGACGCGGTCTCTTGAGGAAGCGGGGCCCGCCGCAGCCGGGGACGATTTGGTCGAAGCGATTGCGGATCTGGACGGGATGGCGGGATTCGAAGCGCGCGAGGCCGTGCTCGACGCAGTTTTCGCGCGGTTCTGCATCGGCAAATGAGCGGTTAGTCGGCATGCGGAGTTGACGTGCGGTCGTTGTTCGTGATGGACCCGCTCGAACGCATCGTTGTCGCCGGCGATTCTACCTATGCCCTGATGTTGGCCGCAGCGGATCGGGGTTGGGACACCGCTTTCACCACGATCGACCGCCTGTGGCTACGGGATGGGCGCCCCAGCGCGACATGGTTTTCGGTCGTGGCCAAGCGGTCCGCACCTTGGTTCGACACGTTGGCGGCCGCGTCGGGTTCTTTGGACGCGTTTGACGTGGTGTGGATGCGCAAGGATCCGCCCACGGACGACGCCTACTTGAGTGCGGTTCGCATTCTTGCCGCGTGCCAGGCGCCCGTCGTCAATCGGGCCGGCGGCTTGCTCCGCTTTCACGAAAAACTATGGACACAGGAGTGTTTCTCTGAATTTCAGCCAACGACGCTCGTGGTGTCGAACGTCGATGCGGTTCGCGCCTTCGCTGAGGAGGTAGGCGGACCCGTGGTTCTCAAGCCGGTGGACGGGAACGGCGGACGAGGTGTTCTGGTCACCCACCGGGGGGATCGGAACTTGGCTTCGATGGTGGAACTCCTGACGAGAGAAGGGCGGGTGCCGTTGATCGCCCAACGGTGGATTGAACAGGTTGAAGATGGCGACAAGCGGATCTTGCTGTTCAACGGCGAGCCCGCGGGCGCTGTGCTCCGGCGGCCGCATGCGCAGGAGCACAGGGCGAATCTTCATGTCGGAGGTACCGCCCTGCCCTGTGATCTCACGGCACGCGACCTGGCCATCTGTGCGGCGGTAGGTCCGACACTTCGCCAAAGCGGTCAAGTGTTCGTGGGCATCGACGTGATCGGCGAATACCTGACAGAGATCAACGTCACTTCGCCGACCGGCATTCAAGAAATCAGTCGGTGGACCGGGCGCGATCTCGCCTCCGAGCTGCTCGACGTGGTGGTGGCGCTCGCCCAAAACGAAACACGAGGGAACGAACGATGAAGATCGGATGGGTCATTTGCCCTATGTTGTGGCTCGGCAGGCCGGCGCTCGCAGCGGATCCGCCCGAAGTCGCCCCAGAAGAAGGGGTTGCGGAAACGGTGACGGGCCGAAAAGCCGCGCCTCTCAAGGCCTCAACGACGGTCACGTTTCCGCCTGTGCCGCAGATCAAGGCGTTGCAGGGGATGAGCTACGAACAACTGGGCAAGCTGCCGCATCCCACCTCCGCGTACTCCGGCGCGCAAGCGTTGAAGATGGATGTCGCACTGATCGCTGGCATCCAGCAAGGCGTGGAGCTTGTGTATCGGCGGCAATACAACCAGGCGATTGCGCATTTCCACGGACTGGAAAAAACATGGCCTAATACTGCCTTAGGGCCAGTCTCCGAGGCGCTTGTGTGGCAGGCGCGGATGTTAGAAAACTTCGATTTTCGGTATGACGTAGAATATGCCGCGGCGGCTAAACGAGCGAAGGCCGGCCTGGAAGCCGCGGTGAAGATTCCTGGCAACGAGGCATGGGAACATTTCCTCCTGGCCGCGGTCGTTGGCGTTGACAGCATCCACACCATGCGAAAGGGAAGCTACTTGTCGGCGTTACAGGATGCCTTTTCTGCGATGGACCACATCCAGAAAGCGAATGCTCTGGCACCTGATTTTGCGGACCTGAAAATTGCCGATGGCATGTACAACTATTGGCGCTCGGTCGTGACCCTCTCCAGCAACTTGTTGCCTGACTTTTCCGACAGGCGCTCCGAGGGCGTCGCGCAGATGCAGCTCGTCGAAGCGCGTGGCGTTTTTCTCGGACCGGCCGCCACGCTTGCGCTTGCGTTCACATGGCTGGAAGAGGGCAACCTGAAGAATGCCCTTTCTTGCCTGCAGACCAACCGCCGGTCCTACCCAGACAACGTAGTGAACAACTTGCTTGTCGGTTCGACCTATCTCTATATGAAGAAGGTACCGAATGCGCTTGCAATGTTCGACGAGGTTTTGGCGGACGACCCGTCCAACCGCCGCGCGCACTACTGGAAGGGTGTTGCCTATCAAACCAGCCTGGAGTGGGAGAAGGCGGGCACGGAATACAAGACTTATCTGAATTCTGAATATATGGAAAAGTACCAGAAATCCGCGGCTTTTTTCAGACTGGGTCAGACCTACCACCACCTGAAGCGGTTCGACGAAGCCGAGGTGTCGTGGAAGTCGGCGGCTGGAATTGACGGAAACGAACGCGCGAAGGCGGCTCTAAACAGGTTGGAGCAGGCACGTAAAGCGGGAAAAGTTCCTGATTGATCACCGCGCGGGTGACGGTCGGACCGTCGTGGTGCGTTGGACGGTAAAAGGCAATTGTTCGCCCCCGAGAAACACCCGAACGCCGCCGATGGTTGAGGGTGCCGTCCAGGCTTGACGGGTCAGCGTCACAGTCGTTGGGTTGGGCTGCAGCCCGTAAAACGCGGGCCCAGACTGGCTCGCAAATGCCTCCAATGCAGGAAGCGCCCCCATCTCGTCGAATACCATTGCGTAGGCGCTTAGCGCGGTGGGTGCATTGAAAACCCCCGCGGCACCCCCGTCCCGCTCCTTGTGTGCCACGACATGGGGGGCGGAATCTGTCCCCAAAAAAAAGCGCGGGTCCCCGGAGCAAGCGGCCTCGCGTAAGGCTTGGCGATCGGCTGCCGTCTTCACGACCGGTAAACACCAACAATGCGGGCGGAGGCCACCGGCAAATAAGGCGTTGCGCGTCCACAGCAGGTGATGGGGCGTGATGGTTGCCGCCACCTTACGGGACGTCGATTGGACCCAGGCCACGCCGATGGTGGACGTCACGTGTTCGAGCACGACGGGGAGCGTGGGCAACCGTTCGTGTAGGGGCGCCAGCACACGATCGACAAATACGGCTTCGCGATCGAACACGTCTACGTCGGGGTCGGTGACCTCGGCGTGCACCAAGAGTGGCATACCCACGCTGGCCATGGCTTCTAGGACGGACGTGATGGCGCCGATGTCCGAAACCCCCGCGGCCGAATGGGTTGTGGCGTGTGCGGGGTACAGTTTCATGCCAAGGAAAGTACCTTCGGCGAACCCAGCCAAAACGTCGGATTTCTGGGTCGTGTCGGTCAAGTAGCCGACGATGAGCGGTTCAAATTGCGCACCAGGGGGCAGCGCGTCGAGAATGCGCTGGCGGTAAGCTCGGCCGTCCGCCGCGGTGACCACTGGCGCCACGAGGTTCGGCATCGCGATGGCACGCCCGAAGTGGGCCGCGGTGGCTGGAAGCACCGCCCGTAGCAGTTCACCGTCCCGCAGGTGCGCGTGCCAATCGTCGGGCAATGTCAGGGTGAGGGAGTCAATCACAGGTCGAGAAGGATTTCCGAAGCGTACACCATTTCCACGTCCACGCCAGCCATTTGGTCGATGGCACGGGCCTCGTCGCGCGGAATCGGATGTGTGAGGGGGACGCCGCCAATGCCGTCTTGTTCAGGCGCCAACACGAGTTGGTCGTCCACCGCGGCGGGCGCGCCGATTGGCCAACTCACGATGAGCCCTTCAGGGAGGAAGGCGCTGCCACCGGGCAGGCCCGGAGACCCGTGGGTGTTGTCGAAGCCGACGACGGCCGTGTTCGGAAGCGCGGCGACTGCGGTCGCCATCAGTTCACAGGGACCCACGGTGCCGCTGTTGACGAGCACGACCACGGGCCCCTTCCAGGTCTGAACGGGAATGGGGATTTCTATGGTGTCATCGGGGTTGTCCACGTCGTGCTCCAGCGTGCCGGTGACGAGGTTCATGAACAACTGTGTTTCGAAAAAGGTGCCCACTTCGAAGAGCGGTGAGATCATCTCGGCACCGGAAGCGTGATTGACGCCGTCACAGCCCCGCAGATCCAGGACCAACCCGTCGGCATCGAGGTCATCGAGTTGAATGAAGGCGTCGCGTACTTCGCCCTCCAGCAATGCGGCCACGTAGTTGATGCGCAACGTGGCGGTGGTAGGACTCAGCGGTTCAATGGCGATGACCTGATCGGGCGCCAAGACCGGCCACGGCGTGCTCAAAGAAAGTCCGAGGCCGTTGTCGTCCGTGGCGTCGAGGTCCACGGTCGACAAGCTGAACACCGGGTTGATGAACGTCACAGTGGCGGTGGCTCCGTCGGGGCCGCGCACCAGCAGACGATGTTGTAGGCTGGCGAGGTCCGACAGGGTTGCGGCGGGGCGCTCGCCCCAACGCACATCGACGGCCGCCAGCGCGTCTGCGATCGGGAGGCTATTCCACGCTACGATCTCTGTGCCGGGCGCCAATCCAGCGTCTTCTGCCAACGAGTCCGGTGCGACGGCCGTCACAATGGTCCGGCCGTCGTCGAGTGTAACCAACTGCAGGCCATAGGACCCTTCGATGTAGTCGTCGATGACACCGTGGTCGTTGCCCGAGAGGCTGGCTTGCCCGTCTGGGATTGCGAAGACGTAGTGGCGAAGGGCTGCGTAGTACAGGTTAGGGTCGTCTGCCGTTTCCGCGATGAGCATCTCTGCGGCGACGAGGTCATGGATCGCCGTGAGATCGAGCGTCTTGTGGGCGCTGTAGGCGTATTCTGCGACGATCTTGAGGTGGAGCGCTTCGAAGGCCTCGGTCCACGTCAGCGCGGACAGGTCGGTCGATTCTGGAAGCGAGAAGGTGGCCGGCGGCTCGGTGTCGGTGTCCGTGCCCGTGTCCGTCCCGGAATCCGTGTCGCTGCCGCCATCCGTATCGACGTCGGCGTCGGTGTCGGAATCTGAATCGGTATCCGTGTCGGCGTCGGTCGCCGGCGGCGGAAGCGGCGCTTCTTCCGGGCCGCATCCGAGCCAAAGGACCAGGGCGTAAAGCGGCATCATCCCTCCTTGCTTATGACGTCGTCGAAATGCAAATCGTGGCCTGAGCGGCGCGCTTTCGTGCGGAGGTAGGCGCCGTTGTGCGGGTTTTCGGGTAGCTGATGGGGTATCCGACGGGTCACGGTCACCCCATGGTGACGCAACTGGCGTACCTTGTCCGGGTTGTTGGTCAACAAGTGTACGGAGCGGACGCCCAGTGCGCGGAGCATGTGGGCGGCCACGGTGTAATCGCGTGAATCCGACTGAAAGCCCAGCGCCAAGTTCGCGTCCACCGTGTCCAGACCTTGGTCTTGGAGGGCGTAGGCGCGGATCTTGTTGCCGATACCGATGCCCCGGCCTTCTTGGCGAAGGTAGAGGACGACACCGCAGCCGGCCGCCTCGATCAGCCGCAGGGACGCTTCGAGTTGATCTCTGCAATCGCACCGGAGGCTACCCAGCGCGTCGCCGGTCAAGCACTCGCTGTGTACGCGAACGAGCACGTCGCGTTGCCCGTCCACGTCGCCCTTGATGACGCCGATATGTTCGCCATCGTCCACGCCGTTGCAAAACGCCGCAACGCGGAAGATGCCGAATCGGGTCGGAAGTTCTGCGATGGAAAGGAGCCGCACGAGCGCCTCTGCTTGCCGCTCCATCGGGATCGCACTCACGAAGCCCTCCACCCATGCTGGCCCTAACAGGGCTTGCGGGGGAGGATCACGGCGCG
Source organism: Klebsiella pneumoniae (assembly GCA_945861065.1). Lineage (GTDB taxonomy): Bacteria > Myxococcota_A > UBA796 > UBA796 > SXOB01. The sequence continues at coordinate 15,965 of CAMASI010000040.1, read as the reverse complement.
GTGACGACGATCTTGCCGACATGCTGACCGTCGGCCAAGTCGGCAAGTGCCGCGGGAATGTCCTCAAAGCCGTGACGCTTGTGAATGGCGGGCCGCCAAATGCCGGCGCTGGCGGCAGTGCAGAGCGCCAACAGGCCCGTTCTGTCCCCGACGAACACGCCTTGGACCCGCGCTTGTTTCATGAGAATGGGGCGGACGTCGATGGGTTCAACGGCGCCGCCGAGCACGCCGATGACCGACACGACACCCCCGGGCCGAATCGCGTCGATCGACTGGGAAATCGAACCAGCGCCGCCGAGATCGAGCACGTGGTCTACGCCTTCGCCGCCCGCCCATTGTCGTGCGGCTTTCGCCCACGGGCTGCGCCGATCCAAAATCGCTTCGGCCCCGAGTTCGGTGAGGCGAGCCGCTTTGTCGGGCGAGCCGGACACGAGCGCCACCCTTGCCCCAGCCTGACGGGCGATCTGAACGGCGAAGATTGCGACACCGCCGGAGCCAGTGGCGACGACTGTTTGACCTGGACAGAGGCCGCCCAACGAAATCAGGGCGCTCCAGGCCGTCAGGCCGGCGCACGGAAGCGTTGCGGCCTGTTCGTCCGTCAAGCTTGCTGGGGCGGGTACCACCTCTGAGGGCGTCGCAATGTAGCGTTCGCTCCACACGCCGGAGCGCCAGCCGCCGAGCGCATCCCTGACCAACGCGCGTGTGGGGGGTCCGCCGCCCCAGCCGGGCGAGAACAGCGTGATGACGCGGTCCCCCGGGGCGTATCCGACCACCGCCGGGCCGCATTCCAACACGGTCCACACCGCATCGGAGCCTGGAACCGTCGGTAGGCGCAGTCTTGGATCGTAACGCCCCTCCACGATCATGAGGTCGCGGCTGTTGAGCGCCGTCGCGCGGAGCCCTAGCAACAGTTCGCCCGGTCCAGGGCGCGGTTCCGGGCGCTCGTGCAGCCGCAGCCCGTCCATGCCAAATCGGTGAAGTTCCCATCTGCGCATACGATCTGGGTATGCCGGTGGTGGCGACGGGGCCGATATCGGGGCATCATGCAGCGCTGGTTGGAGGAACTGTGCGCCTTGTGTGTTTGTTGTCCTTGTACGCTTGCGGACCGAAGGCCATCGATACCGACATTGTGGACACAGATACGGACTCCGAGCCGATTGATACGGCGACTGAGACCGATACCGATACGGACACGGACTCTGATGCAGACAGCGATAGCGACGCGGATGCCGACGGCATTCCCTCGCCGACGACGCTCAAAGACGTCGTGACCCGGTTCGACGGTATTCAAGGTTTTGGCCTTGCCGGGACAGCGCTTGCGTCCTTGCCGGATACCGATGGCGACGGCGATGACGAGTGGTTGGTCGGATGCCCGAACCTCGACAACGACGTCGGCGGCGCCATTTCGTCGGGCGGCCTGTACTTGATGGCGGGAGGAACCGTGGGCTCGCATTTGCTCGATGAAGCGCGGGCGATCATACTCGGCGAAAACAACGACGATCACCTTGGCAACGCCGTGGCCGCGGCAGATTTGGACGGTGACGGCGCGTCCGAATTCGTCATCGCCGCCTCCAAATTCGGCAAGGTCGGACTTGGAGATCCAGGCGCGTTGTACCTTTTTCCGGGCACTGTGTCCGGGGAACATGCGGCGACCGAGGCGCAGACGCGTGTGTACGGCGAGAACGACGGCGACGAGTTCGGCGCGTCGCTCGCGACCGGCGACGTAGGCGACGACGCGCGGTTGGAACTCATTGTCGGAGCACCCGCCTACAACGTAGACGACGTGGTGACCGACGCAGGTATCGTCTACGTCTTTGCCCAACCCCTGCCGTCACTCGGGTTCGTCAGCGCGGCGGGGGGCACCATTACTGGGCTCGTGAGCGACCGGCTCGGCGAAGCCATGGTGGTCGTCGGCGACATGCTCGGCGACGGGGTCGGCGACCTGTTGGTCGGTGACGATGGGCGCGGCTTCTCGTTGGAAGGCGAAGCCCTGATTTTCGACGGACCTCTGACCGGAATCGCGATCACCGCTTTGGAGGCCAACCGGATCTGGACGGGGGTTGCGACCGCGGATGGTGCAGGCCATTCGGTGGCGGCGGCCGGTGACGCAGACGGCGACGGCCTTTCCGACGCCTGGGTGGGTGTGCCCGGCAGTGCGGGTGCCGCCGGTGAAGCCGTGCTGATCGGTGGCGCCCAAGAAGCGGGTTCGGTCGATACCGCGCTTGCGCGCCTCAAGGGTGGCACGTTGGACAGCGCCGGAACGTCGGTAGCGGGCAATGCGGACATCAACGGCGACGGCACGCTCGATGTTGTTGTGGGCGGGCTCACCGAAGAAACGGGCGGGGTGCTCGCGGGCGCCACCTGGGTGGTTTGGGGCCCCTTCGAGGGCGTGATTCAGTTGACGACGGATGCGTGGATGTTCTACGGCGAGACGGAGGGCGATCAGGCTGGGAACGCCGTAGCGATCGGGCAGATGGATGGCGACGGCATCGCCGATGCGATGACGGCTGCCAGTGGGCGTGACCGTGGCGCAAGCGATGTCGGCGCGGTGTACCTGCTTCCCCTCGCCCCGTGATCACTTGGCCCGAAGGTGACCCAAATGGGGCGGCAACTCGAAGGGGTTGACGACCAGGGGCTCACCGCTGAGAGAGATTCGACTCGCGTGGGTGGTGCCGCCGTACAGCGGCGCGTTCCAAAGGTACGAAACGAGGTCGGGGTCGATGCCCATCAGGCGACAACACGTCGCGTCTACGGCGGGCAGGTCGTCCCCCATGATCACGACGCCCGCGTGTTTTGCTGTCCCCATGATCGGGCCGTCGCCCTCCATCCCGATGATGCCGTCTACAATGCCGAAGCGGGGCCGCAGGGCGGTCCACAGGTCTACGACGCTGGCGTCAATGCCGGCCCAGTGCAAGGGGTTCTTGGGCCAGCCGACAATCGCGCTCGGCACCACGCCGAACAGGTTCTTCATGGTGAGGGTGGCGCCAGCCCAGTGGTGGACTTTGAGCTTGGCCACGCTGACGACGACGTCGGCCGTCCGAACGGCACGTGCGACAGGCAAGCGGCCGAGCTTCGTCAAGTTTGCCACGAGGTCGGTCTGCACACCCGGTTCGAGGTTGAGGTCGCAGAAGGGCGCGCCCACGTCTCGAAGCAAAGCGCCGAGTCCGCTGTGTTCGAGCAGGGCGTCGGTGTCTCGGAAGTGGCCAGGCCCTTCGCCGACGACCACGCTCGCCGCGCCGATCTGGCGAAAGGCCTCCACGGCGGCAGCGACGAATCGCACATCGGTGTTGATGGGTCGGCCGGGGTGGTACTCGACGAAGTTCGGCTTGAGCAGGACCGAGCGGCCCGCGACTTCGGCGACGAGCGTTGGGTAGGCCAACAAGCCGCGTCGGAGCAGGTCAGACAGGTCGCCGTCGTAGGTGTCTGCCTTGCCCACGAAAACGCTGCGTTTGGGTTGTTTCGCCGTACGCCACCACGACGAAGCAGCCGCCCCGGCCACGGCGACGGCGGCGAAGGCAGCGGTGCCCTTGAGCAGCTTGCGGCGGTCGAGCTCAGCCATGGATGGCGTAGGGGTGCGAGCCGGTTTGGCTGGCCGTCATGGCGAGCAGCGCGAGTGCGTCGATGTGGTTGCGGCCGGTTAGGGATCCGTCCGAGCGTTGGCGGGCAGCCAAGGAGTCGGCGAAGGCGGTCGGGTCGCGGTGGTGGGCGACGGAGGCCAAGACCGACAGCGCGAGATTGAGCGCGCTCGGCAGGGTGCTGACGATTCGTTCAAGGCAGGTCCACGCGCGGTCGGCATCCGGACCTGGCGGGAGAGCGAGCAGCGCGATGGCGGTGCTGTGGGGGTAGGCCGGGAGCTGGGCGCCGAGCACGTTGGGATTGCCGTAGTTCCACCCGCCGTCTGCCCCTTGGCGGTCCCGAAGCAAGCGGCGCCCTTGACGCACCCGCTCGTGCTCTCCGTGCCCCGACGCGGACAAACCGACGATGGCCCAGGCCGTTGGCTCCACCCAGGAAAACGTGTCTGGGATCCACGTCCAGCCGGCGATTGTGCCGTCGTAATCGCCAACGGTTTCCGTGACGGTTTTGCCTTTGGCGGTCAGCGTGGTGGCGATGGCCGCTTGCCTCACCGGGTCCGCTTCGGGTCGTCCCAGCAGGGCGGCTGGGGCAAACCAAGTGCTCCACCCGAGTTCCGCGGTGCTCAGCCAGGCCGTTGGAACGGGCAGGCCGGCTGCCACGGCGTGAAGCGTGGGTTCAGGAACGCCAGGGTCGGAAGGTGCGTAGCCGAGCGAGCCGTCGGCGTGGCGCGCACGCAACAACCACTCGCGGAGTTCGGGTGCGCCCATGGCAACGCCTATTGCGGACACGCCGCCGGTGGCGCTACTTTGCCGCGACCCGCTCGACCGGTATTTCGGTCGGGCGACCTTCGAGCCACGCGTGCCCGCCGGACAACACCGCCTGGCCGACCGCGTGCTTGACGGTGTCGTGTTCGTTGTGGATGCGGTCAAACCACTCGTCTACGCTGCGACGCGCGTTGCGGGCGAACAAGTCTGCCAACGACACACTGTTCTCCGCATCCGGCGCGCCGCGTTCGCGTTGGTTGTGGGCTTTGAGCACGGTGGCGACGACAACCGCGACTTCAATCGCGATGTCTACGGTACGGAAGAGCAATCCTTGGCGTTTCTCCAAGCCAGCCTGGTGGCGGACCATCAGGTGAAACACCGTGCGTGCGAGGCGGCGGCTGGTGCGGTCCGCCCAGCGGATGTGGTGTGCCAGGTCGCCGTACTGCCCGTAGCGAAAGGACGCGGTGAATCCAGCCCACAGCCGTGGGTACCATCGGCCGTAGAACGACACGATGGCTGGCAGCGCCCGCAATTTCTCGCCTAGCGTAGCGCCTTTCTTCAGCAGGGGTCCTGCCACGGAAAGGTGCCGATCGACGAGTTCACGCGCCATGAAGAGGTGCATGATTTCGCTGGATCCTTCGAAGATCCGATTGATTCTGGAATCGCGCAGCATGCGTTCGATGGGCGTTGTGACCGTCTCGCCACGTTCCCGGAGCGAAGACTCCGTTTCATAGCCGCGACCGCCGTGAATTTGCAGCGCTTCGTCCATGACGGCCCAGCCCCGCGTGCTTCCGAATTCTTTCGCTGCGGCTGCCTCCAGGCGGATGTCGTAGCCGGGCCTCATCGCCAGTTCCGCGGCCAAGCGACCCCAAGATTCCATCGCGAATACGGTGGCGCTCATGTCGGCGAGTTTGTGGCTGACCGCTTCGTGTTGTCCGACAGCCGCGCCCCACTGTACGCGCCGTGCGGCAAAGTCCCGACTGGACTCCAACGCCAGACGGGCGCCGCCGAGCGCGGCAGCGGGCAGAGACAGGCGCCCGGTGTTCAGCGTCACCAGGGCGATCTTGAGGCCGGCCCCCGCTTCGCCGAGCAAGGCGTCTGCGGGTACGCGAACGTTGTCGAGACCGAGCCAGGCGTTTTCGAGGGCGCGTAGGCCCATGAACCGGCAACGGTGTTTGACCGTCAGGCCCGGTGCGTTGCCTTCCACGATGAAGGCGCTGATCTTTCCGCTGTCGGCGTCGCGCGCCATGACGATCATCAGTTCGGCAATCGTGCCGTTGGTAATCCACAACTTCTCGCCGGTGAGCAGCCAGTCACCTTCTGGGGTCCGACGCGCGGTGGTGGCGAGGCGCGCGGGGTCGCTGCCGACGTCGGGTTCGGTCAGCGCAAAGGCGCTGATGGCGCCCGCCGCGAGCCGGGGCAAATACTTGCGCTTTTGTTCCTCCGTTCCGAACAGGGAAAGCGGCATCGGAACGCCGATACTGTTGTGGGCGCTGACCAGTGCGGCGATGCTACCGTCGTATCGACCGAGCAATTCACAGGCACGGCAATACTCGGCTTGGGTCAGGCCTTGGCCGCCGTAGGCCACGGGAATCTTCAGGCCAAACGCACCCAAACGCTTGAGACCCGCGATGACGGCCTCCCCGTAGCTGCCCTCGCGGTCGATGCGTTCGCTGTTGACTTCGGTCCGAAGGAACAGTTCGAGACGCGCCAAGAGTTCCGCGGCATGCGGGCGAATGGGCGTCTCTGGCCACGGATCGAGCCAATCGGGCCGCAGGTTTCCGAGGAACAACTCACGAAGGAAGGCTTTGCCCTTCCAGTCTTCACGAGAGGCTTCCGCAAGGGCCCGGGATTCGTCTGCGGTCGCATGGTTGGTGGCCATTGGGTCTCCTGAATGAACAGTCATTCACTTCTCACCCGGCTTCGGCCGGTTTGCAAGTCGCATCGCCGGGATCTTCGGGCTAGGGCGGGGCCGCTCTCTAGGAGTTCCCCATGCGTCTCCCCGCTTGGTTTGTTGTTTGTTTGGTGGCGTGCCAAGAGTATGACCTCTTCGGAAAGAACGGCCAGGACGGCGTTCCTACGACCGAGTTTCCGCCCTTCCCCGCCTACGATGGCGAGTGTTTTCTCGACGCCGCGCCTGCCGAGAACGTAGGTCTGGACGACACTTGCGAACTTCCGTTTGACGGAAGCACGGGCTTTGAGCCCGTGGTGGACTGGGAGTATGGCCCGGGTGGGGCCGTGTGGGGTAACATGGCGGTGGGCGACCTTGATCGGGACGGGTACCCCGAGGTCATCGCCAACGTGTCCGGGCTGTTGATGGGCGATGGCGACCTGGTGGTGCTCGATGGGCGCGACGGGACGCTCAAGGCGCGGATTGAGGCCCAGCTTGCGTTTGGGTCTGCACCCGCGATCGGTGACCTTGAAGGCGACGGTGTGGCCGAAATCGTTGCGGTACGCTCGTATGGCATCGATCTGCCGATCGGAAATCCGACCTACTCTGTGGTTTGTTATAGCAACGTCGGGATTCAGTTGTGGGAGAGCATCGAGTTCTCGGGCGACGACTTCGACTACGCTACCGCCATCGCTTTGTCCGACATGGACCATGACGGGTCGGTGGAAATCGTTGCCGGCCGGGTCATCCTGCGTGCCGACGGTAGCGTCCGCGGTGTGGGGGCGCATGGACGGGGCTCGTGGGGAATTCTGCCGATCGGTGGGTTGTCCGAGGCTTCGGTGCCAGCGGTTGCGGACATCGACCTGGACGGCATCGAAGAGGTCATCGTCGGTGACGCGGTGTACTCGCCGGAGGGGGTCACGTTGTGGCACGATCCCAGCCAGGATGACGGCATGATCGCGTTGGCGAACTTGGACGATGACCCGGAGGGTGAGGTTGTCGCGGCGTCGTTCAACTCCGTTCGGGCGTTTGACACCAATGGCGTGATTCTGTGGGGTCCATGGGATCTTCCGTCGGCGAATATCACCTCTCCGCCAGCGGTCGGCGACATTGACGGGGACGGAATGCCCGAAATCATCGTCGCAGGCGGTGACCAGATCTGGGCGCTGAATCACGACGGTACGGTGTTGTGGCACGAGGATGCGCACGACATGTCCGGAGCGTCCGGGGCCTCCATTTTCGACTTCGAAGGCGACGGAATTCGCGAAGTCGTGTACATCGATGAAGTCGAGATGCAGGTGTTTGACGGCCCGACGGGCGCGCTCAAGTTCTACACCAACGAACACGCCTCGAACACGATGATGGACTACCCGGTCATCGCCGACATCGATTTGGACGGCCACGCCGACATCGTGTTCGGCCATGCAGGCTACGACTTTGCCCTGTCCGTGTACCGGGACCGATATGAACGGTGGGCACCCACCCGGCCAGTGTGGAATCAACATGCCTTCTTCAACGACAATATCAACGACGACTTGAGCATTCCTGCTGATGTGGTCCCGAGTTTTGTCGGTTCGAACACTTGGCACGCCGCGGAAGCCACGGGTGTCATGCTGCCACAAGGCGGCATTGGCGTGGATTTGTTCGCCGAGATCGTGAACGTATGCGACGACGATTGTCCGTCCGGTATGGTACCCGTCGAAGTGCGCGTAGCAAATAAAGGCATTTCCGAAGCCCTGGGTCCGATCAACATTGCGCTGTATGGCGTGGAAGACGGAACGGTGACGGCGCTGGGGGTGGGATCGGTCCCCGGCCCGGTGCAAAGTGGTTGGACCAGTGAATCTGTTTGGATCTTCGCACCTTCGGTGCTCGTCGATGACGCTGACGAATTGTGGGCGATCGCTGATGATGACGGCTTCGGTTTGGGCGCGGTCGAGGAGTGCGACGAAAACAACAATTTGTACATCGAGCAGGACCCGTTCTGTCCGTGACGGAGGGGGTTGCGCTCCATGTCGTCGTGGTTGGCGGCGGCTTTGCGGGGCTCGCAACCGTTCAAGCCCTTTCAAGCGCACCGGTGCGAATCACCTGGATCGATCGGCGCAACCATCACCTGTTCCAGCCCTTGTTGTACCAGGTTGCCACGGCAGGGTTGGCACCGAGCGACATCGCCGAGCCGCTGCGGGCGATCGTTTCGGGGCAGGCCAACGTGTCGGTGCGAGGTGCCGAGGTTGTCCGATTGGACCTCGATCGACACGAAATCGAACTTGCGGAGGGCGTCCGAATTGGTTTTGATCGGCTTGTGCTCGCGACGGGCGCACGACACGCCTATTTTGGCCACCCAGAGTGGGAGACTTTTGCGCCGGGTTTGAAGACCATCGGCGACGCGCTCGAAATTCGCCGACGTGTGTTGGCCGCCTTCGAAGCGGCAGAATGGTGCGATGACCCCGAGGAACGCGCGGCTTGGCTCACCTTTGTCGTTGTCGGCGCGGGAGCGACTGGGGTGGAGTTGGCGGGGGCTTTGCGTGAAATCGCCTTCCATACGCTTCGGAATGATTTCCGGCGGTTTGATTCCAGGTCCGCACGGGTATTGTTGGTGGAAGCGGGGAAGGAGGTATTGCCTTCGATGCCGGCACCCTGCCGCGAATCCGCGACCCGGCAGTTGACCCGACTCGGCGTCGAACTGAAAATGGAGACGATGGTCGTGGACGTGGACGCAACAGGCGTCACGCTGGGAAAAGACCGCGAGCGGTTGAGAGCGCGTACGGTATTGTGGGCCGCGGGCGTACAGGCCAGCAGGTTGGGCGCTCTGACGTCGGCGCCGGTGGACCCCCAGGGAAGGGTACGGGTATTGCCCGACCTCTCGGTGCCAGGCCATCCGGACGTGTTGGCGGTAGGTGACCTCGCGCATGTGGCGCAAGACGGCGGCTTGGTCCCTGGTGTCGCGCCGGCCGCCACGCAGATGGGTCAGCACGCCGCGCGGGTAATTTTGGCGGATATCGAGAGGGTTCCGCGCCCGGTGTTTCGGTACTGGGACAAAGGAACGATGGCTACGATTGGGCGAAGCAGGGCGGTGGCCGCTGTGGGAGGCCTACATTTTGGCGGGCTCCTAGCGTGGCTGATGTGGGTATTCATCCACTTGGTTTTTCTCATCACGTTCCGAAACCGGTTGGTGGTCTTTTTCAAGTGGGGGGTCGCTTACCTCACGTATGAGCGTGCCAGTCGGCTGATTTGGCAGAACGAGTCGGAAGTACGTCCTCCCGCTAAGGCGTGAGATGTAGGGGTGCGCAGCTCTCGACGAATCTGTTTGCGCCCTAGCCACCCCGCAGATATGGCCATGGCGCTGTCGGCAACCAACGACCAGGAGGCGACGTGGACAATAAGAAGCGTGGAAAGGCGAAAGGGGCGCTCAAGCGTGCGACGATCCTCGGCTTCGCATTGTCCGCAGCGATGCTCCCGAGGGAAGCGCGGGCGTACTATGCGCTCGGCGTTGGACTGCTGATCGGAACCACGGTGGGTGGCGCGATCACGACGGCGGCCGGCGTGTACCTCACGGTGAAAGTGGTCGAAAACTCGTCGAATAGCGGAATCGAGGAGGTTTCGGCTCTTCCTGTGATCGAGGCTGCGCTGTTGTCCACGCGGGGCGACTTCGCGATGCACGTGGACCTGCTGCTGACCAGCCCGACCGCCTTTGCTCAGCTGGACCGCGAGTTGGCGGCGGGTGCCGGTCCCGCCGTAGATGCGATGGCGATCGCCACCGACATTGACGTCGCCACGCTTGTAGCAGCCTGGGAACGCGCCAGGGATCCGGTCAAGCCCGTGCGCAGCGCCGAAGAGGCGCGCGCCACCCTGACGCGGTTCCTCAAGGAGATCGGTCCGTCGTTGAAGGTGCCTGCCGAGGTCGTTGCCGACGTGTCGTGGCAGTTGATCCGCGAACGATTCGACACCTCCAGCAACTCGGCACGCGCCACGGCCTTGATCGCCAACTGGCTCGGCATCACGGCCGCCGATGTCGGTGCCGCCGCGGACGTGGCCGTCCGCTCACTCGGATTGGACGACAGCGACAGCACCCGCATCACGCTGTTCAAGGATCCCAAGCCCTTCCTGCTGGCCTTGTCGACCGAACTCGATGCCAAACACAAGGGCGTTATTGATGCGCGAATCCTGGAACTGACCGCGCCGGAAGTGGCGGCGAGTGCGAGAACAGCCAAAGATAGCGGGGGATGACAGCCTTTCGGTTGTTAGCCGCGGTCGGGTTGTTTTGCCGAGTTCCTGCGTTTGCGGCCGACCCACCCATCGCGGCCACGAACTGGTTTGTGGACGACGCGACCGCGTGGCGCCCGGATGACCTTCAAATCATTCTCGAACTCGCCACCGTCCTGCCGGACACCCTTCGCCAGCCGGGAATCTCGGTCCTTTTCCGGAGGAACACCCTGGGGCCACGTGACGACGGCGCCGAGGCCCTGCATCGCGTGGCGCGGTGGCGCGGCCGTGGGCTCATCGACGTCGATACGGGCGCCCTCGACCACAGCAACGCGGACGAACGCGCGCCGACTCCCTCAGACGCCCCTGTGGCGACTCTCCGGGGCGAGTTGTTGCGGCGTCAACTTGTTCATGCGCTTGTCCACGTCGCGGACCATCGCGCGTCCTGGTCGTCCGACGGGGCGTGGAGGCTTCTGTCCGAATGGCCGGGCCATCCCTTCGCTGGGCCGGGAGAACGAGAGCCGGACGCCTTCGCTACGCCGGAGGGAAGAACCTCCACCGCTGAGGATTTCGCGACCAGCGCCGAGCATTATTTTCGCGGTCAACGCCTGGTCGCCGATACGCCTCGGTACCCGGGCTGCCGAATGCGCAGCAAATGGACGTTTCTGCGCGACGCCTTTGGGTCCGAACCCACCCCCCACGAGGCCTGCGCGTCGCTGGCCGAGGTAGGTTTCGATCCGGAACAGGTCACCGCAATTGACCTGTTATATATTCAGGCGTCAATGCGCACCGTCGCTTCGTTGGCGGGGCACCTTGCGGTCGCGATTTCGATCCGGTCAGAAGATGGACCGCCGACGGTCACCACCTACCAACTCGCGGCAGACCCGGCGGGCGCCGATCCCAAGAGTCCATTGTACGCCCTTCGCGGGCTACTTGGTGGGTTCTCGTCCACGGTGCTCAGCGAATCCTATCCGCGATTCCTTTTGAGATATGCACGAGACAATCGCTCAGTCCAAAGCCTGCGGCTGCAGCTCAACGACGAGGAGAAGCGCCGCTTCCTGGAGCGTTTAGATGACGCCCGCCAAACTTGGACCCGACGATACATTTTTACGACCCGCAATTGCACATATTTGCCGCGGACACTCATTGAATGGGCCCTCGGGGAGAAGCTCCGACTCCCCGATCTCAACGGACCCGACGCTGTTCTAGGGGCATTGGTCAGGCTCGGGCGACTGTCGCCCCTGCCCGCAACGATTCTCGATGAATTCAACCTCTATGACCGCGCGCGGGCTGCGGACGTGCTTCGTGAGGCCGACGCGGAGGCACTTCGTTTGGCCCATCCAGCGACCGCGGCGGAAATCGATCGCTACGAGGCCCTGATCGAGCGCCCGTCCCCGAAATCCCGAGCGTTGGCCTTCGACGGTTTTAGCAGCCTTGGGGAGTCGGCCGAAGGCGTTTCCCACCCGCCCTATCGGACACTGTCTCGGGTTCTTGCGGCGTCCGAGGAGATCGAGCGTCTGCGTCTACTCCGGTCCCGAAGCACGGCCACGACGGAGGCGTTGGACGCGTTGTGGGGCGCCCAGTGGGCGCTCGCCGCGGCCGAGGGACAGACAGGCTTGCCGCGTTCGGGCGACGGCGGGCTGCGCTCGGATCTGTTGGTGTCTCTCAACCGTGCCGCCGAGACGACGGGCACCATTGGTGGCGCGCAGGCCCATACGGCACTTCGCCGCGTTGATGTCGAGGGTGGCGTGCGAACCGAGGGCGCGTCGTCGTTTGCGGTGTTTTCTGTGGCGTCGTCCGTCTATGGGTACCAACTCGGCGAGGCCCGTCGCTTCACGTTGGCGCGTGGACTCGACCTGCAGCTATTTGATTCCAGGTTTTCCGTGGTGATCGGGACCAAGCCGGAAATGGAATCCAGGGTTCGTGTCGTTCGCGCCCGGCGGATCCTTGGCCACGCTCCCATTGCGAATCCGGGGTATTATGTGTCTGTCCTCACACTCGAACGCCGAGCAGGAATCTCGTCCGGGGTTCAACTTGACCTCGCGGAGGCCGGCCTCCTCCTGGAATTGTGGCAGTCCGACAATCACCGCCATCACCTCGGAGTCTCGACCGGGATTCGGGCGAGCGCGTCCACAGCGCGCCTATTCGGCGACCCGTCCGACTGGGCACTGGAGGCTGGTGTGCCCCTGGGCCTGTTCGCCCGGTTGGGCAGCCGCACCGACCCGATGTCGGGAATCGGCGTCGAGGCCCGATGGACGAAATTTCCGCTTGATCAGGACCCGCGGGAGGACGGCGAGGGCCGAGCGACAGCTCGCCTGCGAATCGGCCCGGCGAATGGCGTCGACGTCGCACTGTCCGCCACGTATGATGGGCGTATTTCCACGACCCGAAATATTCCAATTGTACACACGGTTACCTTGGGAACGTTGTTGGAGCGGTTCTAACGTGATTCTGCCAGATTCTTTCGTGCGACTGCCACTGTTATTCGACGCGGCTCGTTTGCGTCAAGAGGTGGGAACGCTCCCAGAGGACCGGTGGATTTCCCACCCGAGTGATTTTTCGGGCAACAGCGCCCTGTTGCTCGTGTCCAATCGCGGAAACCCTCGGGACGACCGAATCCGCCATCCGATGGCCGCGACCCCGTCCCTGAGCCAGTCTCCGTACCTGCGGCAAACGCTTGCAGCGTTCCGGTCGACCCTCGGGCGAACGCGCTTGATGCGGCTCGCCCCTGGCGCCACGGTCCCAGAGCATGTGGACGTGCACCCCTACTGGAAATCCCACCTTCGCATCCACATCCCCATCACGACGCATCCCGGCGCGATTTGTTATTGTGGTTATTCCGCCGTGCATATGGCGGCAGGCGAGGCGTGGGTGCTCAATACGTGGCAGCCGCATCGCGTGGTCAACAACAGTGACGTCGCCCGCGTCCACCTCGTTGTTGACACGGTCGGATCCAGCCAATTGTGGCAGTGGATCGACGCGCCCCAGGAACAGCCCATGGTCGTGGCCCCCGTGGACGGAGCTGGCGAAGACGTGAAATTCGAGGCGTTGGGCGCGCCCATCGAGCTGTCGTCCGGAGATCTCTGGTTGCGACTTACCGAGGTCCTTCGGTCCGCTTCCGGTGACGCAGGGGTGTACCTCGGTGGGCTCAGGGCGCTCTCAGAAGACCTCGTCAGGAATTGGCGCGATGCCGAATTGCGATACGCCAATCAGAGGGGCCGGAGCCGGGCCTTTGCGACGCTCCTTGCGCAGTACCGCGGCCGGCTTGATTCGTTCCACGGGCGCGTACGGTTGACCAATGGTCTCGACGCGTCGATTGCGCTTCGCGACGGCGTGATCCCTCCCACGGAGCCACGAGGTCGCACCGGGACGCCCTTCGAGCACCCACCTTACCAAAAACCCATCTTTCTCCTGAGTCCTCCCCGTTCGGGCTCGTCGGCACTGTTCGAGGCGCTGGCAAAGTCACCCTCCACCCATACCCTTGGAACCGAAAATCACCACGTCTTCGAGCGCGTTTGCGGCCTCGCGCCACGGTTCGAAGGACCGTCCTCCAATGCGCTTGGGGAGATCGACGCCACGCCCGCCGTCGCCCGTCAATTGCGCATGGAACTTTTTCACCGACTCCACGACACAAACGGAAGCAGCCCGGGTCTTCTTGCGGAGCCGGTCAGGTTGGTGGAGAAAACCCCCAAAAATGCCCTTCGCGTGCCGTTCCTAAAGGCAGTCTGGCCCGAAGCACAATTCGTCGTCCTGGTTCGGCAACCCGAGCATGTCCTGGCGAGCATGCTGGATGGGTGGCGCTCCGGCCAATTCGTCACGTACCCGGACATCGTGACCCGATCTGGCCTTCCCTGGTCCTTTCTGTTGACGCCTGGGTGGCGCGACCTGCTCGATGAGCCCCTCGACGTCATCGTTGCGCACCAATGGACCGTTACGGTCAGTCGACTCCTGGACGACCTGGGGGGGCAGCCGAACGACATCATTCACTGCTTCGCCTACGAGGAACTGGTGGAGGCTGCCGCACCGGCGTTGTTGGGGCTTTGTCGTGCGCTTGATCTGAGGCCGCCGCGCGACCTGTTCGCAGCGCCCCTCGCCCTGTCGAGGAATACGCTGACGCCCCCGGCCAACGACAAGTGGCGTCGGCATGTCGAGTCGATCGAGCGAACCCGGCCGATCTGGGCGGAGACGGCGCGGCGTTTTGCGGAGTTTGCGCGCCGCTTGATGACCTCCACATGATTGTGGTGAGCGGCACCGGAAGGTCAGGTACGAGCCTGTGGATGCAGATTTTCCGAAGGGCAGGGCTACCCGTCCTGGGCGAGGCATTCCCGTTGGATTGGGGTTCCAGGCTGTCATCGGCCAATCCGCACGGGTTTTACGAGTCGACGCTCGCCCAGGGCGTCAATTTCACTTCGAATCCCGATCCAGCCACCGGCCAGTTGCTCGTGCCACGTGAGTGTCGGCGATTGGTCGTCAAAATATTTTCCGGCGGCGTTCGCCAGACGCAACGCGATTTTCTGGATCGTGTACTCGTCACGGTGCGCCACTACGGCGCGTTTGCAGAAAGCGTCGAACGCCTGTGGGAATTGGAGGGTGTCGACCCGACGGGTGCCCTGGTCACGCCGGTTCAGAGTCCGGCGGCGTGGTGGTTTCGCGAGCACCACGACCTGCTACGCGACGCGCTCAACCGAGGCTACGACACCCATTGGGTCACTTTCGAACGCGTACTTCGATCGCCGTCGGCGACTGTGGATGCGGTGTTCGACTGGCTCGGCGAAGCTGCGGGCGACGCAACTCAGGTCGTGGACGGCGCCCGGCCGATTCAACCCGAAGTACAGTTGCGGTTGGCGCTCCCTGCCCATTGGACGGAACTATTTGACGAGTTCTACGAGGCCATCGACGCCGCCGTCCCGTGGCGCCCTCGCCTGCTCGGCCGGCTGACCGCGATTCGGCATGAAATGGACGCCCAACTCAGGATGGCCCCGCCCAGTGACCGGTGGAACCCCAGGGAGCTTCGTCGAAAACCGGACGGGTCGCGAAGTTGAACCGTGTGGACAGCGCCACCCAACATAGGCGGCGTTACGATGCTGGCATGAAGCCCGAGGCCTCCGCTGCCTTCACAGAACGAGCTGCACGGCGCCGCGCTGGGTGGAAGGGCGATGTCGCCTCGTTTTCCGCGATGGACGAGGCAGATGTTGCCTTCTGGCGCGCAGCCGAGCCCACCGAACGCCTGGCAGCGGCCACGCTTTTGCTGGCGGAACTCCACCAACTGGCGGGACACGATGGACCTGCACCCCGACTTCTGCGATCTGTTGGCGGCGTTCGACAGCGCTGACAGCTGATGGCTGATAGCTAAGGGCCCGCGCAAAAATAACTTGCGCATTCGGACTCGCTGGCATCCCGCGGCGCTGCGTTGCGGGGACCCCGCCGAACCTGCGAAGTACGCCACGTACTCCTCGGTTCGGCTGCACCCCGCGCCTTGCGCGGCGGGCGCCATCAAGCCCTCGATGCTGCAACTTATTTTTGCGCGGGCCCTAAGG
>CAMASI010000039.1 GCA_945861065.1 Klebsiella pneumoniae | reverse complement strand
GGCGATGCTCGTAGCCTTGGCGAAGAAGCTCCAGAATGATCGCTGACGCTTCCAGGGGCGACGCCGGGAGCGGGGTCGGGAGCGGGACCGGGAGCGGGACCGGGAGCGGGTCGGGTCGGGTCGGGTCCGGCTTGTGGGGATCGCGCCCGAGGAGTACCCGGCGTACTTCGCAGGGAGGGCGGGGACTCGCGACGAAGCCCCGCGGGATGCAGCCGCGCGCGAGACGCGCTGTTTGTTTTGCGGCGGGCCCTAAGGGCCCGCACTGCGCCTCATAAGCCGCCGTAGAATAGCGCAGCCCTTCCGTCCCCAATCCCCAGCACGTCTGCAAACGGATCGCCTACGAGCAGGTCATCCGACGCATTTTCGTCGATATGGCCCGCACCGGCAAACGACACGTTGCTGTCGCCCGGCGTAATGCCCGTCACGACGGCATCCGCCGAGTTCGGCTCCAGGGTGCCATCGGCGAGCGGTCCAAACCACGTCAACAGGGTTCCTTCGTCGCGCGCGGCCACCACAAGGTCGGGCGCGCCGTCTCCATTGAGGTCCCCTGGGCCTGTCGCGGCCAAACCAGCGCCCATTCCGCTCGCACCTTGGCCGACGTCACCGCGAACCGCGAGCTCGAACTCTTCGCTGTTGAAGGCATCCGCCACGTCTTGGTAGCAGAATACCCACCCGTCGTCCTCGCCAGGTTCGCCGACCAGTAGGACGGTCTTTCCGTCGCCGAACAGATCGCCGGGTACACCCAGCGCAGCACCATAATTGGCATCCACTACGTCGCCGTCCGCCGTCGTCTGCGCATCCGTCCAGGTCAGCGCCCCACTGGCTGTGTCCGGGTAAATACCCACCCAGCCTTTTCCGCCTTCGTCGTACGGTGCACTGATCGCCAACGAATCGACGCCATCGTCTCCAAAATCGCCGAAAACCACTGCGGCGCCCAGGCCATCCACGGGGTTGCCCAAGATGGACAGGTCGAGCGTGTCGACCTTGCCCGCCGAGGTCGGAGTGCGGTCTACGTACACAGTGTCCACAAGGTCGCCCGTTGCGGCCATCGCCACGTCCACCACGCCGTCGCCGTTCATGTCGCCGACCGCAAGGGTCGAACCCAGGTAGGCTCCCTGCTCAGCTTTCCATTTGACGTCGGCCATTGACTCTGCGGGCGCCAGCCCACCAACAAATGGGCCGTAGAATCCATACACGTGCCCTTCAGCGAGCGTGTCGTCGGGATGGTAAGGCGCACCGATCAGCACATCGAGCGTGCCGTCGCTATCGAGGTCCATATTGCCGACCAACGCCGCGCCGAGGCCAAACCCATCGCCACCACCAGTCTGAGCGTCAATCCACGCCACGGGATCGCTAATATCGGCGATTCCGTACCCGTCGCCGTGAACAAGCGCGACCCTTCCCGAGTTATTCCAATCCAAAATACCGACCCAAAGGTCGCCAAATCCATCACCATTCACATCGCCCGCAGCGGAGAGGGCCGTGCCGACGGCCCCGCCATCCGGACCGCCCACAATGATCAGGTCGCCGTCGGCCACCGATTCCACGGGTCCAAAGACCGGACAGATTTGGTCGGCGCCGCTGCAATCCTGGTCAATTGTATCATTACAGATTTCGTGCAGCCCTGGATACTGGTCGGGGGCGTCGTCATTGCAGTCCACGCCGGAAGCGAGGTCTACGCCGTATAGGGCACTCGAACACGCAGCGACCCACCCCACGTCAATTCCGAAGCCGTCGCCGTCCGCGTCGAGGCCCCACTGCACAAAGCTCAGGGGGTCGACGCTCGGGTCTGCGTCATCCACAAGTCCGTCGCAGTCTTCGTCGGCGACGCCGCACACCTCCACGGCGTCTGGACTGATACTGTCCTTTGAATCATCACAATCGTCCGCGTTGTCTGCGACGTTGACTTCGGCGGGCGGCTCACAACTTGCGCCCGGCACGTCCGGATTTCCATATCCGTCGTAATCCGCGTCTTCCCACCACCCCGAACCGGACAGGTCCACGCTCGGGTCCTGGTCATTGACGAGGTCGTCGCAGTCTTCGTCGATGCCGGGATCCGCGGCGTCACACAGCTCGATGGCGTCGGGGTGAATGTCCGGGTTTTCGTCGTCGCAGTCGTCAAAGCCGCTGGCCCCGTCCGACGGATCACAAGTCCAAAACGACGCGCCACGGCCAAACCCATCCCCATCGAGGTCGGGGTACACTTGAACCGCACCGGAAGACGCATCCACATCCTCGACGTCGTCCACCACGCCGTTGCAGTCTTCGTCACCGCCGCCACACCGTTCGACGGCGCCCGGAAACGACGTAGCGTCGGTGTCATCGCAGTCCCCATCCTCGGTCGCTGCCCCCGTTGCGTCACAGCTGTCTACCGGCGCGCCGCCAAAACCATCGCCGTCGATATCGATCCAGCGATTGGCGGGGATCGGAAGGCCTTCATCTGCGACGCCATCACAATTATCGTCGAGGCCGTTGCAAGACTCCGCGTTCCCCGGGAAAACGTTCCCATCGTTCGGGGCGCAGTCGGCGAGATTGAGCACGCCATCATTGTCGACGTCAGAGGGGCTGATCCGGTCGTCGGGATTGCAGGCCGAACCCGCCAGGCTCCCCCCCAACAACAATGCCAAACGAAACAACACCCACGCCTCTCGTCACGAGAGTGTAGCGTGTCTCCCCGCACAAAGTGTGTCAGCGGTCTGGCGTCACGCCGGCTAGGCGCAATGCCGCTCACTTAAGGAGCCGTCAGCGCTTAGCCATCAGCGATTAGCTCGGCCGGAGGCGGCATGCGGGACTTCAGGGATCTCCAGGTGTGGCAGAAGGCTCACTGCCTCACACTTGAGGTGTACCGGGCCACGAGGAGTTTCCCGGCGGAGGAGCGCTACGGCCTGGCGGCGCAATTGCGCCGATCGGCGGCGTCCATTCCTACGAACATCGCAGAGGGCTGCGGTCGGCATGGCGAGCGTGAACTCGCGAGATTCATCTCGATCGCGGCTGGTTCTGCCTCCGAGACGGAGTACCATCTCCTGCTCGCACGTGACCTTGAGTACCTGCCGCCTTCCATGCACGAACACCTCCACGGGCACACGACCGAGGTCAAGAAGATGCTCGCGGCGCCACATCGGAAGCTCACCGCTGATAGCTAAAAGCTGACAGCTCACGCCAGGAATTCCCTAAGTGAACGGCATTGCGGCTAGGCGGCCACGGGCACCCAATCGACCCATTCGACCGGCACCGGGTGGCGTGCCAGCGCGATCGCGATGCCATCCCCGGGCCGGGGGCGGCGCGGCGAGAGGTGCAACCGCATGCCCGCCTGCTCGGGCGTTCGGTCGCGTTTGTGCCGATTGCACGGCGGGCATGCCGTGACCACGTTTTCCCAACTCGTTGCCGGTACCCGCCGACCGTCGCTGGTCAGCACGTAGCCCCGCACAGCGGAGGATCGCGGCACCACGTGGTCCAGCGTCAAACGCTCGGTTTCAGGTCGACCGTCGGCGCGCCGAGGCTGCACACCGCAGTAGGCACAGGTCCATTGGTCACGCGCCAACACATTCACCCGCGAGAAACGCACGCGATGATTTGTACGCGCATAGTTTGCAAGGTGCACGACCGCGGGCCACGGAAGGCTCAAAGAGACCGATCGAAGCAGCAAACCTTCGTAGGCACGCAGTAGCACTGCGCGCTGATTGAGCAGCAACACCACCGCGCGTTGCCACGACAAGACCTGGATGGGTGAAAAATCGGCGTTGAGCAGGAGGACGTCGCGCACTGCGCCCTATGTACCATGCGCGCTGGCTCACACGCCGCAGGAACCCGCAGCGTTGTCTACGATTGTGACGTTTGCGCTGTCTTCCCAGTCTGGGCCGGCATCCATATCCCTACCGCTAAGGTGTTTGCACCGGACGGTTACCTCGGTCGGACCTGGCAAAAACCCGGAGGTTGTCAGATCCGTTGCAGACGCCGTCACATCCGCACAAGCGGTCCCGACACACATTTCTAGGTAACCAACGCCGATTTCATCGTCGCCACCCGGTTCTGCGAGTGCCAGTTCGCCGACGCTGACCGAAAACGTCACGGTCAGCCCACAAGCATCGTCGAGCGCAATTTCGCTACCTTCGGCGGGCTCGACGATGGAGACCTCGCAGGGGTAGTCGGAATCTGTTGTCGGCTCCACCACTGTCGACACGCCCCCCTCGCACTCCGGCGAGCCCACGCAGTCCGTATCGTCGCAGTCAAAGTCTCCGTCACGGTCATCATCCGCTCCGTCACTACACTCGCCCGCTTCGTCGCCCTCGATGTTCTTTCCACCGAAGAGACAAGAAACCAATACCAGCATCCAGGTCAAGAAGCCTCCCTCGCGCGTGCCGCGACGTCTGCAGGCAGCGTATCAGTCTGGCGATCGCGACGCGCGACGACCACCCCCGAGTGCAAGACTTGGGTACGTCGGACCGAGCCGCGCCAGATTCTGATCCCGGCGGCGTCGTTCAGCGGCACTCTCCGCACGCTCGGCCGACGCTCGTGTGCGGCGCGAACCGCCCTCGGCAGCGTCGGCCGCCGCTTCCTCAGCCCGCGTCGCCGTCTCCCAAAGAAACATCGCCGCTAGCCCGCCGTCTACGGTCGGGTCGGCGTCCAAACACGCGGTCCCGGACAGCAAGCAGCGATTGTCGCTGCCAATTCGCCCCAAACGAACCTGGTATGTCGTCCGAAGCCGCGCCAGTCGCGCTCGCGCCACAACACCGTCGCCCGACCACTCCTCGACCAACGACCGGCGCTCCGAAAGCTCACGAAGCAACCGCTTGCTCTCAGTCAGGATCGACACGAACCGCTCCACAGCCACCTCCGCGTCCAGCGCCTCCTCCGCAGCCATCATTTCGAGTGCCGCCAGCCGACCCAGCAGCGGACCACCGACCCGCCGGTCCGCATTGGACCGAATGGCCGCCGAAACGCCCGACACGGCCTCCCGAGCCGCGCGCCGTTGCCGGACGATCTGAGCCCGGGCCGCCGACGCTGCCGCGGAACGAGCCACCTCGGCTTCGTGCACGTCCACCGCAGCATCCGCGAGGTCACGGACTTCGTCCAAGCGCTCCGACGATTCGACGGCAGCTCGAAAACGCGAGAGCGCAACGCCACCATCCTGTGCGGCCCCCGTGGCTTGGGCGGCGTCCACTCGGAGGACCTCTGACAACAGGATCATGCCTCGGTCCAGCGCGCGTTCCTCCGAGAACAGCGCGGCGCGCAGCGCCTCAAGGTACGCCGCCGGGTCCGCAATACGAAGGGCGTTGAGCGCCGCCCAAGCCGTCGCTGGCTGGGTCGCGAGCGGATGGTCCTCAACCCATCGGAACGGGATGTGGACGACCGCGAAGCGCCTCCGAAACTCATCAATCGTTTCGATCGGCAAATCGTCCTCTGCCCTTCGCCCCGAGGCCGCCAGCGCATCCTGCGCCCGAACGAGGGCCAATCGCGTCGCCGCCAGCCGTGCAGGCCATCCCGGGTACCAGCGCTTGAACTCGTCGATGGGATTGATCAAGGCCGTACTTGCGTCGGCGGCGCTCAGGCGTTCCGTCATCTGTTCCAAATCGGCGCTCAGCGACAGGAGCGACCTTCGGGCCTCCTCGAACAGCGCGTGGGTCCGGGGTCCGGCCGGGGGTTCGCCGTCTGGAATCGTTGGCAGGTCGGCCACCTCACGGCGGGCCACATGGACGAGGTCAGAAAACGCCGCCAACCCGCGCTCTGCGGTGTCGGCCTTTACACGGGTGTCTCGACGGCGAACCAGGAGAGCCACGATCCCGGCGGCGAGAAACCCTGTCCCCAGGGCACTCGTGATCAGGCGTTGCCGGTTCAACCTGTTCGTTTCAGCCTGTTCATTCTCGATACGCACGAGCGTGATCGCATCATCGAGTGCTCGGACGACCGCCGCACCCACCGCGTCCGTCACATCGCCCGACGTCTCCACGTTCGTGGCCTCTTGAAGCAGCAGCGAGAGCTGCGCATCGGAAAGGCCGAGTTCTTCTTCCCATCGTTGTGCCGCGATGGCCGTTGCATCCCGATGACCCCGGCGGATCGCAACGACCGACGTCTCTCGCGGGTCAAATCCGCTTTGTTTGCGAAGGCCATCCCAAGCCATCGTCGCCGTCTTGCCGGATTCTTCCGTTCCGACGACCACCACGACATGCCACCGGGCTGCTTCGATGACCCGTTTGGTTGCCGGAAGCGGCGCACCATCGTCGAGCAGGACCACAGGGTGCAACGGCGACCCGACCAAGGGCTCCGCCCACACGCCGCTCACAAGCAACCAACACAAAATCACAAGTCATCCTACCGCAATCAGGGCGCTTACGATTGTTGCGGTTCGACACGCTGCACGGTACGGCCGTTTCACATCGTTGTTCACGCGTTTAGGTGGCCCGGGCAGCCGGGTCTTGAGGGAAGCCGGTGAGAATCCGGCACGGTCCCGCCACCGTGAGCGGTCATGCTCCGCCAATCGCCACTGGGTCGTCCTGGGAAGGCGGCGGAGACTACGGCCGCAAGTCGGGAAACCTGCCTTTCGCGTTTGTTGTGGCGTCCTCGGGGTCTGGGGCGTCCAGGCTATGCGTGTCTGCGCTTCCTGGTCCTCCTCCCCACTTCTTGGTTTGGAGGTCCTGTGATCCTGCTTCTCGTCGCTTGCAATGTCTCTGGGGTTGTTGACGCCCCACCGACCGGCGTGCCCATCCTGCTCGGTCCACCGGGACCGCTGCTTCTCACCGCACCGGACGCCATCGCGGGCGCCTTGATGGCCATCACCGTGACGGGCGCCTTCTCAGGCGAGCGTGTGGCACTCATCGGCGCTTCTGGCGCGCCCGCAGTTGGGCCCTGCCCGCCCGTGCTCGATGGCGCGTGCATGGGCATCCCGGCGCCGCTGGTGTTCAACGGCGTACGAACCGCTGACGACGACGGAACCGTCGTGTTCACCGTCCGTGTCCCCAACGGACGCGAGTTTGGCGATGTGTTGTCGTGGCAAGCCGTCGCCGATCGACCGGAAGCGCTTCTTTCCAACGCCCTCGCCACACCCGTTGTGGCCGCGACGCCGCCGTCTCTCGCAGGGTCCTGGCTCGACGAATGGGGCACACAGCACCACATCAACGCGCTCGAATGGGAGGACGGCTACGGCAACCGGTTTTGGCTGACGGAAGTGGACGAAGCGGCCGCAACCATGGTCGCCCAAAACGACAAAAACAATGCCTTCGCCCCAAAGGCCTGGAGCCGGTTTGATTGGGCGATCGACGGCCACGATACGTACTATTGCCAGGCGGCGTGGGACGCGGTCGGACCCGCAGAGGCGCTCGCGGAGCCGGCGACCGACCCGACGAGCCTCGACACCGGATGCGACGGCTTCCCGTGGACGCGGCTAGACGCAGAGGTCGCACCCATCGTCGGGGACTGGACCGACGAATGGGGCACGGCGCACACCATCACAGAGCTGTTGTGGACAGACTCCTATGAAAACAGCTTCGACATTGCGGATGCCAGCGTGCTGGGCGCATGGCTTGTGGCACAGAATGGGGACGACAACGCGTTCTTTGCCGGAAGTTGGAGCCGTTTCGACTGGACCACCGGGCCAGACGGCCACCTGTTTTACTGCCAGAGCGCGTTTTCCGAGGACACGGAGCAGCAAGCGCGGGTGGCCAGGCCCGGTGATCCTTCGGATCTCGCGGCCGGATGCGGCGGATTCGCCTGGACCAATCTCACGCCATGATGTGGTGGTTGGCGTGCGTCGCACCGACTGAACATTCGGAGTCCCCGGACCCACAGCCGGAGCCTACCGAATCGTCACCGACGCCCTCCGATTCGTCCGACAGCGCAGACCCGGCCACCGGAGAAACCGGGACGCCACCGCCCGCCGACCCGCTTTCCACCTGGGCCGACGAGGTCGTCTCCGCACCCGGGCAATCCGACGCCCCCTTTGGGGATCCGGCCCTCGCCGTCAATGGCGCGAGGGGCGCCGGTTCTTTCGCGGGCGGGGTAGACGTGTACGCGTTGGGGGCCAACGACGACGACGCCACGCTGGTCGTTCGGTGGTCTGGACGTCGCCTCGTGGACGGCCCGGGCACCGACCTTGTTGTGTTCGAAAACGCCTTCGACGTCGCCCCTGGCGTGCGATTCATGGACCCGGCCGTGGTGGAAGTGAGTGCAGACGGCACCCACTTCGTGGCCTTTGCCCATAGTTACGAGGCGGCTGAGGCCAGTGAATGGTCCGCCGACCCCAGCGTTTGGGTCGGATTCGCTGGCGTCACACCCGTGTTGCTCCATGAATCCGACCTCGTGGTCGATCCATTCGACCCCATCGTCGCCGGTGGTGACGGGTTTGACCTTGCCGACCTCGACCCGGTGGCGGCCGCCGAAGTGCTGGCCCTCGGCGTTCTGTCGGTGAGAATCACGTCCGCCCTGGCCGCGGTCAACCCCGAGACGGGCCAGTTCTACCCCCATGATCCCGTAGCCAACGGCTCAGATATCGACGCGGTGTACGGGCGGATGTTGGTGTGGGAGTAGACGCACCCGTTGAAATCGTCGTCATCGGCGAACGCCTCAGCGGCGACAGCACCCTTGTACGGTTGGACGAGGTGGCGCCGAGCGAAGACCTTGGCGACGTACTCGCCGACGTCACCGGCCTGACCGTTCGCCGCGTCGGCGGACCGCTCGACTACGCCACCGTGTCCATTCGCGGGAGTTCCGCGCGTCAGGTCCTCGTCCTGCTCGACGGGATTCCACTCAATCCCGACGGCAGCGCGGTCGTAGACCTCTCGGAGCTCTCCCTGGTCGGCCTGGACCACGTCGAAGTGTACCGGACCGGTGTTCCCCTCCACGTGGCGGCTGCACCGATCGGAGGCGCCATTCTCCTGACCAGCGGCGTGCCCTCGCCGAGCGTCCAGGCCCAGGTCGGGAGCTTCGGCTCCGTTCGAATTCGTGGAGGCGGGGGAGACGAGCACATTGCGACCGCCACCGAGGTCGTCCGGACCGACGGCAACTTTCCGGTGTACGACGACAACGGAACGAGATTCGACGGTCTCGATGACCACCTGACCCGGCGCGAAAACAACGCCGCGACCGCTGCCTCCAGCCGGGTGCGTTGGGGGCAAAACGGACGAGTCGGGTTGTTGGATACGGCGATTCGGGACGAAGGCGTGCCTGGCCCGCTCGGCGCCTCGACCTCCGCCCTTCGGCTACGAACCGTTCGAATTCTCGGAGGGGGTGGCGTGGACCGGACGGGGCCACGTTCGGGTGACCACATCAGGGGTTGGGGCCTGTGGCGAGATGAAACGCTCGATGACCGTTCTGCCGAGGTCGACGGTGAGCCAGACTGGCATCGTGACCGCGTGCTTGGTGTGGGCGGATCCGCGTCGACGGAGCGTACCCTCAACGATTCGGTCACCGCTGGCCTCGTCGCCACCGCAAGGGGCGAGGGCTGGCAACGGCTGGATCGGCTGAACCTGATCAACGATCCGCTCCAGCCTCGCTTCGGCGCCGTTGTTGGCGCTGACCTTCGTTTCGCGCTCGGATCCATTCGTTTGGCCCCGTCGCTGCTTGGGTCTACGCTTGTCGACCCCGTCGGTGGCACCGTCCTTGGCGCCGTCAACCCTCGTTTGGCAACGACCTGGGAGGGCGGCGCGCTCCGCCTGCATGGCGCATTTGCCACGGGCTTTCGGCCTCCGGACCTCGATGAACTCTACGTCGATCGCGGCGGATTTCACGGCAACCCGGATCTGGCGCCCGAGCGGGCCCTGGGCGGCGAAGTCGGGGCGAAACTGGCTGGCGGGCGCAGCGTCACGGGTTCCGTCGAAATCGTTGGCAGCGCACGTGACACCGTAGACGCCATCGTCTGGCTCGAAAATGCGGCGCGCGTCTGGGTGCCTGCCAACCTCGGCAAGGTTCGTGTTCTCGGCGCCGAGGGGTGCGCCACCCTCAACTGGGGCGGACGGTTTGAGACGACAGCGGGATTGACGAGCCTGTACGCCGTCGTCGAACAGGGAACCCCGGATGCGGTCGGCAATCGGGTGCCCGGTGTACCCCCGGTCGCCGCCAACGGGAGCGTGGCGGGAACACCGTTGAAGGGGCTTCAGCTGGGCTGGGATGCCTCTTTCGCCGCGCCCATGTTCTTGGACCTGGCGAATGCGCAATCCGCGCCGGTCCGCTGGGTTCATGACGCCTTCCTGTCTGTCGGCCCTGTTCGCAAGACCACGGTCGAACTCGCCGTCCACAACGTGCTTGATCGGTTCGCCACCGTGGTGGACCGTGATCCGTTGGCACCCGAAGCGGGTCGTGGCCTCACACCCGTCGTAGATTGGGTCGGCTACCCCCTTCCCGGCCGCAGCGTGTGGGTATCCGTCGCATGGGCCGGACCATGATCTGGGTCGCGCTATCTTGTAGCTCACCCGTCCCCGACGGCGTGGATAGCGCTGCGATCCCCGGATCCATCGTCGTGGCCACCGTCGCGTCCGACTACGCCACTGGGGCACTCGCGGTCGTAGACCCCCTCACGCTGGAGGTGATGGATTCGGTGGCGTCTACCAGCGGAGACCCTGCGCTGGACGCGTGGGACGGCGTTCTCTACGAAATCAACCGATTCACGTATGACGCAGTCCAGGTGTTCCGGGAGCCCTCGCTTTCCGTCCCGTCGGTCGAGTTCTCGACGGGTGAGGGCAGCAACCCGCAAGGCGTCGTTGCCTGTCCCGACCGCCTGTGGGTTCCGTTGTACGAGGTGGCTGAAATCGGGGTCTTCGAGCCCCTGTCCGGCCAAAAAATAGCGACAGTCGCACTCGACACGTGGGCAGACGCCGATGGGTCGCCCGAAGCCGCAGCAGGCGTTCGGATGGGGGACTTCGTCGTGGTGCCGATGCAGCGCCTGGACCGAACCCTCGGCTGGATTCCCGCTGACGACGGCCGGGTCATCGCCTGGCCGTGCACCGGAGGAGACCCAGTTGCCGACGTGATCGTCGGTCCAAATCCACAGGTGGCGACCCTGCCCGGAAACGACAGACTGGTCGGTGTCGTGACCGCCACCGAACAAGGCGGGGTGTTCGAGCTCGACCCGTTGACCGGTGATCTTGCCTTGAGGCTGCACGCCGCCGGTGCAGGTGGCGAGGCCTACAGGGCGGCGTGGGACCGTGATGGGAGCGTGGTCGTGCTCGGGCACGACGCCGATTGGCACTGGCAGATCACCTGCGTGTCCCCCACGGGGTCGGCAAGCGTTGGCTGGACCGGAGACGCCTTCCTGTCCGCTGTGGAGACCGACGACGTGGGAGGGGCGTGGGTCACGGCACGCCCCGGCTTCACCGACACTGTCGAGGCCGGCGGGCTCCTTCGGTTCGACGTCGCGACGTGCTCCGCGGACCCCGCGTTGATCTTGGACCTCCCACCTTTCGACGTGGCGCTTCGATGATCGCCTTTTTTTGGATCAGTTGTGCCGAGCCCGTCGCGTGCGACCAGATGTGTGGCGCGCTGGTGACGCTGCAGGAAGCCTGTCTTCAGCAGGCCGGGCTGGGCTGGGAAACCGTCGGACAGCTGGATGCCGCGGGCCTGTCAGACAGTTGCCATACGTGGGTTTGGGTACAGAATCGACTGGCAGCCGACGCCGAACTCAGGCCAACGGAGGCCGTCGTGGCCGAGATATGTTCCGAGCGCAGCGCTATTCTCAGCGATCCGGATGCCGATTGCCAAGACCTCGCGATGTCGTGGGAGTGAACACCAATTTTGCCCCGTCATACTGTCGACAGGAAAAATGGTTCACCATCCCCTAAGATGGCCGAAGAGGGTTGCGATGCGACTTCGGAACTTGACCTTCGGGGCTGCGGTTTGTCTCTGGGCCGGCGTCGGCCTGGGCGCCGCCAAGGTGGCTGCCCTGTTCCGGCTGCCCGCGGTCGAACGACGCCCATTGCCAGCAGACTTCTTGTCCATCGAAGAACCCTCCGGCATGGACCTCCTTCGAGACACCTCTCGACTCGACTATGAGTTGGTCGCCCCGCATTTCGTTCCCCAACAACGACCCAACTGGTCGGCGCCAGCCACCGTCGCGATTCTGCACAACGCATTTCAAGTCACAGGTGCTCGGCTCGCCGCCCAGGACGAAGTCTTTGACCATTCCGCAGACCCGATGGTTGGGTTCCTGACGAGCTGGCGGGGCGCGTCGTTGCCCGACACGGCTCGGCTCATGGAGTCGAACGGCTTGCACGCAAGCATCAACTATGCCGAAGACGCCAATCCCCGCGCACTGCGGGAGCGGTTGCAGGACAGCGGCGAGGATTCGGCCGACGTCGTCGTCGTCGAGTTCGAGCGGTCCCAGCTCGGCTTAGCGGGCGGCCGCCACGTGTCGGTCGTGGGCGCGTACCATGCGGGTACGGACCGGGTACTCATCCTCGATACGGCGTCCCATGCTTACCCGTCTGCCTGGATTCCGTTGGAGTCCTTGTTTACGGGTATGTCCGCGCTGGACCCCGTGTCTCAGCAATCGGGTGGCTGGATTACGGTCCGACGAGGAGAACGCGTCGCCTCCCGCACCCACGCCGGCGCACTCTGGTCGCCCCGCGCGCAACACGCGCCGTAAACGAGCACATTTCCGCTCGGGACCCGACGCTGGCGGTAGCAAACGTGCGACCGTCGAGGCTATACGGCGGTCCGTACGCGGGCACCGATGATCAAATACATTGGGTCCAAACGCACGCTGATCGCGCCCCTGATGGAAATTTTCGGCGCCATCCGCCCGGCCGGCCCAATCGTGGACCTGTTCGCCGGCACCTCACGCGTAGGCCAGGCGCTCAAACGTCTCGGACATCAGGTCATCGCCAATGACCACAATGCCTACGCCGCGACAATCGCACGCTGTTATATCCAAGCGGATCTCAATGACCACGAAAAAGCCGCGGGCAAACTCGTAAGTGAGTTCAACGCGATGCCAGGCCGGGCTGGCTATTTCACTGACGTGTTCTGTGAGCGAAGCCGATTCTTCCAACCTAAGAATGGCGCACGAATCGATGCCATTCGCGATGCCATTCAGGAAAAAAGCCTGCCACCCGAACTTGAGGCCGTCTTGTTGGTTTCCTTGATGGAAGCCGCGGATCGTGTGGACTCAACCACCGGCGTTCAGATGGCCTACCTCAAACAGTGGGCAGCTCGCGCCTACAACGACCTTGACTTGCGCGTTCCAGACCTAATCCCACGTGCCGCCGGGGGGAAAGGCACGGCCCTCCAGATGGACGCAGAGCAGGCTGTAGACACGCTCGAAGCCGACACGATCTACCTCGACCCTCCGTACAATCAGCACAAATACCTTGGCAACTACCACATCTGGGAGTCCCTCGTCCTGTGGGACAAGCCTGAGGTGTACGGCATCGCGTGCAAACGCGTGGATTGTCGGGAACGCGGAAGCAGGTTCAATTCAAAAATCGCGGCCAGGGCAGCGCTCGAGCACGTCATTCACGGCGCGCGCGCGCGTCACCTCGTGGTTTCGTTCAACAACGAGGGGTATTTCACCCGCGCCGATATCGAAGAGATGCTGTCACCCCGCGGTCAGGTCGTCGTCATCGCCCACGATTTCAAACGGTACGTCGGGGCACAAATCGGAATCCATGATCCGACCGGCAAGAAGGTGGGCGCAGTCAGCCACCTTCGGAATACGGAATACATTTATGTCGTGTCTTCAGAAACGTCGGTCGTGAACCGCGTCAACGCGTGTCCACCACAATCAGACCCGTATAAGCGCTCGTCGCGACGCCAGACGCGCCGGTAACGCTGGCCGTCACGAGCGCCGTCCGGCCCGCAATCGCCTCCAACTCAAACCCCGTGAACCGGCTGTGGACCTCCGACGCCACCCACCAACCGTTGCTGGTCCCGGTGTTCGAACACAAGAATCCGTGCGTCTGGACCACCGAAGCGAGGTCGGCGCCGTCAAGCGTGTCTTCAATCGAGATCGATACGACCGCCTCTGTTTCCAACCCAGAGACGCCTCTGACGCGGATCC
Organism: Klebsiella pneumoniae; assembly: GCA_945861065.1. Taxonomy (GTDB): domain Bacteria; phylum Myxococcota_A; class UBA796; order UBA796; genus SXOB01. Next base: position 24,051 of record CAMASI010000039.1, on the reverse strand, counting down.
GGAACGGGGAGTACGGGGCACCCCCTTGGGGAGGAATGCCCGACCACACTTCTGCGCCATCCTCAAGTCCGTAGTCTGTGTCCGGTTGGGCAAGCTCCAGCTCAGGGGATCCACCCTCGCAACCGGTCGGCGCCTCTCCAGAGTCCACCGGTTCGGGTGTCACACAGGCCAGCGCGAGGGTCAACATGGGCACAGCCTGCCCGATTCGCCCACCGACCGCCACTCCGATCTGGCCCTTGTCAACGGCAGGGGTTCGGCTACACTGTCGGTGCCGGGGCACGGCAGAGCGTTTCCATGACCGTCATTTCGCGCAGCGCCATCTTGTTGGCCGCCGCATTCGTGTCGTCGCCCGCCTACGCGTGCGGCGGATTCTTCTGCAGTCAGGTGCCGGTGGACCAGGATGCGGAGCGCATCGTGTTCGCCTACGACAGCATTACCGGGACGATCGAAACAAACGTTCAGATTTTTTACACGGGCGAAGCCGCCGACTTTGCGTGGGTCGTGCCAGTTGCCGAGCTCCCGGAAATCTTCATCTCGACCGACGCGCTGTTCGACAACCTCGCGGTGTACACGGCCCCGACGTTCTACGCACAGTGGGACAGCACCGGGGAGTGCGAGTACGGGTACTACTCGGGCGCCGCCGAAGACGCGGCCTTCTCCAGTTCATCCAGCGCGCCTCCGTCAGTGCAGATCATCGAAACCCAGAAGGTCGGCCCGTACGAGGTCGTCACCCTACAGGCCTCGACCTCCGACGCCCTCGTGACCTGGCTCGAAGACAACGACTACGACCTCCCTGACGGGCTCGACCCGCTGCTCGCGCCGTATGTCGCGGGAAACGCCTACTTTATCGCATTGAGACTGGCGAACGGCTTCGACACCGGTGACATCGCGCCGCTTGGGTTCCGTTACGCCGGAGACCGCCCTCAGATTCCCATCCAACTCACGAGCATCGCGGCTTCCCCCGACATGCGCCTCGAAGTGTACGTGTTTGGCGATTCTCGGGCTGTGCCCGAAAGTTACCTCCACGTGCAGATCAATGAAGCCGCGATCGATTGGACGTCCGGTGGAATGAACTACGAAGACGTCGTTTCGCTGGCGGCCAACGAAGCAGGCGGGCACGGGTTTGCGACCGATATGGCCGGCCCCGCGGCAGACTGGGCATGGCTGCTGCCGTCCGATTTCAACCTGTCCGAGATGTACGTAGCAAATGGCCCTGTCGCGTGGTTCGCTGAGCTCCAAAACGCCGGCGTGCCAGCCAACGACGCCACGCTTGCTGTGCTCAAGCGCCAGATTCCGATGCCGGCCGAAGTCGCCGCCATGGGCGTCACCGACACGGACTTCTACAACTGCCTGGACTGCTACGCCGAGTACTTGGGCGGCGTCGATTTCGATGCGATCCTCGCAACCGACGACATCGCGATTTCCGTCACCGACCCGATCGAACACGCACAAGACCTGTTCGAACGTCACCACTGGTTGAGCCGAATGACGTCGTCGCTGGACGCCGTCGAAATGACCGTCGATCCAGTCTTTGTGTTCAACCCGACCATGGAAGAAGTCAGCCAAGAACACACAGCAACGATCGTGACCGACTGCGGTTCCGGTGGAAGTTGGTACGACTCGATTCGCAAGGTCGTGTTGTCAGACGGGCGCGAGGTGTACTACCCGTCGCAACAATGGCTCGACGACAACGGCATGACCGTGGCCGATTGGCTGCTGACCTGGGGCCTTAACGCCGCCTCTATTATCGAGCAGACGAATGCGACCGGGTCGCCCGAAGTGCAATTCGACCTCGGCGCCTCAGGCGATCCGTCGCTAGACGAACTCAACGACTGGGTGCTCAGCACGGCCGGCTTGGACGCAGAAGAAGCCCAGGGTTGCGGTTGCGAGTCGTCGTCGTCACCCGTTGGCGGTTTGATGCTCGTCGTGGGAAGCGCACTTGGCCTTCGCCGTCGTCGCACCGTCTGATTCTCTTGTTGTCGAAGCGGTCAGCCCCCCTGACCGCACTTGTACTTACCAAATCCGAGGAGGCTTAGATGCTCATCGCTCTCGTGTTGGAGTCCGCGGCGTACGCTTGCGGCGGCTTTTTTTGTAACCAAACCCCCGTAGATCAATCCGCAGAACGAATTGTATTTGCCGTAGACGAAACCACGTCTACCGTTGAAACGCATGTCCAGATCTTCTATACCGGCGTAGCCGCCGAGTTCGCCTGGGTCGTTCCCGTCGCGCAGATCCCCGAGATCTTCGTGTCCACGGACACGCTGTTCGATAACCTCGCGCTGTATACCGCCCCCACGTTTCAGACCGACATCGTCTACGAAGGGGAGTGTCAGGGATATTATCCCTACTGGCTGGATTACGCGGGATCTTATTCCTCGAGCGCTTCGGCAGACACGGGCTCAGCGGGCGAAAGCGTCGAAGTCATAGCCACGCAGCAGGTAGGCCCCTACGAGACCGTGACGCTGAAAGCGGAAACGGAAACGGGACTCATTGCCTGGTTGCAAGACAACGGCTACGATCTGCCCGATGACCTGACGCCGTTGTTGGCGCCGTACGTGGCAGGGGACGCCTACTTTGTCGCTCTCCGCCTCGCGAATGGGTTCGACTCCGGCGACATCGCACCCTTGGGCCTGCGCTACACCGGCGCCCGCGCGTCGATCCCGATCCAACTCACCAGCATCGCGGCGACGCCGGACATGCGATTGGAAGTGTATGTGCTCGGTCGCAACCGCGCCGTGCCGGACAACTACCTGCACGTGGTCATCAATGAGGCCCTGATCGATTGGACGACCGGCGGCAGCAACTACGATGCTGTGGTGACCGCCGCGGCCGACCAAGCGGGCGGCCAAGCCTTCGCCACGGACATGTCCGGTCCTGCGGCAGATTGGCGTTGGGTCGTGCCGGAGCCCGGGGATGTTTCGGGCCTTGCGGCTGTCGTCAATCCCATCAACTGGCTCGACGGCGCGATTGAGGTTGGTGTGCCTGCCAACGACGCGATGTTGGCCGTACTCCGCACGTACATCCCTATGCCCGACGACTTGGTGGCAGACGGCCTGTCGGAGACCAACTTCTACAACTGCCTATCCTGCTACAGCGACTCCCTCGGTGGCCAGGCCTTCGACCCCGTGGCCGCGACCGCCGCGCTCGAAGAATTGGTCACGGACCCGCTGCACCACGCGCTCGGATTGTTCGACACCCACGCGCAACTCACCCGACTCAACAGTTCGGTATCGCCCGTAGAAATGACAGTTGATCCGATTTTCGTGTTCAACAGCGTCATGCCCGACGAGGACGGCCTCTGGCTCGCCACCCTCGTGTACGAATGCCCAACTGGTGAAGACTACGAAGACGCACTTCGTCGCGTAGAATTGCCAGACGGTCGAATCCTCGTTTTGCCCTCCATCCAGTGGTTGGCCGACAGCGGCGTGACCGTGGCCGAGTGGTTGGCGGCGTCGGGCATGTTGCCGGCCGCCCGAATCGAAGACACCTCCGAAGACGCCGAAGCGATCGTGTTGTACGACGTGCTGGCGTCCGGCACCGACACGACGCTGGAGACCCTCAACACCGGGACCCGTGAGGACGTTCTGGAGCCGGGCATTGAAGCAACGGCAAGCTGCGCCTGCACCACGGACCCCTCATCCACTGGAGCGCTGTGGGTTGGCCTCGCCGCGTTCGTCGCGAGCAACCGCCGAACTCGCCGAGCCGGTTGATGCAGCGATCAGCCGGTCAGGCGCGTACCAGCGACCTGACCGCCACCGCCACCCCAATACAAACACCAGGGCAACCAGCTCAGCGGTGAGCCCCAACCAGGCCCCGACCGCGCCGAGCGTGGTGAATCGCGCCAGTGCCCAACCCAGTGGCAATTTCAATCCGAAGGACATCGAGATCGAACTGATCAGGGTGAACCTCGTGTCTCCGGCCCCGTCGAGGCAGAAATAGGTGACGGTAGCGATCCCATCGATGATCTGAAACGCCGCCGCCACCCACAGGAGTTGGCGTGCCACAGGCAACACGTCAGCGCCAGCGCCAAAGGGCGCCAATAGCCAACTCGGGAACAACACGAACACGAGTCCCCCCACGGCCATCACAACGACCGCCGACGTCACGCCTGCGCGCCACGCCGCCCGCGCCTGATCGGGCCGCCGGGCGCCCACCGATTGGCCGACCAGCACCGCTGTCGCTTCTGCAATGGCAAAGCCCGGCAAGAAGCTCACCAGCAGGATTCGAATGGCGAGCACATGCGCCGCCAAGTGGTGGTCACCACAGGAGGCGATGACGCCGGACAACACGGTCCACGCGAACACGTCCAACAACCGTTGTACGCCGATCGGCATGCCGAGCCGCAGACTCTCCACCAAGAGTTCTCGGTGGATTCCCGCGAAACTGCGCCGCAAAATAGGTGCCGCCGCCACCAGTTGCCACACGGCAGCCAAGGACAGGGACAACACGCCGGCCCACGCCGCACCCGCGATGCCCATCCGGGGGACGAGCACGGCGTCGAGTGCGATGTTGATGACGTTGACCGCGACGTTGACGCGCGCTGGCGTCTTGGTGTCGCCGCGCCCCTCAAACCAGCCCGTCAAACCGAGCGACAGCAACGCAATTGGCGCCGCCAGTGCGCGAATGCGGAAGTACAGGTCCGCAGTTGCGGCAACGTCCTGGGTTGCACCCAACGCCAAGAACACCTGTGTGCCATAGTTGGCGCCGAGAGCGACAACAAAGCCGGTGCCCAAGGCCAGCCAGATGGCCTGCCAGCCGAGGTCATCGGCGACTTCTTGGCGACCGGCCCCGACAGCTTGCGATGTGGCAACCTTGAGCCCCCGCATCAACCCATGGGGAAGCGCGAGAAAGAGCCAAACCACGGTGATCGCAAGCCCGATGGCAGCGAGCGGAACCGTACCCTGACGTCCCACAAACACGGCGTCGGCCGCGTTCATGAGCGCGTAGGAAAACATCGAGACCATCACCGGGCCTGCGAGCGACAGCACGCGGCGGGTGTTCATTTCGGGAGCAGACATGGCGAATCCCAGCTCCCGAGTGGGAGCAGATCAACAACGTGACGCCGAGGGAGGGCGCCAGGGACGGACAGTCGGGCGGTTTGTTAGCCCTGGGTCGTCGTTCGCTGCTGGAGGCGAACGACGACCATACCGACGCGTGCCGCAATCGTGCTGGCAAACGGGGATGGGTTCATCGAGGCCTCCCGGTGCACGTCCTGGGAACGTCGCACACCAAATCGCGGATATCGCAGCTCCCCGCCGAGTGCAAAGTTCCTGTCAAGCTCGACGGGTGCGCGGGCCCGCCGTCCACGATATTCGGCGTTCATGCTCCTCCGAATTTTGCTCGCCTGCCGCCCAGATGACACGCCTGACACAAACGACGCCGTCCCGCCCGACCTCAGCGCGGTCTTAGGCGCGGGTGAGGTGCGCGCAGGCATCATTAGCAACCCCTCTGCAACCTGGGGCGGCCTTGCTGCAGAAGGAATTGTCGGCGACCTCAAGATCTACAACGACCGCGTAAGATTCGTCATCCAAGGCAATCGCGACGGGAGTTTTTACGTCGTCGAGGGAGGCGGTGTCATCGACGCCGACATCGTCCGGCCCGAAGGCGAACCTGGCCGCGAGTTCATCGACGAGTGGGCGCCCATGTTCGGTTTTGGTCGGGTGACCGCCCCTGCCGAGATTGTGGTCGCCGCAGACGGCGCCGATGGAACAGATGCCGTGATTCGGGTCACAGGGTCCGACGTCGGCTTGTCCGTCATGGAAGGCGCGCTGGAATCACCGGGCATCGTGCCCTCGCTCGGCTTGAACATCGTCACCGAGTACCGCTTGCCCGCAGATTCGTGGCTCCTAGAGGTCACAACGACCGTCACGCCGACCAGCGACGCCCTGATCGCCATCGGCGACGTGTTGTTTTCCGGACCCGAACGGGCAGACCGATGGAACGAAGGCGCTGGCATGGGCGACGAAGACGGTTTGGACCGGCGTTGGTCTGGCTACGCCAGTGCGGACAACGACCTCGCCGTCGCCATTGTCGCACCGGCTGGCGATACCATTTCGTCGGTCGGCTACGAATTAATTACCGAGTTGGCGGAAATGGTGGTCGGTTTTACCGACGAGGTCGCATTGACGTCGGGCGTTCCCGTCGTCGCGCAGCGTTGGTATGGGGTCGCGCCCGATTTCGCGACGTTGTCCGACGCGGCACTGGCTGCCCGCGGAGAACCCGCAGAGACGCTAACCGGCGTCGTCATGGCGCCCGACGGGCCGGTTGCCGGCGCCCGGGTCGCCGTATTGGTGGACGACGCGGCCTTCACGCTCGCGGTGACTGGAAGCGACGGTTCGTGGTCCGCGGACGTACCTGTCGGATCAAGTGCCGAAGCCATCGCAGTCGGTCGCTCTCGCTCTCGCTTTTCCGATCTTCCTGCAGGCGCCGTCCCGTATGGACCCTACGCCTCGTCTCCCGCCCAGGCCCAAACGCTGTTGACCTTCGAGGCGGGTGCTCCCGGCGTAGTCGCCGCCGAAGGCCGCGGAATCGGCGGGGCAGACCCAATGGCCCTGCAAACGCCCGGCACACTGGTCGTCTCTTCCGGCGACAACCTTCCTTTTACCGTACTCGTCGGTTTCATCGAGGGCGACGTCCCCACCGATTCTCGGTACGTCTCAGGCCGTCCCAACGGAAAGGCGGCCCAGGCGTGGGCCCGCGATGGCGAGGTCGCATTCCCCGTGGAGCCCGGTACCTACAGTCTACTCGCCCACCGAGGGCTTCGATTTGAAGTGTCGGAGCAAAGCGTCACGATCGGGCCCGGAGAGACGGTCGCCGTGGACGTCGTGCTGCCCGCTGGCTTCAGCCACGACGGCTGGCTACTCGCCGACCCCCACTCCCATGCAAGCCCGTCTCCCGACGGGGAAGTCACCATGGAAGACCGCCTCATCACGTCCGCTGCGGCAGGCATTCAGGTCCATTTTGGGACCGACCACGACCACCTCGCCGACTACCGGCCGCTCCTGGCAGCGTTGGGCCTGCACGGCGTCATGACCACGGTCGTCGCCGACGAGGTGAGCCCACCCGTACGAGGGCACCTCAACATTTACCCGGTCGAACCCGTCGTCGGACAGCCGAACAACGGTGCATGGTCGTGGTGGCGCACCATTCCCTCGTCCACCCAGGAAATCGTGGACACGCTGCGCGCCACGCATGGCCCGGACTTTGTCCTGCAATCCAACCACCCATTGTCGGGACTTCCCTCGTCTGCCGGATGGTCCGTCGGAAGGATTCCGAAGGGGGACTACTGGACCCAAGATCTGCAAGCCGTCGAGGTGCTCAACGGCGGCGGCAACAGCCACGTCGTATTCTGGCATGACATGGTGCCCCGTGGGTACGCGATCACCCCCGTGGGTGTTTCGGACTCGCATGGGCCCGCGGACGGGGACTTGGGATTTTCCGCAACGATGGTCGACGTCGGCCTCAACAGCCCTGTGGGGGTAGATCCCGCCCTCGTCGCCGACGGCATCCGGTCCGGCCAGGTCGTGGCCACGCGTTGCCCCTTCCCAACGCTGTCGTTGGCTCCGGGCGCCACCCTGACCGGGGCCCAGACGCTGGACGTAGACGTGCGGTCCGCATCGTGGTGCGTCGTAGATCGCGTGCTCCTGTACGAGAATGGCGTCGAGGTCGAACGGTTGGACGGCACGAGCGCCTCCTTCTCGTTGTCTCCGGCGACCGACGCCGTGTACGCGGTGATTGCCGAAGGCGACACGCCGACGCCCGTCACCGGAAGCACGCCCTGGGCGATGACCGGTGCGATCCGTATCGACGTCGCAGGCGACGGCTGGACCGCGCCATTGCCACCCCTAGAAATAGACTAGATCTAAGCGAACGTGTCGCCCGGTTCAGCACCTGCCAGCACCTCTTCGAGGACGTGCAGCCGGTCTTGTCCCCACACGAGCACACGGTCGTCCACGAGAAAACTTGGCACACCACAGGCCCCCGCGAGTCGTGCCGCTGCGCCGTTGTCAATGAGTCGCGCCTTGACGGCCGGGTCCCGCGTGCGCTCGATAAGCGCGCCACCGTCGAGGCCCGCTTCGTCGAGAACCCCGCGGAGCACCGCCTCGTCGCCGATATCGAGGTCGCGAACCCACGCGGCTTCGTACAACGGCACGCGCGCAACCGGTTCGACCAGCGCGACCCGAAGCGGCAGTACCGTGCGCAACGGAAATCTGGAAGGAAATCTAAATGGCACACCCCAATATGCCGCGTAGTCCTCCAAATCCTTGAAGCTGTACCGTTGCCGCGCCGGCGTCATTTCATACAGTGGCACGTCGGGCGTGCCGATGTCGCGGAACAGCGCCCCGAGCAGGATGGGGAACGCCTCCAATTCCGCACCGCGAGCAGTCGCAATTCGATCGATTTGGGTCGACGCTAAATAGCCGAACGGGCTCGAAAAATCGTAGATGAATTTAACCCGACGACCCCGAACCCCGCGATCAACGACCGCGGGTTCAATGCGGCGGCCCGAGGCCTCGGCCAACGCGAGGTGCAGTCGATCCTGTCCCCACCAAATCTTGTTGCCCACGGCAAAGGTCGGCACACCGAAGGCGCCAAGCTGAACGGCTTCGTCGGTACGCGAGTGCAAGGCCTCTTTCGTTGTCGGATCGGAAACGACCCGTGGATCGACCCCATGCGCCGTCGCGATGGTGCCCCACACTTCCGGATCAGCGAGGTCCCGCCCCTCCAACTGGCCAGCCGTGAACAACGCCTTTGACAATGCCGGACGGATCGACGGAGGCGCCGCAACACACACCCGCATCGCCTCCACCGTGCGACGCGGATGTTGCGGATGACGGCGAATGGAGAACCCGTGCCGCGCACCCTCCCGGGCCAGGTCACGACTGATCACCACCTGACGTGCCGGGGCCCACGTTTCCGACGGACGGGCTGGCGCTCCCACGGCCGCGAGTAAGCCGCCTAGCAACACAGGGCACCACTCGACCTCAACGCCGACCGCGGCGGCTTCGGCCTCGACTCGAAAGGCCGCGATGGCTGCGTAGGGGCACACGACATCGTAGAAAAAGCGCATCATGACCGCGGTGTAGCGCGGCGATGGCCCCGCCCTCAAGGACGCAGACGGCTCAGCGCCTCCAACACAGGTGGATCGTCTCGGATCGCCACAGGCACCTCCCACGCCACCGCCGCCACCACGGGGGCGTCGTCCACGCGGTCGAGCAGATCGAGCAGCGCAGCGCGTTCTACCGCTGGTACTGGAAGCAAACCGAGACGGCTGCGAAGCTCTGCACGTACGTCGGTGGAGGCGCCGTCGGTCACTTCAACATCAGGGGCTCGCCCTTCGCGCGCAGCGACAGGCTGACCCGAAGGCGTGAAATAATGTCCCACCGTGAGTTTAAGCGCCGCCGGAAGGGCCCCGCGTTGACGGTATAAATGCTGAATCGACCCCTTTCCCCACGACCGGGTCCCCACCACGGTGGCCCGCCCTCGTTCTTGAAGCGCCGCAGCCACCACCTCCGACGCCGACGCCGTGCCGCCATTGATCAAGATGACCATCGGTACCGAAGAAACCGTGCCAGACGCTGCGTCATAGACCTCGTCGGGGATGCCTCGGATGCGGATCGATACGATTCGGCCGCCGTCCAAAAACAAATCCGCGACCGCAACGGCTTCCGACAACAATCCCCCGGGATTGTCCCGCAAATCGAGAATGAGCCCCTTCGCCGACGCCCGCGTGTCAAGCCCGAGCCCCAACTCGCCCGCAACGCCCTCCGCAAAACTCGTCACGCGCGCATAGGTAATATCCCCTTCCAATGTCTCCAAGTGCACCGAGGCATGCCGAACCTCGTCGCGCACTGCAGAAATCGTTTTCGGCTCCGCCCAACCCTCTCGAACAACGGTGAGCGCAACAGCGGCACCCCGTTCACCTGCCAGACGCAACGACAATTCGTCCTCGCCCAAACCGGCCGTAGGGGCGCCATCAATTTCCAGAAGAATATCGCCGGGTTGCAGCCCCTCCAGCGCGGCCGGACTTCCTGCCGCCACGTCGATGACGACAGCGCCCCCAAGTCCGGCCCGAAGTCCCAAGCCGACGTCGGTGGCCACGCCTCCGCTCGGCGTCGTGAGTAAGCCAAGTTCGTCGCCGCTCATCCAAGTCGTGTGTTCGTCGAGGGAACCGGACATTCCTTCGATCGCGGCCTCGACCAACAGGTGCTCGTCCACTTCCTCCGAGTAATTGCGTTCGATCAGCGTCATGATTCGGGCAAACCGCTCGATGGCCGCGTACGGATCCTGCGCCCGAGCCACCGCGGCCCGGCCCAAAAGCACACCCACCACAAGCCCGAATATCCACAGGCTCGCGAGCCCAACCGTGTGACGCGCAGCGGGTGACAGCATCGGACCCCCGACCGCTGATTAGCGCGCCGCCCGCCGGTTCGCAGGTGGCCGTCCGACGGGCGCGCGACTAGCGGGTGTCCACCGTCCCCGAGGTCGAGTTTGCGCGACAACAGCACCGAGTGCTGCGAACCGTGCCTGTGACCAAGGTCGGAGGTCGCCGTCGCGTTGCCGTATTCGGAGGCAGCTTCAACCCACCTCATATCGGACACGTGCTCGTGGCGACCTGGGTCAGGTCCACGGGCGCCGCCGACGAGGTGTGGTGGGTGCCCACCTGGGTGCACCCTTTCGGGAAACAACTGGCACCGTTCGACGTGCGTGTGGCGATGTGCGACGCCGTGGCCCAAGATCTCGGCCCCTGGGCGCGGGTAGACACCATCGAAGCCACGCTCCCCGAACCGAGCTTTTCAATCACAATGCTCAACGCATTGGCATCGGCCCATCCGGACGTTTCGTTTCGTTTGATCGTTGGCGCAGATACGCTGACGGAAACCAATAAGTGGCGCGGCTGGGACGAGATCTCCGAACGGTACACACCCATCCTGGCGGGCCGCTCCGGTCACGCGGATATCGGGGCACTTCAATTCCCAAATATTTCGTCCACTGAAATTCGGCAGCGCCTGGCCAAAGGCGAGTCGGTCTCTCACCTGTTGCCGGTCGCGCTGGTGCCGATGGCCGAGGCCGTGTGGGGTACCGTCAACCGTCAACGATGATTGGCTGACGGCCGTCAGACGAACCACGGGCAAACCCTGACTTTTTGCGGGCACGATCTGCGCATCTCGGGTGCGCGGGGGTGCCCGTGTTCGGTTTTGCGCAGGTTCAGATTGAATCCTCGGCGGGTCAGAGCGAGCCGCCAGCACAGAGTGGTCCCGTCGAGGCGCAGCATGAAACGCCCGACCATGGGCTGATCGGCGGCGAAGAAACCATCGTCGTCAACGGCGTGGAATTCACGGCCGGCCAGCTCAACGCGCTCGTGGACTTTGTCGGGAGGTCAGTGGACGACCTGTACGCATACTCGGCCGACGAGCTGCGAACCTTCATCGAGCTGCTGGCACGGGACGCCTCGTGCGAGGAATGGGACGCCGCTACCGGCGGGAAGTCGAAAGAGGAACTGCTCGACAACGACGAACACTTCGCGCCAGGAAACGACGCCATCTGCCCGACGACAGGCGCGGGCGGCAACCACCTAGACGCGTGGCGAAGCGGGCACGAGGTGGCGCTCAGGCTGGCCCTCGACGCAGGCGCGCTCGATGCCGACGGATCCGAAAGCGAGGGTCTTGCGCTCATGCAGAAGGCCATCGCGGCGAATGCCATGGCCGGCCACTTCCTGGCAGACGCCTTCTCCTCGGGCCATCTGATCAACAAGAACGACCTGATGGCGCAAGCCGGGCGCCAATTGGTGCCTGCCCTGGTGCCCGACGACCTCGGGATCATCAGGCTCATCGCCACGGTTTGCGGCGACGTGGCGCCTCGCCTCGGGTCGCGGCTGGCGGCCTACGAAATGGGCGGCGGTAGCGACTACATGAATATCTGGCTCAACCTGAGTACGCCCGGCGCGCTGGCGTTGGCGCTGGAGGCGGCGCGGTGCGCAGCGCCGGCTGCGGTGGCGGCCGGCATTCTCGGGGGGGTGGTGAACCACGTCCACGATCAGCTCAACGCCGCTGGGGTCCCCGTCGCCAACGATGTGATGGCCTGGCGCATGTTTGGCGACGGCGCCTTAGACGGCGAAACGCTTGTCCAAGCGCAGCGCGCGATCGGGCTTGCCCGCGAGAACCTCGATGTCGCCCAAGGCGTAGGGGCGAGTTTTGACACCACATCGCTGTTCGCCCGGGTGGAAGCTGCTTTCCCCAAGCCCACACCGGAGGGTGTGCAACTGCTGGCGGACGAGGTGACGGCGGCAACGTCGACCTACGAGGGCGTGGCCCACGCGGCCGGCTGCGCGCTCGAAATGCACTTCGAGGAAGTGATGGACGCACTGGTTGCTCAGTCGGGCGGCGTGCTCCGGCGCGTACCTGAGGCCGCGGCTGAACCGGAGGAGCCTTCGGACGTGAAGGTGTTCGGCGTGAGCGCGTTTGCTTACCCGGACAGCAGCGCCCTGCTGTCGTAAGACTGCCCTAAGACTCCGTGTCCACGCGCTTTGACCACCCGCGTGTTGTACGCTGGTGGTCAGGCGCAGCGGCTCATGCGCCCTTCAACACCAAATTACTCGCAGACGGCCCAGTCGTAGACGTGAGCGTCCCAACAAGCGGTCGTGCCGTAAAGCTCGGGGTCGCAGTATGAACAGCCCCACTTCCGGATCGCGGACGGGCCCGAGGCACTGTAGCCAACGCACTCCGGGCTATCGACGACCACCGGGAATCCGCCGAACGTGCCCAACGATGTCGTTGCGTGCGTGATCACCCAAGTATGGTAGACGTCAATGTTGTAGGCGTTGGTGATGAGGGTCTGCGCATCCGCAGCCGTCGTTGGCGTGAACCACGACAGTCCTTGGTTTTCGCAGAACGTGTTGTAGGCGCTCAAGGGCGCGGCGGAGTCCGTCTTGAAAATCTGAACGGTACGTCCCTCCGATACGTAGGTGAGTTCGGGCGTCGCCGTTGGCAGGAAGCCCACAGCGCTTTGCGTACAGGTGGTCAGGTCCACGACCTGCACGGCAAGGCCGCAAGCGTGAGACGGCAGGCTTGGGCTCAGGCCGGAATGCCCAGCCACGTCGGCATAGACTTTCACGCGGGCGGCCAGTCCAGAAAGCCCAGTCACTGTACCCGCGCAGGGCCCGCCTGGAATGACATCCGCACCCGGACCGCTCCCCGTGAAAAAGGCCCACCTTCCACTCGGGGTGACACCATTGACGTCAATGCTGACCGCGCCCGGGCATGTGCCGCTCAGGGACACAGTGGGGTCGGCAAGGGCGGCGGACAGAAAGCTCATGAACAAGGGAGGCATGATGACCTCAGGTGGACGCGAAGGCTAACACGCAGACGTCGTGAACCTACCGGGTTGGAGATAAGGCCGTCCGTGGGAGAGCCCTTGCTTCGCTCCGAGCGGCTGTCGTGCAATTCGCGGGTGGGCCATGTGTTCGGCGGTGCCGACCTGGACGTGGGCGCCAGTTTGTCAACCTCGGTCCGTCGTTTCCATCTGGAGCGCATCGTGCAGTCCCTAGACGCCACGGCGACCTGCGAGCACGCCGTGTTCGTCCACCAAGTCCATGGCGCCACGGCAGTGCGCCTGCATGCGCCCGGCGGACTCAGTCCGGTTGGGCACGCAGATGCCCTGGTGACCGATGTCCCTGGCGTCGTGCTCGTGATTCAAACCGCCGACTGCGTCCCCATCCTGGTCGCGGGCGAACATGCGGTCGCGGCCATTCATGCAGGGTGGCGCGGTCTCGCGGCGGGCGTCGTCGCAGCCGCCATGGCCTTGATGCGCAGTCTGGACGCTGGTCCGTTCGTGGCCGCCGTCGGACCGCGGATCTCCGCCGCAGCGTTTGAGGTCGGCGACGAGGTCGTGACCGCGCTCGGTTCATTGGCATTCACGACAGGCCGTTCGGCACGCGGACGCCCCCTGATCGATCTGGGCGCTGGTTGCGCCCGCGCGCTGGCCGCAGAGGGCGTTGCAGACATCGACGTTCTGGACGTCTGTACCGTGCACACGCCGGGCTGGTGTTCCTTCCGGAGAGACGGTGTGGGCGCGGGTCGGGCAGCGTCCGCCATCCTGAGGCGCGCATGATCTTGTTGTTGTGGGGCTGCGGCGGTCAGCCCACTATGGACCCAGAGTTGGAGACGCTTGGCGTCGCCGTGTCCGCCTGGACCTTAGGCGCGGACGCTTTGCACGACGGGCGCATCGACGAAGCGGTAACCAGCCTCACCCAAGCGACCGAGGCACGGCCCCAAGACCTCTTGCTTCGGGCGTGGCTGGCAGAGGCCTTGGGACGCGCCGGCCGCTTTGACGCCGCACTGGCCACGTGGGACTCCGTGCTTTCGGTCAACCCCGAATTCTCGGAGGCGAGATACGGCAGAGCCGTACTCATGGTCAAAATGGGCAATCTCAGCGAAGCCGCAGCCGACCTCGAAGTCTCCATTGCCGATGATTGGGAGCGTGCCCGAAACGTGCGAAACGATCCCGATTTTTCCGAGGTGCTCGACCTCCCAATATTTGCATTTGTTCCGCGAGACACCTTGCTCGTGTCATTGGACCCCCCCCAGGGTTTGTTATTTTGGGGCGGTGAAACGACGCTGAGAATTCGGGTGGTCGGCGCAGGTGACGCGCCCATTGCTGTGGGTGGACCGGAGGTGAACGCCCCGATTCGAATCACCCGCGTCGTTGAATCGACCACGCAGAGTACCGCCGGACCCCTCCGCGACCTGAACTACACGCTCGTGCCGACCGGCGCGGGGGACGTCGCCGTATTGGGATGGACCGTGAGCTCGGGCTCCTGGTCCGCGCCTTTGCCCGAACTTCGGCTGCGTTTGGCGGCCCCTCCAGACCGCGAAGCCGTCGTACTCCCGATCGACCTGCGCACGCCCGCCGCGGTCCTCGCCACCCTTGCGGAGGCCGACGCGCGTTTCAATGGCGGCCACCTCTGGGTCGCCGGACGGGTCGATGACCGCGTTGTCGTCACGCCCGACCCCGGTCCACCGACCCGCGAATACGTCCTGACGTCTCCCGATGGATCCAGGGCAGCGTGGGAATGGACCGGCCTGACACGGGTGCCGTCGCGGGTCGTCGTGCAGGACGGGTCGACAAAGCGTTGGGACGGTCCACCGCAGCTGACGGTGAATAAGAGATAGTCGCGCGGCCCCGGAGAACTCATGGAACGCGCAGAGCTGCTGGCTGAGCTGACCCGCCTCGAAGCAGAGTCGCGCGGCGGTGGCGGTACGGAACGCAACGCCAAACACCGGGCGAAGGGTCGGATGACCGCGCGCGAGCGCATCGAAGAGTTGGTGGACGCCGGCTCGTTCACCGAACTCGACGCGTTCGTCACACACCAATGCTCCGACTTCGGAATGGCCTCGCACAAAGTCCTTGGCGACGGTGTCATCACCGGATTCGCCCGGGTGGACGGCCGCCTCGTCTACCTGTTCGCCCAGGATGCCACGGTGTTCGGCGGCAGCCTGTCGAGTGCCCATGCCAAGAAGATTTGCAAGATCATGGACCTCGCCCTTCGCAACGGCGCGCCCGTCCTCGGGCTCAATGACTCTGGCGGCGCCCGCATTCAAGAGGGGGTCGCAAGCCTCGGCGGCTACGCCGACATCTTCCTGAAGAATACGCTCGCCTCCGGCGTGGTGCCACAGATCAGCGCGATCCTCGGCGCATGCGCAGGCGGCGCAGTGTACTCGCCCGCGATCACAGACTTCATCGCCATGGTCGATGGCAGCTCGTTCATGTTCGTGACCGGGCCAGATGTCATCCGCACCGTCACCCACGAGATTGTGACGCAGGAGGAGTTGGGGGGCGCCGACACCCACACCCGCATCTCCGGTGTCGCGCACTTCAAGGCACCGAATGAGCGTGCCCTGATGGCGCTTCTACGGGCGTTGTTGTCCTACATTCCTCAGAACAACCAGGAGACGGCACCCCATCGGCCGACCACCGATCCGAACGACCGCATCGTGCACGAGCTCGTCGAACTGGTGCCCACCAACCCCAACAAACCCTACGACATTCGCGCGGTCGTGACGGCCGTCGCCGACGAGAGTCGTTTCTTGGAGGTCCAGCCCGACCACGCGCCGAACGTCGTCATCGGCTTCACACGCCTCGGAGGCCGGTCCGTCGGCGTCGTCGCCAATCAACCGGCAGCATTGGCCGGCTGCCTGGACGTGGCCAGCAGCACAAAAGCCGCCCGTTTCGTGCGATTCTGCGACGCGTTCAACATCCCGCTGCTTGTGCTCGTGGACGTGCCCGGTTTCCTTCCCGGAACCGCACAAGAGTACGGCGGCATCATCCGCCACGGCGCAAAGCTGCTGTACGCCTTCGCCGAAGCGACCGTCCCAAAGGTCACAGTCATTACGCGCAAGGCCTACGGGGGTGCCTACGACGTCATGAACAGCAAGCATATCCGCGCGGACCTCAACCTCGCGTGGCCCACCGCAGAGATCGCCGTCATGGGGCCGGAAGGCGCCGTCAACATTGTGTACCGACGCGAGCTGCTCGCTGCAGCCGATCCAGTCGCCCGACGCGCCGAATTGGTGGCGGAATACCGCAAGCACTTCGCGAACCCTTACCGGGCCGCAGAACTGGGCTTCGTGGACGCCGTCATCCGGCCAGAAGAGACCCGTCGGCACCTCATCGCCGCCTTCGACGCCTTGGAAGGAAAACGAGATCGCAATCCGCCGCGCAAACACGGCAACATCCCACTGTGACCCCCGGACCTTGACTCCCCCGGCCTCGGCGGCTAACCGCGGCGCTCGCAGCAAGGAACCACCGAGATGGTCCGTATTCGTCTGACTCGCATCGGCGCCAAGAAGCGCCCATTTTACCGTGTGATCGCCGCTGACAAGCGCTCGCCACGGGACGGTTCATTCATCGAAATCCTGGGTTGGTACGATCCCAAGACGCATCCGTCCAGTATCAAGCTGGACATCGAGCGTGTGGATCACTGGTTGTCCCAAGGCGCACAGCCTTCCGACACGGTGGCCCGCTTGATCAAGAAGGCTCGAACTGAAGTCCAGGCGAGCGCCTGATGCCCGAGCTCGTTCTACACGTCGTCCGCTCGATCGTCGCTCACCCCGACGACGTCACGATCACCCCCGTGGAAGCGGAGGAGGTCACGATTCTAGAGTTGCGCGTCCACCCGGATGACGTCGCAGCGGTCGATGGCGAACGCGGACGTACGCTTCGCGCCATCCGGACCGTCGTTTCTGCCGCCGCAGGTGAGCGCAAGACCACCGTCGAACTGATTGGCAGTGGCCCCTCGGAATGACAGCGAGGTGAGGTCAGCGCTCACGCCTGCTGATCCCGAACTCGCTCCCTCAGTTGCTCCGGCACAAGTCCAGGACGTGATTGTCTGGGGCAAGATCGTCGGCGTCTTCGGCACAGCCGGTGAGGTTCGGGTGCATGTGCACAACCGCACGTCGACGCTGTTCAACCGCGAACGCGAGGCGACCCTGCGTTCCCCCGACGGCTCCACGAAGACCGCCGTGCTCAAGGTCCGGCCCGGACCCGGTGGGCGCGTGATCGGGCGCATCAACGGGTTGCGCGACCGGACGCAGGCACTGACGTGGATCGGGATCGACATCGAAATCGAGGCTTCCGCCTTACCGGCGCTCGAGCCGGATGAGTTCTACGTGCGCGACGTGGTTGGCAAGCCGGTCCGCGTAGGGGATCTCATCGTCGGCCACCTGGTGGACGTGCACGACAGCGGCCCCGTCACCTTGTTGGAAATCCGCAGCGGCGGCGACACGGAGTTTATCCCCTGTACGGCAGAATCGGTGGTTTCCATCGATGCCACGGGAGTCGTGCTCACCACCTGGAACGCAGAATGAGCCTTCGTTTCGACGTGCTCACCCTGTTTCCGGACATGGTGCGGGCGCCCCTCACCACCTCCATGCTCGGTCGGGGCATCGCGGCGGGCGCGATTGAGGTCGGTATTCACGACATTCGAGCGCACGGGCTGGGACGCCACCGAACCGTAGACGACGCCCCGTACGGCGGCGGCCCGGGCCTCGTCATGCGCGTAGACGTAGCTGCTGCCGCCATCCACGCAGTGCGCCGACCCGACGCTCGCGTGTTGTGGTTGACGGCCGCGGGACGACGTTTCGATCAGGCGCTCGCCCGTGAATACGCCGCCTTGCCCCATCTTGTCCTGCTCTGTGGCCACTACGAAGGTGTCGACGAACGAATCGCCTCCGTCGTGGACGAGGAGGTCTCGATCGGTGACTTCGTGCTTACGGGCGGCGAGATCGCGGCAATGGCCATCGTAGATGCAGTGGCGCGCCTCGTCCCCGGCGTGCTCGGGAACGATGCCTCCCCCACCGAAGAGTCGTTTTCGCACGGGTTGTTGGAGTACCCGCAGTACACACGACCCGCGTTATGGAACGGGCTTGCTGTACCGGACGTGCTGGTTTCTGGACACCACGACAAGGTTGCCCGGTGGCGGTCCCAAGAATCGGAACATCGAACGCGGCAGCGCCGACCCGACCTGTGGTCGGCGCGCGTTGACGGGCCGGACCCGTCCGAATAGGCAGGCGGGCCCCGTCCGAGCGGTGCCGAAACTGGCTTCGGGCGACACCGGAAATGTCATGAACCTACTGCAGACGATCGAGAGCGAGTTGATCGCGGCGCGCGAGCGTCCCGATGTCGATGTTCGCGCGGGAGACACGGTCCGCGTCCACGTTCGCATTCTCGAAGGCGACAAAACACGCATTCAGATCTATGAAGGGACCGTCATCTGCATCCACAAGGCCGGACCGGGCAGCACGTTGACCGTGCGCAAGATGTCCTCCGGCGTGGGCGTTGAGCGTATCTTCCCAGCGTCTTCGCCCAATATTTCGAAGATCGAAGTCGTCACTCGCTACAAGGTGCGCCGCGCGCGCTTGTACTACCTGCGCCGCCTGAAGGGCAAAGCCGCCCGTCTCCGGCCAATGCGGGACGCGCGCAAGTAACCACTGTGCGCGACCGTCTGGCTGCGGTCGCTCTCGGTCGGGACGCGGAAGACGCCGTTGTGCAAGCGCTGCGTGTCGACGGCTGGTCCGTGCTTGCCACAAACTGGCACGGCGGCGGACACGAGTTGGATGTCATCGCCTCGCGCGGCGACGCGCTACGTTTCGTCGAAGTGAAGTCGCGCGGCGACGGCGCTGACGACGGACTCGACGCTGTGGACGATGACAAGGTGCGCCGCCTGGTCCACGCCGCGGAAGCGTGGCTGGCCGATCAGACCCCGGAATGGTCTGATATGGGCTTCCTGGTGGCCCTGGTTCACCCAGACGCAGGCGGATTCGTTATCCAGTGGGTGGATGACGCGTTCGACGCCACCAGCTGAGAGGCGCCGAAACTATCGGCGGGTTCTCCGGGCAAGTCAGTACCTGCTCGCCGCAACCGCGGCCTGCGACGGCGGGCCGGGTCCAAACGCGACCTCGGAGACACTCGGTCCAGGTCCCACCTCCGACGCCGCTGACTCGGCGGTGACGGACAGGACCGAAGGTCCGCTAGGACGCGCTGACTTCCGAGATGATCTGGGAGGGCGAAGTCGTGTGCGACAACGGCGGGAAGGACCAACTCGGTGCCGCCGCGGCGCGCTGGTACCCATTGGACACGTGGTAGCTGCCCGTCGGGCGTGCGCTGCCCGGGCGACCGGGTTGTAAGGCCCCCGTGGCTATTCCCATCGTCGATGACGTCGATTCCACTTCCGCCGAAGTCTGCGTCGAAGCTCGGCGCACGCGGTCGGAGGTCGCTGCCGCGGTGGCCAGTTGGGCGCCTCCGGTCGACATCAATAGTTTCGATCAGGCCCGGGCGGCCCTCGCTTCGGACCGGATGCCGAGCAACGTACTGGCCGGCGACTGGATGGACGCCTTCGCATTCGACGTGGATCAACAGCCCGATCCGCTGATCGTCAGCCTTGAGGCCACGCCACACCCCTGGCTGGCAGGCCACGCCTTTGTGCGTTTGTCCGTTCGCGCCGAAACGGCGCCTATGCCCGAGGACCTCGGCAACGTCGTGCTCCTACTCGACGTCTCCCCATCGATGCTGACCTCTCCAAGCCGGTCATTTCCCGCGCTTGCGGGCGCTGAACGCGACGAACGCGGGCTGTACCCCGCGACGTCGAGATTCGACATCGTGCGCGAGGCCATCGGCGCGTTGGTGAAACGACTTCCCCGCGACACGACCCTGAGCATTGCCCGGTACTCCGGCGCCACGGGCATCTTGCTCAACCCTACGGCCGTACGAAACCCCAGCGCCATTCAGACGGTGCTGGACTCGCTCGCGACGTCCTCAGGGTGGTTCCTGGGCGGCGCGAAAGATGCGGTGGACCTGTCGAAGTTGATGCGCCGCAGTTGCACAGACAATCGGATCGTCGTGGTGACGGATACCAACGCCCTGATCGCCGTCGATCCCATCGCCACCACGACCGACATCATCCGCAAGGACAACGTGTCGGTCAGCGCCGTGTCTGTGGGCACCGCGGGACCCGTGGCAGGGATCGAGGAACTCGCCCACGCCGGCCTGGGTCGTGTCACCTATGGGTGGTCCAAAGACGAGGTCGAGGGCGCGCTGTGGGACCTCATTGTCCCTCACAACAGTGTCGCCCGCCACTTGGACGTCGCCGTTCATTTCAATCCGGAGACGGTAGCCTGGGCGCGGCTCGTCCAAGAAGAACGAGACCGCCTCGACGTAGACCATGTGCTTTCCGGTTTCGTCCGGACGTCGTTGTGGGAGGTAGCCCTCCGTCCGGTGACGGAAGGCAGCGTCATGCAGATGACTTGGACGGCAGACAGCCCGATCCCGGGCGAGTGGACCAAGCAGGGCTCAGCGGAAATCACCGTTGAGGCCCTGCCCAACGTGTATGCAGACGCGTCCGCCGACATGCGTTTCGCCGCTGCCATCGGGCTTGCGGCCAATACGATTGTAGACGGCCCACCACGCGGTCACAGTTGGGAAGACCTACTTCTCCTAGCGGAGGCCGCCTCACGGCCCGGCCAGCCCGGAGATGACCGGCTTTCCGCGCTCGTCCGACTCGCCGCGACAGTCGCCTCAGGGCCGTGAACCCCGAAATCGTACTTCAAGCCGATCGAATCGAGTGGGTCGGCGGCGTTGCGGTTGCAACGGGCCATGTTCGAACGGTCGCCGCCGGCTTTGAACTGACCGCCGACGCGGCACGGATGGCAGGTGATTCCATCACCCTGACCCACGTGGTTGCGGTAAGCCCGGCTGGTTCCATCTCCGCGACCCAAATTGAGTTTCACGCGGGAGATCCTGGGTTCTCAGCCCAGGATGCTCGCTTCGAACGCAACGATGGGGTGGTCATCGTCGCAGATGTGCTCACAGTGCGCGACGACGCCCTGTCCGGAACGCACGTAGAGGTGTTTCCGTGCGCCTGCGACGGACCGGATCCGTGGTCGGTTCGGGCCGCAGCCCTCGCCCTTGACGGAGAGGGTCACCTCAGTTTCCGAAAAGCGCTGCTGCGGGTCTTTGACGTGCCCGTGCTTCCCCTCCCAGGAGGCCGGATCACCCTCGGGCGACACTCCGGGCCGCGATTCCCGGAGGTCGGCTTCAGCGACGACGGCGCTCGTGTCGCGGCGCCCCTCTTCTTCGCCGTCGGACCCGACGTCGACCTGGTTGCCACCCCTGAGCTGCGAACAGAGCGGGGCGCCGCAGGAACCCTGTTCAGCCGATGGGCCGTTCCGAACTCGACTGGCACAGCCTCGGGCACCCTGGCGTGGGACACAAGCGCGTCTCGCCTTCGGGGCATCGCCGGCGCCAGCGCCTCCGTCGCAGATTCCGTAGGCTACGCAGCCGTGGACGGTTCTCTGCCCTCGGACCCGGATTGGCTGGCGGATTGGGGCACCGATTACCTCACGCGCAGCACCCCCTGGTCCGAGCTTCGGGCCGCCGCGGGCAGCCACGGCTGGTCCCTAGGCAGCGACGTCTTCACCGCCCCAGCGGTCACAACGCAGCAACTGGCTGTCTTGTCTTGGGACGCCCCCACCGACGAATTGCCAGGAGGGTTCGTGGTTCGAGGCCAGGGAGTGGCCGCGGCCAACGCCACAGGAATCGACCCCTGGCAGGTGGGAGCCCCGACGCCATTGGGCGCTGGCTTCGTGGACGTTTCGCGCGCCACACGGGCGGGACCGCTCGTCGTTGTTCCGCGCACGCGCGTAGACGCCGCCGCACTCCGAGACGACACCCGCGGACGCTCCATCACGGACGTCGCTGCGGTGGCCACCGGATGGCGTTCCGCTGGTGGCGCCGTCGAGCGGCTGGAACCAGGGTGGCACGCGTCAAGCGCGTGGGAGGACGGCCTGTGGACACTGCGGAGCGGCCCTTTGCTGACGTGGCGGCGCACAGGCACCAACGGTTCGAGCGCGATCTCCGGCGCCATGGATGTAGGGGACGGTCCCGTGTCCGGGTCGGCGCGCGCCAACGTGGACAGCGGGGGGTGGTCCGCGGCGACGCAGGTCGGTGGCACGCCGGGTCTTGTACTCGTCACTGCGGCGCGAACCCGAGGACCGATCCGGCCGCAGGTCGGCTGGGCGACCGCGCCCACGCAAGGGCTTTCCCAACTCGGCGGCACGCTGCTCGTGGACCTCCCGGGGCCGCTAAGAAACCTCACCGTGGGCGCGGGCGCGGGCGCGGAAGTGGACGAATTCGTGTGGGTGCACCGCAGCGCGTCGCTGATGTGGCGCCACCCCACCGGGTGTGCGGCTTTCGGGATGGAGGGTCGGTTGGAAGTGGACCGCAACCTGCCCACCCTGGCGGTGCGCGTCGACGTCGCGGGTCCAAAGCGGTAGGGCGAAGCCATGTCGCGGACCCATTGGGCACTTGTCGTCTGTGGCGTGCTCGTCGCGCTCGGGTTGTGGCGTCTGCGGTCGCCCACCTCTCGCGATTCCCTCCGTCCGAAAGCCTGGCAGGTCACCGCCGCAGATGGGCAGGGGCCGGTGGCGCCCACGTTGCCGCCGGGGCAACCGCGCGCTTCGAGCGTGAGCTCAGGCCCCTATGACAACCCCAATGCCCCGGACCACCACCTGCCTCCGGTGCAGCGAACCATTCCCGACCGCACCCGGAATCCTAGCGCACCCGTGTGGCCCACCGACTCCGCGTCCATCCAAGCAGCGATGCAAGCGGCGGACGTGGCCGATTGTGTTGCGGACGACCAGCGTCGATCCGTCACCCTCCAACTGACAACGTTGCCTATGGACGGTGTGGACCGGATCGTTCACGCTGAGGGCGAAGGTGTCGACCTTCGATGCCTGCTCGACGCCCTCGCACCGCTACAGTTTGCCAAATCCGACGGGGAATCCAATTTCAGCGTTCCGGTTCGGATCGACCGATGAAACGTCAATTTGACGCGTCAAACGCCTCCGTCCAAATCTACACGTTCAAGGATGGCTTGCTGGCCCGCGTTGGACACGATTTGTGTTTGGCCGTCACTCGGTTTGAGGTCACGTTGGCTGAAGGCGTGGACGCCTGGTTTGATGCCGCTAGCATCGACGTCGTGCATGCCTTGCGCGCCGGAGAGCCTCACCCCGAGGGTTTGTCCACGTCCGATCGGGAAACCATTCGGAGAAATACTGCCAACGAAGTGCTGCATAGCCGCCGATTTCCCAGGATTACGTTTCGCTCTGACGCGATCGACGAGACCGCCGAGGGCCTAGAGACCAGCGGCGAACTGACGCTGCACGGCAAAACCCGAGAAGTCGGCGTAGCGGCCGTCACGGACGGGGGCGACCTGGTGATTACCGCGGAGATTCATCAGCCGGATTTCGGAATAACGCCTTTCAGCGCGTTACTTGGAACCCTCAGGGTCCTGCCCAAGTTGCGCGTGGTGGTTCGCCTCAGAAACTACAAATAGTCGGTTAGAATGGGCGCGATGATCGAAAGCCGCTCCGCGATACTCCTGCCCGCACCCGATCCCGATCCCGATCCCCCTCCCGACCCGAGGCAGCGATGCCGTTCGACCATGAGAAGCTCGATGTGTACGCCGTCGCCTTGGACTTCCTGGTACTCGCCAACGGC